>DASUGD010000357.1:0-64985 GCA_036274195.1 Gemmatimonadaceae bacterium | reverse complement strand
CTGCTTGCCTTCTGCCAAGAAGACGGCGTCCTCGGCGATGTTCGTCGCGAGGTCGGCCACGCGCTCGAGGTTTCGGCTGACGAGCAGGAGCTCGAGCGACGGGGTGATCGTCCGGGCGTCGGCCATCATGTGTGTAAGCAGGATTCGGAACACCGAGTCGTGAAGCGCATCGACGGCATCGTCGGCCTTGCACACCTCGCGACCGACCGATCCGTCCGCCCTGATGAACGCGTCCAGAGCTTCGGCCAGCATGCGACGAGCCCGCCGCGCCATGTCCTCGATCTCCGGGGTCGGTGTAATCTCGACGTGCAACGCGATCAGACGCAACGCCGATTGGGCCAGGTTGACCGCGTGATCCCCGACCCGCTCCAGGTCGCTCGTGATCTTGATGGCCCCGATGATGAAGCGCAGGTCGCGGCCCATGGGCTGCTGCAGGGCCAATAGTGACACGGCGAGCTGCTCGCACTCGAGCTCTATCATGTCGACCTCGCGGTCGCCCGCGATGACGGCGTCGGCTTTCTCCCTGTCGCGCGTGAGGAGCGAATCGACAGCCAGGTCGATCAGCTCCTCGGCGCGGGTGGACATCTCGAGGAGCCGTTCCTTCAGCGTTTGCAGTTGGTCGTGAAAGTGGCGAAAGCCAGCGGTCTCGGGGCTCATCCGAATCTCCCGGTGATATACGCCTCGGTGCGCTCCTCGCGCGGCGTCGTGAACAGTCTCCCCGTGTCGTTGACTTCCACGAGACGCCCGAGGTAGAAGAAGGCGGTGTAGTCCGAGACGCGGGCCGCCTGCTGCATGTTGTGAGTCACGATCACGACGGTCAGCTCGGACCGAAGCTCGTAGAGCAGCTCCTCGATCTTCTGGGTGGCGATCGGGTCGAGCGCGCTCGCTGGCTCGTCCAGCAGCAGAACCTCGGGCTCGTTGGCGAGCGCTCGCGCGATGCACAGCCGCTGCTGCTGACCGCCGGACAGTCCGAGCGCGCTCTGTCGCAGACGATCCTTCACTTCATCCCACAGCGCAGCGCGGCACAGCGACTGTTCCACGATCTCGTCCACCTGCGACCGGGACATGCCACCGTTGATCCGTGGGCCGTACGCGACGTTGTCGTAGATCGACTTCGGAAAGGGATTCCACCTCTGGAACACCATTCCGACTCGTTGGCGAAGCGAGACGGGGTCCATCGCCGCGGCGTAGACGTCTTCACCGTCGAGCTCGATCGTCCCGGTATGTCGGGCGCCGGGAATGAGTGCGTTCAGCCGGTTGATCGAGCGAAGGAACGTCGATTTCCCGCAGCCCGACGGCCCGACGAACGCCGTCACGGCGCGCGCTGGAATCGTTATGCTGACGTCGTGGAGCGCCTTGTTGGGCCCATACCAGAACGAGAAGTTGTTCGACTGGATGGTGCCGGGATGGAGGGAATCGGGAATCGGGAATAGGGAACCGGAGCTGCCCGGTGAGCGCCGCCCGTTGTCCGCGCCTTCCGATCGTCGATTCCCGATTCCCGATTCCCGATTCCCGACGGTGGTCATCCAAACCTTCCCGTGATGTAGGCCTCGGTCCTCGAGTCCGACGGCGTCGTGAACAGCGAGTTCGTCGCCGCCAGCTCCACCAGCTCACCGGAGAGCAGGAACGCCGTGCGGTCGGACACGCGCGCGGCCTGTTGCATGTTGTGCGTGACGATCACGACGGTCATGGCGCCGCGCAGCTCGTACACGAGCTCCTCTACCTTCTGCGTGCTGATCGGATCGAGCGACGCGGTCGGTTCATCGAGGAGCAGCACCGCAGGTCGCGTGGCCAGCGCGCGCGCGATGCACAGGCGCTGCTGCTGACCTCCGGAGAGACCGACGGCGCTGTCCTCGAGGCGCGTGCTCACCTCGTCCCACAGTGCGGTTCGCTTGAGCGCGTCCTCGACGATGTGGTCGGTCTCGGCGCGCGACGGCTTCTCGCGGCCGAGGATCTGAAGACCTGCCGCGACGTTGTCGCGGATCGACATGGTGGGGAACGGTGTGGGGCGCTGGAACACCATACCGACGTGCCGTCGAACCTCGATCGCGTTGATCCCGCGGGCGTAGATGTCCTGGCCATCGAGGCAGACGGATCCGGCGACTCGGGCCGTGGGCACCGTCTCGTGCATCCGGTTGAGGCATCGCAGCAGCGTGGACTTGCCGCAGCCCGATGGGCCGATGATCGCCGTGACCTCGCGGTCGCGGAACGTGATCGAGACGCCGCGGACCGCTTCCACCGACCCGAAGAAGGCGCTGAGCGCGGTCGCCTCGAGGCGAATACGCTCGGCACCAGTCGCTGCGGGCAGCGCGGCTGCGGTAGGGCGCGGAGCTCGCGGCGGCTCAGTCGCCACCGCGATCGAATCGGGAGCGCGTCGCAAGGCGGGCTGCAAGGCTGATGACGAGGACAATGCCAATGAGAACGAGGGCGCCCGCCCAGGCGAGCGCGTGCTGCTGGTCGTAGGGGCTGATCGCGAAGTTGAAGATTTGCAGCGGCAGCGCGGCAATCGGCTCTCGCAGGGACGCCGACCAGAACTGGTTGCCTAACACCGTGAACAACAGCGGTGCGGTTTCGCCGGCGATGCGAGAGACGGCCACGAGCACGCCGGTGACGATGCCGGGCAGGGCAGTGCGCAGCACCACGACCAGCGAGGTCCGCCACCGCGAATAGCCTAACGCGAACGCCGCCTCGCGCAGCGAGACCGGCACGATCCGGATCATCTCCTCCGTCGTGCGCGTGACGAGCGGGATCATCATGGCGCCGAGGGCGATCCCGCCGGCCAGCGCCGTGAACTTGCCCATCGGCTTCACGAGAAACTGCCACGCGAAGATGCCCATCACGATCGAGGGGAGTCCGTTGAGCACGTCGGACAGGAACCGGACGAGGTTCGCGAGGTGCGTCCCGCGGTTCTCGGCCAGATACAGACCAGCGCCGATCCCCATCGGCAGGCCGACCACGGAGGCCGCGACGATGACCACGAACGTGCCGACCATGGCGTTCGCCATGCCGCCGCCCGCCTCGCCGGGCGGCTTCGGGATCTCTGTGAAGAAGTTCCAGTCGATCGACGACGCGCCCGCCTCGAGCAGGTGGCCGAGAATGAAGACGAGGGGCAGCGTGGCGATGATCGCCGCACCACACGTGATTCCGACCATCGCCACGTTGACGACGCGACGACGCCGGATGGTGGTCTGCGTTCGTTCCGCCGCGGCCCGCTGCATGACGGAGGGGCGCGCCGCGCGTCCGGGTGGCTTCCCCGGGATTCCGGGTCCGCGACGCGGGTTTGTCACCGTCATGAGCGTGCCTCACGCGAGACGCGCCACACCAGCCAACGGGCAAGCGCGTTGACGATCACCGTCACGACGAAAAGCACCGCGCCGACCGCCATGAGGGCAGACAGGTGAAGATCACCCGTCGCTTCCGCGAACTCGTTCGCGATGAGGGACGCCATCGTGTAACCCGGCGCGAACAGCGATGCGGAAATCTTGTGGACGTTGCCGATGAGCATCGTCACGGCCATGGTCTCGCCTAACGCGCGGCCGAGACCGAGGATGATGCCGCCGATGATGCCGGACCGGGCGTAGGGCACGACGGCGTCGGCGATCATCTCCCACTTCGTGGCGCCGAGCGCCAGCGCGGCTTCCCGCTGCGACCGCGGCACGGCCGTGAGCACCTCGCGCGAGACCGCGGAGATGAACGGCAGCACCATGATCGCGAGGATCAAGCCGGCACTCAACATGCTGGGGCCGTACGCCGGGCCCTCGAACAGTCCGCTCTGGCCGCTCAGCGGAAGTCGGGAGAGAAACGGCATGACGTAGTCGCGGAGCAGGGGCTGGAGGACGAAGATGCCCCACAACCCGTAGACCACGCTCGGAATGGCTGCGAGGAGATCGACGAGGAACGCCACGGGCTGGCGAAGCCATGACGGCGCAAACTCCGAGAGGAAAATGGCGACGCCCAGTGCGAACGGCGTTGCAATGAGGACGGCGATGCTCGACGACACGATCGTGCCGTAGATCGCCGGTGCCGCGCCGAACATGTTGTGCGGTGGGTCCCAATCGCTCGAGGTCAGGAAGCCAAAGCCGAATGTCTTGAGCGCTGGCCAAGCCGCCGCCCCGACCTCGAGCGCAATGAACAGCAGGAGGATCGGGATGCATAACGCGAATCCGGTCGTCATCCAGCGATACACGGTATCGCCGATAGCCGACCCCTCGATCCGCGCTGCGTTCCCGTTGTCGTCCGGGCGCGTCGTAACGAGCGGGCGAGCGGCTTCGCTCACGATCCCGTCCCGACCTGGATCGACGCCAGCTTCTCCAGCAACTGCTTACTCAGCGCTTCCGGCAGTGGGGCATAATCCAGCGCTCCCGCTGCGCCCTCGCCGTCAGTGAGCGCCCATTTCAGGAAGTCGGTGAGCTTCTTGGCCTTTGTCGCATCAGCCTGTTTCTGGTACATGAGCAGCCACGTGAACGACGAAACCGGATATGCCTGGGCACCCGGTGCGTTGACGATCGACACGCGGTAGTCCGTGGTCAGTGGCAGCTTCTCCACCGCGGCGGCGGCCGCCGCGGTGATCGATTCGATGGCTGGCACCACATACTGGCCGGCCGCGTTCTTGATCTTCGCGACGGGGAGCCTGTTCTGATTCGCGTACGCCAGCTCGACGTACCCGATGGTTCCGGGCGTCTGCTTCACCTGACCGGACACGCCGTCGTTGCCTTTGCCGCCCAACCCGACTGGCCACTCGAGCTCCTTCCCCTTACCCGGTCCGGATGCCCACGCGGAACTCACCGCCGTCAGGTAGTCGGAGAAGATGTAGGTCGTCCCGCTTGCCTCGGCCCGGTGGACGACGAGAATGTCCTTCGCCGGCAGCTTTGCTCCGTGATTCAACGAGGCAATGCGCCCGTCATTCCATTTCTTGATCTTTCCGAGGAAGATGTCCGCAACGACATCCCCGCTCAGATTGAGCGGCTGCGTGACCTCGGGCAGGTTGTATGTGATGACGACGGCACCGAGGACGCTGGGGATGTGAATGATCGGTCCGCCCTTGGCCTTCGCCATTTCTTCATCGGTCATTGGCGCATCCGACCCCGCGAAATCCACCGTGCCTTCGCTCAACTGTCGAATGCCGCCGCCGGACCCGATTGCCTGGTAGTTGATCTTGATTCCGGTCTTCGCCGCGTAATCCGAGATCCACTTCGAATAGATCGGGTACGGGTACGTCGCGCCGGCGCCCGTCAGGTCAACGCCTGCGGAACGCGCTGTCGCGGGCGATGGGCTTGTCGCCGCCGAGTCGGATGTCCGCTTGGATTCGCCGCCCGAGCACGCAACAGTGGCGAACCCCGCTGCCGCCAGCGCGAAACGCGTTGAACGAGTCACTGCCGCCTCCAGGAAGGACTGACTGAACGTTGTTCGGGTGCGCATGAGATCTCGTTAGGTCGACGCGGTTGGCGTCAGAACCCGGCAATGAGGTGAATGAAGAACACTTTGGTATCGGCGGCCGTACTGCCGCTCTTCGGTTCCTGGGTCTGGAAGTCGAACGTCACGGAAGTGCGCTTGTTGAATTCCCACCCCAGCCCGGCGATGTAGTTGCGGGTGTATGGGTCGGTGTCGACGTCGTTCCTGATGTTGTCGGCGCGGAGAGTGACGGCGAGGGGCCAGCTCGGCGCGCTGCCAATGAAGGCGAGTGGCCTGAAGATCGTGTACAGCGACACGACCTGTCCCGTTCGTTCCACTGACCTCGGAACGGCGTCCACGGTCGTGTCGGCGGATTCGAAGACGTCCCACCGCTCGGCGAACTGCGCGCCGAGAGTCATCCGCGGGTCACGCAGGCCAAGAAATACGCCGCCGCGGTCCCTTCGCAGCGCGTCGGTAACTGGATCGAGCGTGCCCTGCCCGCGCGCATAGTCGCTCGCGCGGTCGCCCTTCGAGTACCACGGCGAGATGGTCAGGGTCTTGAACAACCCGGACGTGTTCACGAGCGGCGTGAGAGTCAGGCGCGCCTGGTAGTCCTTGAATCGGTCCACCTCACGAGAGCCATAGCCGGACCCGTTGGTGATGGTGGCGTAGATCTCGCCGTATTTCCGGGGGAACGTGATGGTGGTGGCTGCACCCGCATCCGACGACGAGAAAAACCCGTTCTGCTCGATGGCGACCTGGGCGAGGCCGCGCTGCCAGAACTGCTCCTCGTGGTCGATGATGACGGTCTGCAGCAGACCGAGCCTAACGTTTGCTTTCAGCCTATCGCCCACGCCCCGGATGAAGTCGTACTGCCCGTAGGCGTACTTGGCGCGTAGCGCCCACCCGCGATAGTACTGGTCCCGTGTGGTGTCGCGCTGCTGGTAGACGTCAGCGGTGATGCGAACCGCGACGTGCTCGCCCGGCGTCGCTCGAAACGTGAGATAGGCGCGATCGACATCGAAGCGGTCGACGCTGCGATTGCCCTTGTTGCCGCCGTACTGATAGTTCGCGTAGAGAATTCCCGAGAAGTCGACGGGGAGTGAACGCGCTGCAGCCGGCGGCGGGGGCGCCGGCTGGGTATCGACCTTCGCCTTCGTCGTATCCTGTGCCGAGAGACGTGACGCTTGCAGCGCTGTCGCGGTGAGCGTGAGGATCGAGTAGAGCAACCCACGGAATCGGCGCATGGTGTCCCTGACGGGTGACGGAGCCAGCCCGAAGTGGGCGTGTCCAATGCGCCGTTACACTACCCGAGTCATGTCACGGACTTGCGACGCGCGTGTAACGCCCCGGTCGCACTCGGTCAGGCCGTCACGTCACCCCGCGCGGTCCCTCACCCCGATGTAGGAGGAGGCGTGTCGGGAAGCTCGGCCCAGATCCTCGTCCCGCGCCCCACCGCGCTCTCGGCACGGACATGACCACCATGTGCCTCCACGAGGTGCTTGACTATCGCGAGCCCGAGCCCCGTTCCACCCTCCGACCGAGAGCGGCCGGCATCCACGCGATAGAATCGCTCGAAGATGCGGGGCAGGTGATCGGCGGGAATGCCGATGCCGGTGTCGCTGACGCCGATCGCAACGCCGCCGGGCGCGCGCTTCGAGAACACCGTCACGGATCCCTCGTTCGTATGTCGCACGGCGTTGTCGACGAGATTCGTCAGCATTTGGCGCAGCGCCGTCGGATCTGCCCACACCAATCTCGCGTCCGGCGCGATGTCCAGATCCAGCGTCACGGGCTTGTCCGGACGACGTTCCTCTGCCGCCGCGAGTGCCTCGGATGCCAGCGCGCGGACATCGACACGCGATGGGTTCGGCTTCCACCCGCCCGACTCGATGCGTGACAGATCCAGCAGGTCGTCGACGATGCGCTGCATCCGCTGCGTGTTGGCGAGCACCGTCCGCGCGAACTGCTCGCGCTGGTCGTTAGGCAGCGACTCGTCGAGCAGCGTCTCGGTGAAGCCGCCAATGACCGTCAACGGCGTGCGCAGCTCGTGCGATGCGTTCGCCACGAAATCGCGCCGGACCGTCTCGAGCCGTCGAACCGGCGTGAGATCGAACAGCGCGACGACCGCGCCACCCGCCGGGAGAGGCCGTGCCGTGAGGGCGAGCTCGCGCCCGCCGATCTGCACCTCGTGGGCATCGAAGGCCTGCCCCGACAGCGCCGCGCCGATCGACTCTCGCAGACTGCGCTCTCGCGGGAGATTGGACACGGGGAAGGGAGCCAGGTCCTTGATGCCTAACAGATAGCGAGCGCGCTGGTTGACCTGCGTCACCTGCTGCCGCGCGTCGATCGCGATCACCCCCTCGTTGAGCGATTCGGTGAGCGCACCGAGCCGCACTTCTTCGGCCTCCAGCGCCTCGATCCGGCTGGTGAGCTGCTCCGCGAGCCGGTGCACGGCGCTCGCGAGGTCGCCCACTTCACCAGGCGCCGCGAGCGACGGACGGCGTTGCAGGTCCCCAGCGGCGAGGGCGCGCGCCACATCGCGCAGCTCCACGACAGGGCGAGCCACCGATCGCGAGAATGCCAAGACGAGCCCGAAGGCGAGCAGGATCGCGAAGCCGGACGCGAGCAGAACGTCGGCACGCGCACGCGCGAACAGCGCCTGAATCGCGGCGGCGCTGACGGAGACCCGCGCGAACCCGCTGCCCGCCCGCACGGCCCCGTAGAGCTCCTCGTCGCCGGCCGACGCGCTCACGCGGCGGGATTGCCCGGACCCCGTGCGAAGCGCCTCCTGGATCTCCGGCCGCGTTAGGTGGTTCTCGAGGCTCTCGACTGCGGGCGGGTCGAACTCCGAGTCGCCAACGACCGTGCCGGTGGAGTCGATCAGCGTCACCCGATGCCCGAGCGCAACGCCGGCGGCATTGGCGAGCGAGTCCACGTCGAGACCGGGCCGCCATTGTGCCGCAACCAGTCGTGCCTCGCGCAGCACTTCGGCGGAGCTCTCTTCGTACAAGCGAGCGCGCAGGCGCACGTCGACGATCGCAACGAAGAGCGCCACCAGTATCGCAATGATCAGCAGCGAGCCGATGAGGAGCCGCTGGGTGAGTCTCACGTGCGTTGGGCCGGGGAACGATCACATACCCGGGGGGCGGGCGTCACGCGCTCCGCGATTGCCCCGCTGCGCGCAGGCGATACCCGAATCCGCGAACCGTCTCGATCAGATCGCCCGCCGCTCCGAGCTTCGTTCGGAGTCGCTGCACGTGCATGTCCACCGTGCGGGTCTGGATGTCGGGTGCCGCTTCCCATACGGTCTCGAGCAGGTGGCCGCGCGCCTGGACTCTCCCGCGCCGCTCGGCGAGCGTGACGAGTAGACGGTACTCCGTGGGCGTAAGCTCGACATCATGACCCTCCACCGCAACGCGGTGCGCTCCTCGATCGATCTGCAGCGGGCCAACGCGCAGAATGTCGGCCGAGGGGTTAGGCGCCTGCGCAACGCGCCGAAGGATCGCACCGACCCGAAGCACCAACTCCTGCGGACTGAAGGGCTTCGTCAGATAGTCGTCGGCGCCGAGAGAGAGTCCGCGAACGCGGTCCTGTTCTTCCTTGCGCGCCGTGAGCATGAGCACCGCGACGTCGCGGGTCGCGTCGTCCGCGCGAAGCTGCTCGAGGACGTCGTAGCCCGACATGCCCGGGAGCATGAGGTCGAGGACGATGAGGTGCGGGTGCTCCTGACGCGTCTGCGCGATGGCATCCGGACCATTGGAGGCAGTCGAGACGCGGTACCCGGCCTTGACGAGGTGGAACGTCACGAGGGCGGCGATGTCCGGCTCGTCGTCCACCACCAGTAGTCGTTCGCCTGTAGCGAGCGCCTGGGTCACGCCGGCCGCCCTTTCAGGCGATGCTGAATCTTCGCGACGATCATCTCGATGGCGACGGTGTTGTGCCCTCCACGAGGCACGATGACGTCCGCATACCGCTTGCTTGGCTCGACGAACTGCAGGTGCATCGGCTGAACGAATTCGAGGTACTGCGCAATCACCTCTTCGAGCGTCCGCCCCCGCTTCATCACGTCGCGTTTGAGTCGTCGCACGAGTCGAACGTCCGCGTCGGCGTCGACGAAGACCTTGATGTCGCACAACGCTCGCAAGTCTTCATCGGCGAAAAGGAGGATACCGTCCAGGACCACCACATCGGCGGGGTTCACGCATTCGGTCCGTGCACTGCGCACGTGCGAGACGAAATCGTACACTGGCTTGTTCACCGACCTTCCCGCACACAGCTCTCGCACCTGTGACACGAGCAGCCCGGTGTCGAACGCGTCGGGATGGTCCCAGTTCACGCGCTTCCGCTCCTCCATCGGGAGGTGTGCGAAGTTGCGGTAGTACGCATCCATGTCGAGGAACGCGACGGAGGATTGCGAGAGCGCCTCGGCGACCTTGCGCGCGACCGTCGATTTCCCCGAGCCCGATCCGCCAGCGATTCCGATGATCAGCGGTTTCGGGAACGACGAGGCGTCCGACCCATCCGCATCGTTCACGTCGGACGTTCGCGAGGTGACGCTGTAAAGAGAAGCGTCCTGAGCGTCACGGTTCTGTATCGGCGCTTCTCCGTCGACGGCGGCAGCGCGGGCGGCAGGCTGCGGGAATGGCGCGTGAGTGCCCATCGACTCAAGCTTGCCGTGCCGCGGTGGTTCGTCAATCGCGCTCCGAACCGGATTCTGCCGCGTAGGCGAGCACAGTAGCTTTCGTCAATGTCGCTTCGCAGAATCCCGCGGTCGACCGGAACGGCGTTCCTCACGCTGCTGGTCGCCCTTGCCGGCTCAACCTCGTGCGCCGCCAATCCCGGACCGGCAAAGCCGGCCAGCGCTGCCACCGAGACCGTCGACCTCGTTGTTGCGGCAACCACCGATGTACACGGTCGATTGACTGGCTGGGACTACTACGCCGGCGCTGCGGACTCGAGCCGTGGCCTGGCGCGCGCGGCCACCATCGTCGACTCGCTGCGCGTTGCCAACCCGGATCGTGTCGTACTGGTGGACGCCGGGGACATGTTGCAGGGAAATCCGATCAGCTTCGTGGCCGCGCGCATCGATACGGCGCGACGAAACCCCGCGATCGCCGCGATGAATGCCATGCGGTACGACGCCGCGGCTATCGGCAACCATGATTTCGGCTACGGCCTGGCCACGTTGGGTCGCGCGATCAAGGACGCGTCCTTTCCGCTCCTCGCCTCCAACGCCTACCTCGCGAGCGGTCCGCGCGCCTATCCCGCGTACGTCATCGTGAAGCGGGGCGGCCTGCGAGTCGGCATCGTCGGCGCGACGACGCCGGGGGCGATGGTCTGGGAACGCGACAACCTCCGCGGCCGAGTCGTGCTTCGCGATATCGTGCCTGAAGTTCGGACGGCGGTCGCCGAGGCTCGAGCGAAAGGGACGGATATCATCGTGGTCGTCCTGCACTCGGGATTGTCAGGCGGTTCCGGCTACGACACGGTCGCGACGGGCGTGGGAAGCGAGAACGTGGCGGCGCGCATTGCGAGTGAGGTGCCCGGCATCGATCTGATCGTGTTCGGGCACACCCATCAGGAGCTCGCGGACACCGTGATCAACGGTACGCGACTGCTCCAGCCGAAGAACTGGGCGACGAGCGTTGGTGTCGCGCATCTGACGCTGGAACGGGCGGCCGGTGCGTGGCGAGTCGTACGAAGCCGAGGAACGATGGTTCAATCGGCCGGACATGGCGAGGATGCTGCGGTCGTCTCGGCGGTTGCGCGCGCGCACGAGGCGACGGTCGCATACGTGAACCGCGTCATCGGAAGTACACCGGTCGCCTGGCGTGCGGACTCGGCCCGGGTTCGCGACACACCGATCATCGATTTCGTCCTCGACGTAGAACGGCGAGCGGCCGACGCCGATCTTGCGTCGACGCCGGCCTTCTCGCTGGACGCCTCGCTCGATGCCGGGCCGATCACCGAAGCGGAGCTGGCGCGCCTCTATCCATACGACAACACCCTGCGCGCGATACGCATCTCGGGGCGGCAGCTGCGTGACTACCTCGAGTTCAGCGCGCGCTATTTCCGCACGTTCGCCGGTGATACGGGCCGCACGATATCGCTCGTGAACGAGCGCGTGCCGGGGTACAACTACGACATCGTTGCAGGCGCGGACTACGTCATCGACGTCTCGCGTCCCGTGGGGTCGCGCGTGGTGGCGCTCTCCGTCAACGGCAAGCCCGTTGCGGATGGCGACACCTTCACGATGGCCATCAACAACTACCGTCAGAGCGGCGGCGGCGGGTACGCGATGCTTCGTGACGCCCCGATCGTGTACGATAAGCAGCAGGAAATTCGCCAGCTGCTGATCGAGGAAGTCGCGCGTCGCAGGACGGTGACGCCGGAGGCGTACTTCAAGCCCAACTGGCGCCTCGAGCCGGCACCGGCCGTCGACGCGGCGTATGTGGCGATGCACGCCAATCCCGCGGAGCGTGCCGGCGGGCCGGTACGGGCTGTCGGGCCGGGACCGGCCGCGGTTCGGCGTCCGAGCCCGACGCCGCTGCCGGCTCGCCCGGGACGAACGCTGCGGATCATTGCGACGAACGACTTCCACGGGTCCTTCGAGCCGCGGCCCGACAGCGCCGGCGTTAGGCGCGGCGGCGCGGCGTACGTCGCCGCGGTCATCGGCCGCGCCCGCGCGGAATGTGCTGCGGTTGCGTCCTGTGCAAGCGTGCTGCTCGATGGTGGCGACATGTTCCAGGGCACGGCTCCCTCGAACCGCAGCTACGGGGCTACCGTCGTCGATCTCTACAACACGCTCGGTTACTCGGCGGCGGCGCTCGGCAACCACGAATGGGATTGGGGGCGCGACTCGCTGCGGGCGCGCATGCGGCAGGCCCGGTATCCCGTGCTCGGCGCGAACGTGCAGTACGCGGACGGACGCGACGTCGACTGGGTTCCCGATGACACCCTGCTGACCGTCGGCGCGCTCAAGGTGGGCGTGATCGGCGTGTCGACGGTGGAGACGCCGCGCACGACGATGGCGGTGAACGTCTCGGACCTCCGGTTCGTCGACCCGGCACCGGTCGTCGACGCACACGCGCGTGCGTTGCGGGGACGGGGTGCTGATGCCGTGATCGTCGTCGCACATGCCGGCGCCTTCTGCGACCGCGCGGCCACAACGGCTTGCAGCGGCGAGATCGTCGACCTCGCGCGCCGGATCACCGAACGCGTCGATGCCATTGTGAGCGGTCACACGCACTCGCTGGTCAACACGCGCGTGAACGGTATTCCGATCGTCCAGGCGCGATCTCATGGACGTGCGGTCGGGGTCATCGACGTCCCGTTAGGCGAGGGGGACCCGAGCATCGCGGTGCGGAACGTGCTGGCGGACTCCGTCCCGCCGGATCCCGCGGTCGATTCCCAGGTCAAGCGCGTGGTCGCTGCAGTGGCTGCCGAGATGGGTCGGCCGATCGTCCAGGTGGCCGAACCATTGCGGCGGACGCGCGGTCAGTTTGCGCTGGGCAACCTCGTCGCCGATGCCCAACGGGCGGCAGGGAAGGCCGACGTTGCGGTCATGAACAACGGCGGCATCCGCGCCGACCTCCAGGCGGGGCAGGCGACGTACGGAAGCATGTTCGAGATTCAGCCGTTCGGGAACACGCTCTATCGGCTCACCGTGCGCGGGCGGGACCTGCGCGCGTATCTCGAGCGGCTCGTGGGAGGTAAGGAGCTCAATGCCCACGTGAGCGGCGTGCGCGTGGTCTACGTTCCGACGAAGCCTGCGGGCTCCCGGATCTCGGCGGTCACGATGGCCGATGGGCGCGCGCTCCGCGACGACGCGACCTACACGTTGGTGCTGAGCAATTTTCTTCTGGGCGGCGGCGACGGGCTCGGGCTCGCGGCCGACGCGATCAAGACCGAGCCGCTGCGCATTCCCGACATCGACGCGCTCGTGAATTACGTGCGCGCGCAGCGTCAGCCGCTGCGCGTGCCGTTCGAGCAGCGATTTACCGCCGCACTTCCTTGACCCTCTTCTCAGAATGCGAGTGTATGTGAACTCGGTCGGCCTCGACGTGCCGGACGGCGCGACGGCCCTCGACGCCGTGCGGGCGTGGAACGCCACGGCTGCCGACGACGTCGCGGCGGGCGAGCGCGTGATCGCCGACAGCCGCGGCCTGCCCACGTCGCCCGACACGCGGGCCCACGGCGGCGCCATCTTCCGCGTGCTGCCGGTGCGGCGTCGCCCGGACGGTGACGAGCCTAACGACTAGCCAGCGCATGCCGCCATTTCCCGACCGCGCGCTGCTGCGCCGTCTCCCAAAGGCCGAGCTCCACTGCCACCTCGACGGCTCCGTTCGCCCGGCGACCCTGCTCGAGCTGGGGCGCGAGCACCATGTCCCCATGCCGGCGGACGACGTCGACGCGCTGCGCGAGTTCATGGTCGTGCGCGATGCCCGCGACCTCGAGGAATACCTCACCCGGTTCGATATCACGCTGGCCGTATTGCAGACCGCGGACGCGCTCGAGCGGGTGACGTACGAGCTGGCCGAGGATGCTGCTGCGGAAGGCGTGCGCTATATCGAGATGCGGTACTGCCCGGTGCTCAACACGCGGCACGATCTGGAGCTCGGACAGACCGTCGAAGCGCCGCTCGAGGGGCTGGGGCGTGCGCAGCGCGATCACGGGATCGTCGGACGCCTGATCATCACCGCGCTTCGCAATCTGCCGCCGGGAATCTCGATGGAGCTGGCCCACCTGGCGGTTGCGTACAAGGATCGGGGGGTGGCGGGCTTCGATCTCGCCGGCGGTGAGCGTGGCCATCCGGCCGGTGTGCACGCGGGGGCATTCGAGTACGCACAGGCACACGGGCTGGCCTGCACGTGCCACGCGGGCGAGGGCGCGGGCGCGGACTCGGTGCGTGAAGCCGTGTATGCGTGCAAGGCACATCGTCTGGGGCACGCGACTCGGTTGATCGAGGATCCCCTACTGACCCAATACGTGATCGACCAGCGCATTGCGCTCGAGATCTGCCTGACGAGCAACGTACAGACGCGCGCCGCTGCGTCGTACGAAACGCACCCGCTCCGCCACTATTTCGATGCGGGCGCGAACGTCGTGCTGAATACCGACAATCGCCTGATGAGCGGAACCACTCTCACCGACGAGTACGTTCACGCCGCCGAGCATCTCGATTTCTCGTTCGATGAGCTGTGCACGATCGCGCTGAACGGCTTTCAAAGTGCTTTCGTGCCGCCGGCCGAGCGTAACGCAATGCTGGCCAGCGCTCGGGCAGAGATCGCGGCGCTTCGAGGAGACGCAGCGTGACCGTCTCGACGCGGAGCGCCTTTGGAAGGGAGGCGGCGGCGAACGCCGCCGCGACGATCCGGAACAGAGTGGGGACAGAGCGTCCCGTCGTCGGCCTCGTACTCGGATCGGGGTTGGCCCGCCTCGCCGATCGATTCGAGGACGTCACGCGCGTCGAGTACCGCGACATTCCCGGGTTCCCGGTACCGACGGTGGCTGGTCACCCGGGCGTGTTGATTGCCGGCACGCTCGCCGGGCGGCCAGCCGTCGCGCTCGCCGGGCGGTTCCACATGTACGAGGGACACGACGCGACGCTCGCGGGATTTCCCGCGCGCGTGTTCGCCGCGTTAGGCGCCGAGGTGCTGTTCGTGTCGAACGCGGCCGGCGGGATCCGGAGAACGTTTCGGCCCGGCGATCTCATGGTCATCGCTGATCACGTGAACCTCACCGGCCGGAACCCGCTCATCGGTCCGGTCGAGCCCGGGGACCTGCGATTTCCCGACATGTCCGGCCCCTACGACCCGGAACTGCGCGCTGCGCTCCACAGGGCGGGCAAGCGTACCGGCGTCATGCTCGTCGAGGGCGTGTACGGCTGGGCGTTAGGCCCCTCGTACGAGACGCCGGCCGAAGTGCGCATGTTCGAGCGCTTTGGCCTCGACGCCGTCGGAATGTCGACCGTGCCCGAGGTGATCACCGCCCGGGCGATGGGGCTGCGTGTGGCCGGCGTCAGCTGCGTAACCAACCTGGCGTGCGGGATCACGAACTCGCCCCTCGACCACGAGGAAGTGCTCGCCGTGAGCAAGCAGGCCGCGGGGCGGTTCGAGAGCCTGGTGTTCGAGTGGGTCCGCGACCTCGCCTGACCTAACGACTCGCCCTGGTCGGCGGCGGCGCGGCCGGCAGCCCGCGCACGCGCTGCTTGAATACCTGAAAGCTCTGGCTGTCCTTCGTCAGCGTGTTCAGGATCGCGGGATCGATTTTCGCGATCTGCGCCTGCGTGGCCTGAATCCGGCTCTCCTCGAGCGGGTGGGTCGCGAACCACGAGTCCACCGTGGACGGCGAGCGCTCCCGCTCGTTGATCAGGATCTGGAACATCTCGGGAATCCCGCGCGGATCGATCCCGGCTCGCACGACGTTCTTGACACCCTCCTCGTCGGCCTGCGCTTCATCATCGCGGCTGAACTTGGCGAAGAGGGCACTGCCTCCCACGTTGATCAGCGCGCCGGTCGCCTGGTTGTTACAGACCTGCGTGAGCACGCACGCCAGCGTCACGCCGATGTTGGCGCCCTGTGCCTGCTCCATCTGCTTCACCGAGTGGCGACGCACCACGTGACCGATCTCGTGTCCGAGCACGCCGGCCAGCTGGTCCATCTTCTGGGCCCGCTCAATGAGTCCACGGTTCACGTAGACGTAACCGCCCGGAACCGCAAACGCGTTCACCTCTTGCGAGTTCACGACAAAAAACTGCCAATCGAGGTTGCGGTCATCCGCGAGCTTCGCGATCGAGTCGCCAAGCACGTTGATGTACCGCACGACCTCGGGATCCTTGATAATGGGCAGCTGCGCGTTGATCTGTTGGGCGTACTCGGTCCCCATCTGCACTTCCTGCTGCGTGGAGATCGCGCATCCCGCCATCGTCGCTGCGAGCACCAACCCGGTCAGTATACGTTTCATCCGCGTTCCTCTCAGAGTCGTTCGGCGCCCCAAAAGGCAAGACACATTCCACTGCTAAGCGTAACGTAAAACTTTGCGAATCCTGACGTTAGCTCGTGACCTTCGCCGTCGCAAAGCGCGCGATCGCAACGCGTTGTTCGTCGTCGAGGGCGTGCGCGCGTCGGAAGAGCTCGTGAAGTCGCCACTGGAGCTCGTCGGGGCACTCGTATCGCCGCAGCTCTCGACCACCCCGCGTGGCGCGAGCCTCCGCACCGCGCTCGCATCGCGCGGGACCGAGATCGCGGACGTCACCGAGGCGGAGTTCGAGAGTGCCGCCGAGACCGAGACTCCGCAGGGAATTCTCGTCATCGCGGTCACGCCGAAACGCTCTCTCGACGCGGTCGCCGCAGCCGACCCGTCCCTCGTGCTCGTGCTCGACGCCGTACAGGATCCAGGCAATGTCGGAACGTTGATTCGCACCGCCGCCGGCCTGGGCGCCACCGCCACCGTCGCCCTTCCGGGCACCGTTGACCTGTGGAACGCCAAAGTCGTCCGTAGCGCAATGGGCGCTCACTTTCTGCACTCCGCTTTCCATTGTACATGGGACGAGCTGAGACTGTTCCTGGATGAAAGGAGAATGCCGCTGTGGGGAGCGGACGCGGGCGGCGTTCCGGTGGAACGAACCAGCGCGCCGCGCCGTCTGGCGCTCGCCGTTGGAAACGAGGGGGCGGGGCTGAGTGCCCACGTACGCGGTGCCTGCGCGCAGCTCGTGTCACTGCCGCTCGATCCGGGCGTCGAATCGCTGAACGTTGCCGTGGCGGCAGGCATCCTCCTCTACGAGCTTCGCGCGTGACCGTTTGGCCTGAACTTCTTCTCGCGTTCGTCATCGGTGCCTGCGTTGGCTCGTTCCTCAACGTCTGCATAACGAGATGGCCGCACGATCTCTCCGTGGTCTCGCCACGCTCGCGATGCCCGCGGTGTGAACGGCCGATCGCGGCGATCGAAAACATCCCGATCGTGAGCTGGCTCGTGCTCCGCGGAAAATGCCGAGGGTGTGGCCTCCCGATCTCCACCCTGTACCCCGCCATCGAGCTGTTGACGGCGCTTGGATGGAGCGCCGCGTTTCTCACCTTTGGCGCGACGTTCACGGCGGTTCGCGTGGCCGTCCTGGGTACGATCCTGCTGGGCATCGCCGTCACGGATGCGCGGCACTACCTGATTCCGGATGGCTTTACCGTGTTTGGCCTGGTGTGGGTCTTCGTCACCGCGCTTGTCGGCACAATGCTGAATCAACCGTCCCCGTTTGCGGATCCGTACGACTCACTCATCGGCGCATGCGCCGGTGCCGGGGCGATTGCCATCGCCGGTTGGCTCGGCGAGGTCGCACTGAAGAAGGAAGCCATGGGATTCGGCGACGTCACGCTCATGGCTGTCATTGGTGCCGCGGTGGGGCCCGGACGCGCACTGCTCGTAGTGTTCGTGGGCGCGCTCATCGGCGTCGTGGGATTCGTCGCGGTCGTCTATCCACTCTCGCGGCTCCGGCGCACGCATCGAACTCCTCAGCTGGATCTCGCACTCGGCGACGGCCCCCGGGAGCTGCCACACGTCCCGTTCGGAGTGTTCCTTGCGCCCGCCGCGCTCGCAACTTTGCTTTGGGGATATGACCTCATCGGCTGGTATTCCGGCCGACTGACAGGCTGACGCGATTGTTGTCCCGAGGGAGCAGCGCGGCGGCGACGCGCGCGCGACGCGAGTTCGCGAGCTCCCGACTTCCCTGAAGCTGACCCAATGGCCCGCCAATCCGACGGCATTCTCGGCCGCTTCGCGCGTGACTTGACCGCGGATGCACGTGACGGTCGTCTCGAGCCCGTGCGATGCCGGAGCGAGGAGATCGCGCGCGTCGTAGACATTCTGCTGCGACACGGCAAGAACAACCCGGCCCTCGTGGGTCCCGCAGGCGTCGGCAAGACGGCGATCGTCGAAGGCCTCGCCCAGCGCCTGGTGTCGGGCGATGTCCCGCTCTCCCTGCGCGGTACCCGCATCATGGCCGTCGATCACGTGTCGCTGCTCGCCGGCACGACGTACCGCGGCGACTACGAGGAGCGAATTCGCCGGCTCGTCGCCGAGACGAGCGCGGCGCCCGACGTGGTGCTGTTCATCGACGAGCTGCACAACCTCATCGGGCAGGGCACCGCGCTCGGTGTCGCGATGGACGCCGGCAACATGCTCAAGCCGGCGCTGGTGCGCGGGGACTTCCGCGTCATCGGCGCCACGACCAGCGAGGAGTACGAGCGCTGGGTGTGCGGCGATCCGGCGCTCGAGCGACGCTTTCAGCGAGTGCTCGTTCGCGAGCTGTCGGCGGACGAGACGCTGGACATTCTCAAGGCGCGCGTGGATCGGCTGGAACGTCATCACAACGTCGTCATCACCGAGGCCGCGGTGCGCGCGGCGGTGGAGCTCACCGATCGATATCAGCTCGACCGCATGCGTCCGGATCGCGCGATCGACGCGCTGGATGAAGCGTGCGCGCACACGCACGCCGTCGCCAGCTACTCGGAGCGCGCGCAGGCCCTCATCCGGCGTCGCCGTGCGCTCGTGTCCGGCCGATCCGAGCGAACGGGTGGCGAGCGCCAGTCACCGCGCGCGGAGTCGACGCAGGAGCCGTCGGATCACCCGGAGCTGGAGGAGGACGACCCGATCGAGCGAATGGCGCGCGACGGGTTCGCCGCGCTCGAGCGATTCGGCGCGGAGATCGAGGCGATCTTCGTTCCGCCCGTGAATGGTCGTGAAGCCGCGGCCGCGCCGGCGAACGGCGCGGCCACGGCATCGAGCCAGCGTCCCGAGCCCGGCGCGCGCACTGCGCCGGACGCGCCGGTGACGGTCGCGGCGCTGGACGCGGAGCTCCATCGTGTGCTCGTCGAGGAAGGGATCGTCGTTCGCGGTCACGACATCGCACGGGTCGTGAAGCTGGCCACCTCAAAGGACGTGACATGGACGGAGTAAGACTCGTTCGGGCGCACGCGCTCGCTGGCGTCGCATCGTTAGGCCTGGCGGTGCTCGCCGGGTGCTCACGGGAGGGCGGGACCAAGGGCGCGGCGGCCAACGCCGGGCCCTACGCCAAGGAAGTGCGCGAGGCCGTACCGAAGATCGAGAAGGCGGTGGGCCTCACCTTCAAGACGCCCCCTCGGGTCGAGCGGCGATCGAAGGACGAGGTCCGGAACTTCCTGACGCAGAAGTTCAATGAGTCCATGCCGGCCGCGGAGATCTCGGGCATCGAGCGCACCTACCGCCGCTTTGGCCTCATAGCCGACACGTTGCAGCTGCGCCCGTTCATGCTCGAGCTGCTGACGGAGCAGGTCGTCGGCTACTACGATCCGTCGACCAAGGTGCTTTACGTGGTGGATGGCGCCGACCCCAGCATGGTTGGCGTCACGGTGACCCACGAGCTCGTGCATGCCCTTCAGGACCAGTACCTGAATCTCGACTCGATCCAGAAGGTCACCGGGGACAACGACCGACAGGTTGCCGCGCAAGCGGTCATCGAGGGGCAGGCGACCTTCGACCAGGTGAAGGCGATGCTGGGATCGAGCAGCCTGTCCGCGACGCTGCCCGGCGGGTGGGATCGCATTCGCGACATGATTCGCGAGGGGCAGAGCTCGATGCCGGTGTTCTCCTCGGCGCCAATGATCATTCAGGAGACGCTGATCTTTCCGTATCTGAGCGGCGCCGAGTTCATGCGCCATTTCGACGAGACCTATCCCGGCAAGGTCCCGTTCGACTCGATGCCGGTGTCGACGGAACAGATACTTCACCAGTCTGCCTACTTCGAGACGCGGGACGCGCCTACGACCGTGACGCTCCCCGAATTGGGTGGCGGGGCGCGAAGCGTCTACTCGAACAACCTGGGCGAGTTCGAGACGCGTCTCTTTCTGTTCCAGCACCTCGGCGATCAGAACGGCGCCATTCGCGGGGCTGCCGGGTGGGACGGCGATCGGTACGTGTTGTTCGACACCAAAGGCGGAGACGGGATCGCGTGGGTGACGGTGTGGGACTCGAAGATCGATGCCGGCGAGTTTTACGACCTGATCGACACGTCGATCCTCAAGCGGTTCCGCAACGCGAAGCCCAAAGGGGCGAATGAGGCGTCTCGGACCTACGAGGCTGCCGGGCGTACGATTCAGGTGACGACGGCGGAGGTCGCCGGGCGGCCGGTGGTGCTGTACGTCGACGTCCCCACCGGCGCGAGCACGGACGTGATCGACCTGGGCAGGATCACGTTAGGCAGGTGACGCGGGCGGCCAAAGGGCCGGCCGCGTCAGCCCGAGCGCAGCGAGGGACCGGCTAGTCGGCCGGAACAGCCTCCGCCTCGGCGGCCGGCCGGTCCGACGTCGGTGAGGCCTCGGCTGCGACCTGATCCGCCAGCGACGGCTCGGGGGCGGGAAGCAGCGCGAGACGCAGCACCTCGTCCATCGTCGCGACGAACGTGAAGGCCATGTTCTGGCGCACTTCCGTCGGCACGTCGCGGAGGTCCTTCTCGTTGCCCTTCGGCATGATCACTTCGCGCAAGCCGGCGCGGTAGGCGGCGAGCGTCTTCTCCTTGACCCCGCCAATGTCGAGGACCTTGCCGCGCAGCGTGACCTCGCCGGTCATGGCGACGTCGCGCCGGACCGGTCGGCGGCTCAGGACACTCGCGATCGCGAGGGTCACGGCGATGCCCGCGCTCGGCCCGTCCTTGGGGATCGCACCCGCGGGGAAGTGAATGTGCAGGTCGCTGTCGCGGAACTCGCTTTCGGGGATCTCGAGCATCTTCGCGCGCGAGCGCACGAACGACAGCGCCGCGTCGACCGACTCTCGCATGACGTCGCCGAGCTGGCCAGTCACCGTTAGGCGTCCACTGCCCGGCATGCGCAGTGCTTCGATGAGCATGAGGTCACCGCCGGTGGACGTCCACGCGAGGCCCGTCACGACACCGATCTCCGGCTCCTTCTCGGCTTCCTCGATCGCGTAACGCGGTGCGCCGAGGATCTCCTCGACCCGCGCGTTGTCGATGATCCAGGCGCCCTCTTCGCCCTCCGCTTTTCGGCGCGCACGCTTGCGCATGATCGTCGCGAGGTTCCGCTCGAAGTTGCGGAGGCCTGCCTCACGCGAGTACCGGCTGGAGACGAAGCCAAGCACTTCGTCGGTGAACTGGATGTCCTTGTCGCTGATGCCGTGCTCCTCGAGCAGGCGTGGCATGAGGTAGCGCCACGCGATTTCCACCTTCTCCTCGACCGTGTAGCCGGCGATCCTGATGACCTCCATGCGGTCGCGGAGCGGCGCCGGGATGTCGAACAGGTTGTTCGCGGTGCAGATGAACAGGCTGGACGACAGATCGAACGGCAGGTTGAGGTAGTGGTCGACGAACTCGTCGTTCTGCGACGGGTCGAGGACCTCGAGCATGGCGGCCGTCGGGTCACCCGAGGGACCTCCCGCCGACATCTTGTCGATCTCGTCGATCATGAGGACCGGGTCCTTCACGCCGACGCGGCGAAGCGCCTGGATCAGCAGGCCCGGGAGCGCGCCAACGTACGTGCGCCGGTGCCCGCGAATCTCGGCTTCATCGCGTACGCCGCCCACCGAGATGCGGTAGAACTCGCGGCCAATGGCCTTCGCGATGGCCTCGCCTAACGATGTCTTGCCCGTGCCCGGCGGCCCGACGAAGCAGAGGATCGGCCCGTGCGGATCGCCGCCACGGAGCTTGCGAACGGCGAGGAACTCGATGATGCGCTCCTTCGCCTCGATGAGGCCGTAATGCCGCGTGTCGAGCGCTTCCTCCACCTTCTTGAGCGCGATCTCCTCATCGCCCGAACGCTTGTGCCACGGCAGCGACAGGATCCAGTCCAGGTAGGTGCGGATCACCTGGTACTCGCTCGACGCCGGCGACAGCATGCGCAGTCGCTCGGTCTCCCGCCGCGCTTCCTGGCCGACTTTCTCCGGCAGCTTCGCCTCATCGATTTTCTTGAGCGTCTCGAGCGCCTCCTTCTCGCCCGGGTCCGCCTCGCCCAACTCCGCCTGAATCGCACGCAGCTGCTGCCGCAGGTAGAACTCGCGCTGGTGCTGCTCGATCTTGATCTCGGTCTGGCGCTTCACATCCTCCATCACGCGCGCCCGTGCGACCTCACGCTCGAGCCGGGACAGGATGAAACGAATGCGTTGACCGACGTCGAGGCGCTGCAGCACCTCGTCCTTGTCGGAGATCCGGAAGTTCATGTTCGTGGCCGCGAGGTCGGCGAACCGACCCGGGTCGGACACGTTCATCTTGAGGATCTGCGGCACCTCGTCGGGGATGCGGTCGACGAGATCGGCGAGCGTCTCGGCCGCCGACACCACGCGCGCCACGAGGTCCTCGAGCTCCGCTGGCTCCGCGGGCGTCTCGCGGGCCGCCTTGATCGCGGCGATCGCGTAGGGCTGCGTTTGCTCGATGGCCTCGACCGTGATCCGGCGAAGCCCCTGCAGCGTGATCTGGACCGTGTCGCCCGGGAGGTTGATGCGCTCGTGTACCCGCGCCGCGACTCCTACTCGGCCCACGAACTTGCCGGGCTCCACGGGCTCGTCGTGGTCTCCGCTGGCCACCACGAGGGCGACGATGAGCCCGGGCTCCTCGTTCGCACGCAGCAACGCGAGGTTCTCCGGCGCGCCCATCTGGACGGCGATCGTGCCAAGCGGATAGACGATCGTCGAGCGCAGAGCCATCAGCGGAAGCGCGGGCGGCAGCTCGGACTTGAGGATCTCTTCTTTGCGTTGGTTGCGTGCCATGCTGAGACGTCGCGGCAGGGTGGATGAGGGACGTGTAAGGTAATAGGAAAGAAACGGAGCGACAGCGTTTGGGTTGCCTCAACCCGCTCTGCTGTCTACTTTTACGGGCTATGTTCGATGAGCTGTCAGAGAAACTGGAAGCGACGTTCGCGCGCCTTCGCGGCCGCGGCGTGCTCACCGATGCGGACATCAAGGAAGGCCTCCGCGAAGTCCGGCGGGTCCTGCTCGAAGCCGACGTAAACTTTCAATTGACGCGCGAGTTCCTCGAGCGCGTCGAGAAGAAGTCCGTCGGCGTCTCGGCGCTCCGCACCGTTTCGCCGGCACAGCAGCTCGTCAAGATCGTGCACGACGAGCTCGCGAACATGCTGGGCGAGCAGCGGGAGGGGCTCAAGCTGAGCTCCGTGCCGCCCACGGTCGTGATGATGGTCGGGCTTCAGGGCTCCGGCAAAACCACGACCGCGGCGAAGCTCGCTCGGCGGCTCAAGCTCGAGTCGCGACCGACGCGGCTCATCGCCGGCGACGTGTACCGTCCCGCGGCCATCGACCAGCTCGAAACGCTCGGCCAGCAGCTCGATGTGCCGGTGTATGCGGATCGCACGACGAAGGACGTCGTGAAGATCGCGAAACAGGGCATCGACCAGGCGCGGCGGGCACGCGACCGGGTCGTCATCATCGACACGGCGGGGCGCCTGCAGATCGATGAGGAGATGATGCGGGAGCTCGTCAAGGTGAAGGAGGCCGTTCACCCGGATGAGATCCTGCTCGTCGCCGACGGCATGACGGGTCAGGAGGCCGTTCGGATCGCGCAGGGGTTCGACCAGGCGTTAGGCGTCACCGGGGTCATCCTGACGAAGCTCGACGGCGATGCCCGCGGCGGGGCGGCGCTGTCGATCTATGGCGTGACGAAAAAGCCGATCAAGTACATCGGCGTCGGCGAAAAGACCGACGCGCTCGAGGAGTTCCATCCCGAGCGCATGGCCGGCCGGATTCTGCAGATGGGCGACGTGGTATCGCTCGTCGAGAAGGCGCAGACCGCGTTCGACGAAGTCGAAGCGAAGAAGCTCGAAAAGAAGGTGCGCAAGGAGGGCATGGACCTGAACGACATGCTCGTCGCCATGCGCCAGATGCAGAAGCTCGGCCCGATCGAGGGCATCCTGAAAATGCTGCCGGGCGTCAACTCGAAGATGCTCAAGCAGGCGAACCTCGACCCGAAGCGGATGAAGCACGTGGAGGCGATCGTGCTGTCCATGACGCCCGAGGAGCGCAAGAACCCCACGATCATCAACGGGTCTCGGCGTTCGCGGATCGCGAAGGGGTCCGGCCGGCCGACCAACGAGGTCAACCGGCTGCTCGAGCAGTTCAGGGACATGCAGAAGATGATGAAGAAGGCCTCGTCAGGCGGGCGGATGGGGTTCCCGCCCGGCATGATGGGGATGCGCTAGTTAGTCAGTTCGCTGTTCGCACCTCGTGGGTGCGCTCCGGAAACGCCGGAGTCGCGATGAGCCCACGGTTTCACCGCACGCCTGACAGGAGAACGTACCATGGCAGTTCGAATTCGCCTCCGCCGCACCGGCCGCAAGAATGCCCCGTCGTTCCGCATCGTCGTGGCTGATTCGACGAGCCCGCGCGATGGCCGGTTCATCGAGAACATCGGCCAGTACTTTCCGCGGCAGGGGGACAAGGCCGTTCAGCTGAACACCGAGCGAGCGAACTACTGGCTCGATGTCGGCGCGCTTCCGAGCGACACCGTCCGTTCACTCCTGCGCAAGGCAGGCGTGCTCAAGGCACGACACGAGGCTCGGCTCGCGCGCAAGCTCAATTCGTCGGCGGTCCCCGTGCGCGAGGCGAGCGAGCAGGCCGCGTCGACCGAACCGAGCGAGTGACGTGGCGGCGCCCGATCTGACGCTCGTCGGGCGCGTCCGCAGGGCACACGGCATCCACGGCGAGCTCGTGATCGAGCCGCTCACCGACGTGCCGGACGCGGTCTTCGCGCCCGGCCGTCGTGTTTTTGCCGGTACCGTCGCCGGAGATCCCGCTCCCGACGGCCGCACGCTGGTCGTCGAGGAGAGTCGGCCGTTCAAGGGCGGCGGGTGGATCGTCGCCTTCGATGGCATTGCCGACCGCAACGAGGCAGAACGTTGGCGGGAGCGGTATGTGCTGGCGCCGAAGAGCGAGCTCCCCCCGGCGGCGGAGCACGAGGTCTATCTGCACGATCTGCTCGGCCTGTCCGTTGTGCGCGCCGGCTCGCAGGAGCTCGTCGGCGACGTGACCGATGTCTACGAGCTGCCGCAGGGCATCATGCTCGACGTTAGGCGGCCGAAGGGCAGCGTGCTGATTCCGTTCCGGCCGGAGGTGGTGACTCGTGTCGACCTCGCCGAGCGCCGGCTCGTCATCGACCCGCCTGAGGGGCTGATCGAGTGAGAATCGACATTGTCACCATCTTTCCGGACTTCTTCGCCGCTCCACTCGCGCTGAGCATTCCGGCGCGCGCGGCGGCGTCCGGGGCGGTGACCTACAACGTTCTGGACCTGCGTGATTTCACGCATGACCGCCATCGGACGGTGGACGACTACCCGTACGGGGGCGGGGCCGGAATGGTTATGAAGCCGGAACCATTTTTCGAGGCCGTGGAGTCGCTTCAAGTCGCAGGACCGATCGTGCTGCTGTCGCCGCGTGGTCGCCGATTCTCGCATGCCGATGCAGTTCGATTCGCGGCGAGCGAAACGCTGACGTTGCTCTGCGGGCATTACAAGGACATCGATCAGCGCGTCGCGGACTTTCTCGCCACCGAGGAGATCTCGCTCGGCGACTTCGTCCTGAGCGGAGGCGAGCCGGCAGCGTTGGCCATCGTCGATGCAACGGTGCGGCTGCTGCCCGGCGCAATGTCCGACCTGGATAGCGCACGCGGCGACTCGTTCTACGACGATCGCGGTTTGAGCGCTCCGAGTTACACGCGGCCGCCGAGTTTTCGCGGGCACGACGTGCCCGAGGTCCTGCTTTCCGGGGACCACAAGCGCATTGCGGCGTGGCGGGTGGAAGAAGGCGTCCGGCTCACGCGGGCGCGCAACGCCGACGTCGCGTTGGACCCCAGCGAATCATGACCGCGTCGGTGCCTACGGTGCTCAGTTGGAGCGGTGGCAAGGACAGCGCGCTCGCGCTGCACCAGCTGCTCATGGACCCGGCGGTCGACGTGCGCGGACTCCTCACCACCGTCACCGACGGCTACGATCGGGTGAGCATGCACGGCGTGCGAACGTCACTCCTCGCCGCGCAGGCCGCGGCGCTCGAGATTCCACTGTGGAGCGTTCGTATTCCACCGTCGGCCACCAACGGGCAGTACGAGCGAGCGATGGTGGACGCTCTTGCGATGGTTCGCGGCCAGGGCGTCGAGGCGATTGCGTTCGGTGATCTGTTCCTCGCCGACGTCCGCGCGTATCGAGAGCGGCTCGTGGCAGGGACCGGGCTTCGTCCCATCTTCCCGCTCTGGGGCCAGCCGACCGTGGACCTCGCGCAACGGTTCGTGTCGGGCGGATTCCGAGCGGTGGTGGTGTGTGTCGATCCGCGTCAGATCGATGTGTCGCACTGCGGCGCTGAATTCGATGCGGCGCTTCTCCGCGGGCTTCCGGAATCCGCTGATCCGTGCGGTGAACGTGGGGAATTTCACACGTTCGTATACGATGGGCCGATGTTCTGCCGGCCGATCGTGACTCAACGTGGTATTGTGGTCGAGCGCGAGGGATTCTTCTTTTGCGACCTCTTGCCTGGCGGCGCGGAAGTCGCAAGTTCGTAGCGAGCGATCTCGTGATGGAATGGCACGTGCCTAGCAAGTTGGCTGCTGTCCCGAAACCGAACGCCAACGCCACCCGTTTTTCGACTGAATGCGCGTCGCTCTCGCTCTCCTGATCCCACTTGCCGGTTGCCTCGATGCGGCCACCGGCAACGTGCCCAACGTCCCGGCACCCACGGTGTCGACAGGCGAGGTGGCGCTGCGGCGGGTGTTCTCGACGGGGCTGACGGCGCCTTCGAGCGACAAGAAGAGTGGCGGCGCGCGGAGCTTTGCTCGGGGCCGAGTCGAGCTCAAGCTTCGTCGGGACAGCACGCTCGAGTATCACCTCAACGTGTACAACCCGGGCGGCGACGATTTTACGGCCGCACACGTCTACCGCGTTGGCCGCAATGGACCGCCGGTTGTCACGCTGTTCACCGGAGCGTCGCTCAAGGACAAGTACATCCAGGTGCGGGGCACCGGTGTCCTTAACGATCCCGTCGGGAAGCCGCTCCTTGATGAGCTTCGGGCGAATCCGGGCGCTTTTTACGTATCGCTCCGAACGACTAGGGAGCCTGAGGGGGCGCTGACGGGGACAATTCAATAGGGAACAGGGAACCGGGAACAGAAGCTCCGTGGAACCTCGGTTCCCGGTTCCCCGTTCCCGTCGCGTCTCCCTCTTCCCGCTTTCGGGCTGTGGGTTTAAGTTGCGGGTCTGCCAAGCGAAACCTTTATCGGGCAAGACCTTTCAGCCCAGAGCGTTCATATGCATCCGTTCATCGAGACCCAAAAAGAGTGGCTCCGTTCCGTCCCCCCGTTCCGGGCAGGTGATACGCTGCGTGTCAACGTCCGGGTGAAGGAAGGCGACAAGGAGCGGCTCCAGGCGTTCGAGGGCGTCTGCATCGCGCGCCGCGGCAGCGGTGTCAGCGAGACCTTCACGGTGCGGAAGATCTCCAACGGCGTTGGCGTGGAGCGCATCTTCCCCGTCCACAGCCCCATGCTCGCGGAGATCATCGTCGTGCGTCGTGGCCGGGTTCGCCGCGCGAAGCTGTATTATCTGCGCCATCTCACCGGCAAGGCGACGCGCATCCGGGAGAAGAAGGTCCGCGTCGCCGTTCCGACCACCGAGGCGGCGACCTCGGAGAGTTGACCGATGCCCGGACGTCGGCGGCGAGCGGGATCGCCACGACGCTGGAGTGTCATCGAGCGGGACCTGCGCAAGGAACGCGGGCCGCTCATCGCCGGAGTCGATGAAGTCGGACGGGGCCCCCTCGCGGGCCCCGTCGTCGCTTGCGCGATCATCATGCCTCCCAATGCTCGCGCCATTCGCGGCGTGGATGACTCGAAGGCGCTGACCGCCGCCCAGCGCTCCAAGCTGGCGAAGCTCATACTGGAGAGGGCGCTCGCCGTCGGCGTCGGCGCCGCCTCCGTTCGAGAGATCGACCGCCTCAACATCTATCACGCGAGCACGCTCGCCATGCGGCGCGCCCTGTCGCGCCTGGCGGTGACGCCCGACCACGTGCTCATCGACGGCAAGGCCATTCGCTCGCTCAAGGTCTCGCACACGGCGGTGGTCCACGGCGACGCGCGCTGCTTCTCGATCGCCTGCGCATCGATCATCGCCAAGGTCACGCGCGACCGCCTGATGCACAGCCTCGCGCGACGCCACCCTGCGTATCGGTGGGACCACAACGTCGGCTATGCCACGCAGGACCACATCGCGGGGCTCGCCACCGCCGGGATCACCGCGCATCATCGGCGCAGCTTCATGCGAATCCGTCAGCTCTCGTTCGACTTCGACGCCCCGCCGGAGGTCATCGTCGATATCCCGATCGAGGCCATGATGGGCGACGTGAGCGGGGAGACGGGGGCGATCACCACGCTCGACATGGAGCCTAACGAGTCGCTCGTCGCGCCGGATCCCGTCGGTGGCTGACCGGTCCGTCTTCCGCGACGGGCTGTTCGCCGGCCAGGTCGGCGTCATCACCGGCGGCGGGACCGGGATCGGTTTTGGCGTCGCGGAGCTGCTCGCGTCGCTCGGCATGCACGTCGTCCTCGCCAGCCGGAAAGCCGAGCATATCGCCCCGGCCGCGGAGCGCATTCGTGCGAGCGGCGGGCGTGCCTCGACGGCGACGCTGGATGTTCGGGATGCCGAGCGTGTCAAGTCGATCATGGGTCAAGTAGCGAACGAGCACGGGCGCCTCGACCTTCTCGTCAACAACGCCGCAGGCAACTTCTACGTGCCGTCGGAGTCGATGAGCCCCAATGCCTGGCGGAGCGTCATCGAGATCGATCTGTTCGGCACGTTCTTCTGTTCGCAGGCCGTGTTGCCGCTCATGCGTGCTTCCGGCGGCGGGAGCATCGTGAACATCTCGATGACGCTTCACTATCGCGGGTGGCCGCAGATGGCCCACGCGACGGCGGCGAAGGGAGGTATCGATGCGCTCACGCGTACGCTCGCGCTCGAGTGGGCTCGGGATGGGGTGCGGGTCAATGCGGTCGCGCCCGGCCCGGTCCCCACCGAGGGTGTGCTGAAGGCGTTCGCCCGGCCGCCCGACTCGGGCACAGAGCTGTTCCGGTCGGCGTCGGCCCTAACGAGCGGAGAGCCCGGCGAGCCGGCGGCAGAACGCGGTGTCGAGGACGCGATCGCGCGACGAGCGACTCAGATACCGCTGGGGCGCTGGGGAGCACCGCGGGACATCGCGAACGCCGTTGCGTTCCTGTCCTCACCGGCGGCGAGTTGGATTACGGGAGCCATTCTCGTCGTGGATGGCGGGGAATGGCTGGCCCGTTCGACCACATAGCCAAGTTTTTTCGGCATTTGTGATGTGCGTCTCAGGCTTTCGATGTTGCGTTTTGTTTAATTGCGCGTCGGCCAGACTTTTTGTGCGTTGAACGGCGGGCTCGTGTGATCGACATCACATTGAGATAAAAGGTGATAGGCAAATCCGGCGTTCTCTGCACTTCGGTATGGTTTTCGCAAGTCGATGAATGTGTCGTGGTGGTGTCGAGACCTCTTTGCAATCGGAGAGCAGCGATATGAAAGCAAATCTGCGGGCAGTCGGAGCGGTGATCCTGGGTTCGGCAGTCCTCGGCGCATGCGCGACGAAGGGCTTCGTCCGGACCTCGGTTCAGGATGAGCGTGCGGCGCGTATTGCTACGGACAGCAGCTTGAGCAACCAGATTGCCGCAACGAACAACGAAGTTACGGGTCTGAAGTCGGAAGTGTCGACGGTCAAGAACGACGTTTCGAGCCTTCGCAATGACCTGAACTCGCTTCGCACCGAGTTCGGCGCGAAGATCACGGCGATGGAAGAGGGTCTGAAGTTCGCCTTCCCGGTCAACTTCGCGTTTGACGACGCGACGGTTCGCGAGGCCGACAAGGCCGCGCTCGACCGCTTCGCCACCGTCGTTGGCAAGTACTACAGCGGCTCCATGATCACGATCGAGGGCTTCGCGGATCCCGCCGGTTCCACCCGGTACAACATGGACCTGTCGAAGCGCCGTGCTGATGCCGTCGCCGCGTACCTCTCGGAGAAGGGCCTGAGCACCTCGAACGTCCGTACGGTGGGCTATGGCAAGTCCCGCCTGGTGAACCCGAAGGCGCAGAAGGACGACCCGGGCGCCGAGGCGAACCGTCGTGTGACCTTCGTCGTCGAGACGAACGGCTCGGCTGCCGCGGCCACCACGGCTTCGCTGCCTCAGTAACGAACGCCAACGAACGCGGTTCGGAAACGGAACGCACTCGTTAGGAAGCCCCGACCGGAATCCGGTCGGGGCTTTTCCTTTACACCTCGAGGCACGGCGACTGCTCGAGTTGTCGCGTGTTCGAGCATCGTTCGCGCGCTGTAAGCGGCGTATCGGCGTTCCGGGCTACGGTCTAGATTGCCGCCCTCGCCGATGCCCGATCGAACCGCCACCTCACAACGTTTCCGATGGCGCGATCTCTCTCGATTGACGTGGAAGAATCGGCAACCCCTCGCGGTGTCCGGCTCCCGGGCGCAGAGGCCCCGTACTACGTGGCCACGGGGGACGAGGTAGCCATCTTCGCCAACTGCCACGAACGTGGATTGCCGGTCATGCTCAAGGGGCCAACCGGCTGTGGCAAGACGCGCTTCGTTGAACACATGGCTTGGCGGCTCCAGCGACCGCTGGTCACCATTGCCTGTCACGACGACCTGTCGGCGAGCGATCTCACCGGACGCTACCTGATTCGGGGTGGTGAAACGGTCTGGGTCGACGGTCCGCTAACCGTTGCGGCGCGAGCGGGAGCGATCTGCTATCTCGACGAGATCGTGGAAGCGCGGCAGGACACGGTCGTCGTGATCCATCCACTCACCGATGACCGGCGCCTGCTGCCCATCGAGCGCACGGGTGAGCTGATCGAGGCGGCGCCCGGATTTCAGGTCGTGATCTCGTACAATCCCGGCTACCAGCACGCCATCAAGGACCTGAAGCCAAGCACGCGCCAGCGGTTCGTCGCTCTCGACTTCGATTTCCCCGCGCCTGACATCGAGGCGACGATCGTCGCGCACGAAAGCGGGGTCGATTCCGCGACGGCGGCCGCCCTGGTGAAGCTAGCGCAGCGCGTGCGCCGCCTGCGGGATCAGGGGCTCGCGGAGGCACCAAGCACGCGGCTTCTGGTCTCGACGGCCCGCCTCATCGCCTCGGGAATCGGGGGGCGTCAGGCGTGCCGCGCCGCGCTGGTCGGGCCGCTCACGGACGATCCCGATCTCGTGGTCGCGATCTCCGACATCATCGACGCAACGCTCTGATCGTGTCGCGTCGCGCCGGGTTGCTCCACGCCGCGCGAACCGCGTTGCGACGAGCAGGCGCGGCGCTCGAAGACGCGCTCCAATCGCGGCGCACCCGTGCGGCACCGGGCAGGCGCGTCGTGCGCCTGGATGAAGTCCGCCGCCGGCTGGAGCTGCTCGTCACCGCCGTCTATGACAGGCCGATTCCCATCACGACGGCGGAGCCGGCATCACGAGGCTGGGCGTGGCGCGATCTGATCGCGCCGCCTCACCGGCGGCGAAGCGCCGCGATGCCCGCCACCGATGGCGAGCGCATTCAACTGCCTCGCGAGATCGAAAGCACGGACACCGAAACCGCGCTTTCCGAATACCGCGTCATGGCGATCGAACAGGCCGAGCGGATCGCGAGGAACACGGTCCCGATGGCGCCGGCCGGGCCGGCCGGTATCGAGCGGGATCTCTACCTGTTGCGCGAAGGCGCGATGATCGATGCGGCGATCGCCCGCGCCGTTCCAGGGCTGCGTGGCGCGTTGTCGACCGCGCGGAAACGCGCGCTCGAGTCGCGTCCGTCGCTCACGCGGCTGACGCGCGCCGAGCGGGCGGTGGAAGGGCTCCTGCGCACGTTCCTGTCGGCCGACCTGACGCGCGAAGCGGAGCGCGGGGCATCGGGGTCGCCTGACGCGTCGCTCGCGTGGGCTCGTGAGCGGATGGACGAGATCGGAGGCGACAGCGCACGCTATCGCGGAATAGCTCCAGTCCTCGCGTGGGGCGCGGTCCGGGCAGCACCCGCTCACGACCGCCCCCTGCCCAAGGCCGACGAGCTGGCGACGTTTCGCGGCGCCAAGCACGGCATCGGCCAGTCCGGCCATGGCTCCGGCACTGGCGGGACGCAGTCGAGCGACGGTGGAGTCGAAGAGGGGTCGTCCCAGTTCCGGCGTGACGGGCGCACCGTGCTCAACGACGAGGGGCCGAGTCGGGTCGCATCGTCAGGCGCGGGCGGCATGTCCAGCGCGGACACGGACGGTCCCGCCGACCAGGCGGCGTCCGAGGATGATGTCGCTTCGAACGAGCAGGCCCAGCCCGAGTCGTCGGTCGTGCGGGATGCCAGGGCCGCAGCTCCAACCGGGGCGCGTCGCGGCGCGAGCCGCATCCCGTCGGCGAAGCCGGCAGGGGAAGGCATAGAGTATCCCGAGTGGGACTGGGAGAGCGGGGACTATCGGCCGCAGGGCTCCATCGTTCGCCGGTACGAGCCGGACATCACCGATGACCGTTGGGGGACGGGGGTCCTCGCGCGCCACGGTGCGCTCGTTAGGCGCCTGCGCGAAAGGTTCGAGCGCCTGCGCGCTCGCCGCACGCGGCTCAACCAGCAGCGCGACGGCGACGAGCTCGACCTCACGGCCTGTGTCCGCGCGCTGGTTGATCAGCGGAGCGGCCACACGGTCGATGATCGCCTGTACGTCGCCGTGCGCCCGGCGCGACGAGGCCTCGCGATCGCGCTCCTCATCGACATCAGCGGGTCGACGGACGAGTGGATCGATGCACGCCGGCGCGTCATCGACGTCGAAAAGGTCGCGCTGCTCCTCGCGAGCGAGGCGCTCGACGCGCTCGGTGACCTGTACGCGATTCTCACGTTCTCGGGCAAGGGCCGCTCGAACGTACGCATGCGCACGATCAAGGGGTTCGACGAGACGAATGGCGCGGTGGTGAGACGCCGCATCGGCGCGCTCGAGCCGGAGGGGTACACGCGAGCGGGCGCGGCGATCCGTCATGCCGCGGCGCTCCTCGAGCGCCAGCTGGCAGCGCATCGCCTGCTCCTCATCATCTCCGACGGGAAGCCGAACGACATCGACGGCTACGAAGGGCTGAGCGGCGTAGAGGATACGCGCCAGGCGATCATCGAGACGCGCTCGCGCGGGATCTATCCGTTCTGCCTGACGATCGATCGTCAGGGCCAGGAATACCTGGGGCGGATCTTCGGCGAAGCGGGGCACACCGTGTTGCGGAATCCGCAGCAGTTGCCGATGGCGCTCGTGAAGGTGGTGAAGCACCTCCTGGCGTCCTGAGAGTGCCGGCTCGCGTTTGAGCCGGCTAGATTCCCCAGTCCGACCCGGTAGCTCAGCTGGTAGAGCAACGGACTTTTAATCCGTAGGTCGTGGGTTCGAAACCCACCCGGGTCATATTCAGCCAGTCACATCGAGTGCGCGCACGACCTCCTCCACCGTCGCGCGCGCCGTGCGGCCGACGCCGATGAGCGTGGCCGACGCGTATCCCGTCCATTCGCCATACCCAACGAGCCAGAGGCGCGGCTCAACCACCGAACGGGTCCCTCGCACGTCGATCCGCCCATCCAGTCCCACGACCCCGAGCGGCGTTAGGTGGTCGAGCGCCGCCCGGAACCCCGTGGCGAGGATCACGGCATCCTCCCGCGTGCGCCTGCCATCCGGCCAGCGCACGCCGTCCTCGGTGAACGACGTGAACAACGGCACGGCCTTCAACGCTCCGCGGTCCCGAGCGCGGCGAACCGGTTCGACCATCACGATGTCCCCGAGCAGCCCTGGGGGCGGAGCCGGCACCCCGTCCGTCAGCGCCCGATACCTCGCAGTCGCCTCGCCAAAGAGGTAGCGCCCATCGATCTCGTCAGGCAGGAACGTCGGTGGTCGGCGTGTGGCCCACGTCACGGTCGCACTGCCGGAGAGATCGGCGACGATCTGTGCTCCCGAGTTGCCGCCGCCCACGACGACCACTCGTTGCCCGGCGAATTCATCCGGTGATTCGTATTGCGCCGAGTGAACGATGCGGCCAGCGAAGCGATGCTGGTCGGCGAAGCGTGGCACGTTAGGCGCCGACCACGTGCCGGTCGCGCTCACCACGGCGCGCGCGATCCACCCGCCGGCATCCCCGACGACCCTGAGCCGCTCGCCGGCTCGTTCGACGCTCGCGACCCGCACGGGTCGCCCGATCGGGAGCGCGTAGCGCGCCTCGTAATCCGCGAGGTACGCGAGCGCCTCCGCTCGCGTCGGATAGTACGACGTACCGCCCGGCATGAGACGCCCCGGGAGTGAGCTCCATTGGGCGGGGGAGAAGAGCCGCAGCGACGCCCATGTGTGCTGCCAGGCACCGCCCGGAGCGCGAGCGTCGTCCAGGATTGTGTACGACAGGCCGGTACGACGCAGATAGTATCCGACGGCAAGAGCCGACTGGCCGCCACCAACGACAACGACATCCCGCTCGCTGATCGAGTCGTCAGGCGCGCCCATCACAGTGCTGCGATGGCCCGTGAGACCGGCATTTCGGGATATTCGACGGAGACCGATACTTGCGGCGGCACGCCATCGGCGAATCTTACAGCGAGTCATGCTATTCGGCCTCAACCGTTGTACCGTTCTTGGAATTCGATCAGACGCCGCCGCCCCGAACGCCCCCGGCCGATAGCCGTCAGCCCACCCCCGCTGTCGCAGAGAGCGCGTCGTCGCCGCACCGAGCGACACCGATTCCCGGAGCGTCAACGAGTCCGCGCGCCCGTGCGTCGCTCCTTGCCGAGGCTGGTCGCCTTCTAGCCGAGTCGCTGGACTACGAAACGATTCTGCAACAGGTGGCGGACGCCGCCGTTCCGACGCTCGCCGACTGGTGTGCCGTTGATGTCGTTCACTCGGAGCCCGGGGGCGCGTGGCCGCCGGTCGTCCGCCGCGTCGCCGTTGCGGGTCGCGACCCCAACAAGCTGGCCTGGGCACGAAAGCTTGGCGTCGAAGTCGAGCGCGACTGGGCGTCGCCTAACGGGTTGCCGCAGGTGCTACGCACCGGCGTCGCGGCGTTCTTCCCTGAGGTCTCCGCCGACCTCATTCGCCGTGCGGGGCTTTCGGAGCAGGAGAAAGCGATCTTCCTGCGGATCGGCCTGACGTCGGCGATCTGCGTGCCACTCGTCGCTCGTGGACGGACGTTCGGGGCGATCTCGCTCGGCATGGCGGAGTCGCGGCGGCGCTACACGACCGATGACCTCGCCCTCGCGAAGGATCTCGCGAGCTACGCCGCGATTGCGATCGACAACGCTCGGCTCTACGCCGACGAGCGCGCGGCACGGCTCGCGGCCGAACGGGCCGCCCTCCACGTCGAACGGCTCCAATCGATCACCGCCGAACTGTCCTCGGCGCGAACGCCCGCCCAGGTCGGCGAGGTGGTCGTGCGGCACGGCCTGGTGGCGTTAGGCGCCGCGTCCGCGATGGTGTACGTCGCCAGTGAGTCGGGGACGGCTCTCGAGTTGGTATGCGCCTCGGGCGTACCAGCCAGTGGGCTGGAGCGAGTACGGCGGGTTCCGATTCAGGCGAGTCACCCCGCCGCGGAGACGCTGAGCACTCGCGCGGGCGTTTTCATCGGCACACGCTCGGAGCGGCGCGAGCGTTACCCCGATCTCGATACGCCGGCAGAAGCGGTCGAGGCGACGGCTGCGCTCCCGCTGGTTGTCGGCAAGCGGGTGATCGGGGCGATCCTGTTCGAATTCCCGTCGACCGCCGTTCCCGGTGCCGAGGAACGGACATTCCTCGGCGCACTGGCGCATCAATGTGCCCAGGCAATCGACCGCGCCCGGCTTTACGTGGCCGAGATGCGGGCAAAAGAAGCGATCGCTGCAATCCACCGGCGTCAGGCAACCGTGCTCGAAGCAATCGCCGAAGGGTTTGTCACCTTCGATCGCGAGTGGCGATACGGATACGTGAATCGGGTTGCCGCCGACCTCGTCGGGCGGAAGCCCGAAGATCTGCTCGGCCGCGTTCTCTGGGAGGTGTTTCCGGACGTTGTCGAGACACCGTTCGCGGGCATTCTGCGTGACGCAATGGCCAGCGGGCGGCAGGCTTCCGGCGAAGCGTACAGCACGGCGATCGGCGAGTGGATCGAATACCGCGCGTACCCGAGCGAGGAAGGCCTGTCGGTCGTCTTTCGCGACATCGCCGAGCGGCGCCGCCACGACGAACGCCTTCGGTTGCTCGCCGAAGCCAGCACACTACTGTCCTCGTCGCTCGACTACGAGACGACGCTGTCGAACATCGCCGAGCTGGCGGTGCCGGCGCTGGCGAACAGCTGCGTGATCGATCTCGTTGGCGAGCATGGCGAGCTGGAACGTGTTGCGACGGTGTTCGACTCGGGAGAGCTGAGTCGACTCGTCGGCGAGTTCCGCCGGCGGAACCCGATTGCGCCGGAAACCGGGCATCCGGCGCTGCAGGTGCTCGCCACGGGGGAGTCGGTCTTCTACCCAGAGATCGCGCCCGACGACCTGGCGCAGGTAGTGGACGACCGTCCCGACTCGCTCGCGCTGGCGCGACGGCTCAACCCGACATCCTGCGCCTTCGTGGCGCTGCGGGCACGCGGTCGCACGTTAGGCGTGATGGCGTTGTCGACGGCCGGGACGCGACGTCGGTTCGATGAACACGATCTCGCGCTGATCGAGGATATCGCGCACCGCGTGGCGATGGCGGTGGACAACGCGCGGCTCCACGAGGCCGAACGGCGCGCGCGCGCCGAGGCGGAAGCCGCGAATCAGGCGAAGAGCGACTTTCTCGCGATCATGAGCCACGAGCTCCGTACGCCGCTCACCGCCGTGGTCGGCTACACCGAGCTCCTGTCCGACGAGGTCGTGGGGCCGGTCAACGAAACGCAGCGCGATCACCTGGCACGCGTGCGCGCGAGCAGTGAGCACCTGCTCATGCTCATCGAGGACATTCTGAGCTACGCCCGCATCGAGGCGGGTCGCGAGCTCGTACGCATCGAGGACTTCGGGCTGGCGGCGCTGCTCGAGCAGGCGTCCGTGATCATTCGTCCGCTGGCCGAGAAGAAATCGCTCGAATTCACGCTCTCCGGCGGGAACGCGCGCGCCGTGATGCGCAGCGACCCGCAGAAGGTCCGGCAGATCATCATCAACCTGCTGGCCAACGCGGTGAAGTTCACGACGAAGGGCAGTGTACGGCTCGGCGCGCGCGTGTACGATGACCGCGTTGCGTTCGAGGTGGCGGATACGGGCCCCGGGATCGCGCGCGAACATCTGGACCGCGTGTTCGACGCGTTCTGGCAGGTCGATCAGCGCATGACGCGCAAGTCGGGCGGCACTGGCCTCGGCCTGAGCGTGGCGCGGCAGCTCGCGCGGCTCCTCGGGGGCGACGTGAGCGTGCGCAGCACGATCGGGGAAGGGAGCACGTTCACGGTGGACCTCCCGCTCAACGCCCCGGACCCAGGCTGACGGCCGCGGCACCGTCCGGGCGATTGGCGTTAGGCTCCGCTACCGGGCAGCTCGACTGGTCGCTCCGGTGACGTGCTCGTAGACGAGGCGCGAGAGGTCGGCGATCAACGGCCGCGCGACGCGCTCATCGGGAATGTTGCGCGTGAGCACGACGAGCACATAGGGAGCGCGTCCGGGTGGATAGACGAGCGCGGCATCGTGCAACACACCCGAGATGCTCCCGGTCTTGTGCGCCACTCGCGTCCCGGGTGGGAGGCCCGCGGGAATCTCGTCGTTGAACTCCTGACGACTCAGGATCGCGAGCATCGTGTCGCAGCTCCGGGCCGACGCGGCGGTGCGCTTCTCGATCGCCTCGAGCAGCACGCCGAGATCGCGCGCGGTGGTCGTGTTGTTCAGTCCCTTCTGGAACGCCTTCCCATCCTCGACACCGCGCAGCACGCGGATGTTCCGGGCGCCGAGGGCGTGCGCGGTCGAATCGGCATGCGCGGCCCCGATGAGCGCGATGACCGCGTTCGTCGCCAGATTGCTCGACCGCACGATCATGCGCTCCACCAGCTCGCGCGCGCTCACGCGCTCTCCGACGTGCAGATACATGGTGCTATCGGAGTCGTCGATCGGCGCGACCGCGAACGGCGAGCCGTCGACGATGGATGCGAACTGATTCACCAGCAGCACCGGCTGCTCCGCCGAGAGGCCGCCGCGCTCGACCTGCCGAAAGAACTCGATCATCACGGGCACCTTCATCGTGCTCGCGGCATGGAACGACGAGTCGGGATCGATCGTCACGAGCTCGCCTGACGAGAGCGACTTGTAATACAAACCGACGACGGCGCCGGGCGTCGCCGCGACGCGTTGCGCGAGGCGGCTGCGCAACGAGTCGACCTGTGCCGAGAGCGTGTTGGTGATCGCCGACACGAGGAGCGTCGCACCGAGCACGCGCGCGAGATGTGATGGGAATCGCATGACTGGCGAATATAGAACCGATCATCGTTCGTGCAATCGATCACGGCGCAAACTCGTTGCGCGGGGCTTTCTTGGTCGTGTTGGTGAAGAACGCGCCAACCCCCGTCGATCACTTTCACCCGCGCCACTCGACCACATGCTTCCTCCGTCGTCGCCGAGCGAGCAACCAAGTGGTTCGATCATTACCCAGGCGCAGCTGAAGCGCGAACGACTCCGGTTCACGAATTTCGTTTTTCATCGCGCACCATCCGGCACGTGTCGCTCCGAAGTCGAGTTCGAGTGGCTGGAAGGCGAGCGCGTGGTCGGGAAAGCTGATGGAGTCACGAGTACGCTCGGTGACCTTCGCGTTGCTGCTGATGCCGCCCTTCGTGCGATCGAGCAGTTCTCGCACGGGACGCTGCGGTTCGAGTTGGTTGGAGTCAAGACGATGCGCGCGTTCGACGCGAACATCGTGATCGTATCGGTCCTGGCGGCGCACGGTGGGGGGCCGCAGCAGCGGCTCCTCGGGTGCCATCTGGCGGAGGACGACCCGCTGCGCAGCGCAGTCGTCGCCGTGCTGCACGCCACGAACCGGGTGCTCGGGAACTTCATCGCGACGCGCTGAAGTTCGGCCGAACCGACGTCGAGCGTAGGCTCGGCGATCGCCCTCACGTAGTGGTTACGGTAGGGCGAGTGCGGGTTAAGTTCCTGACCCGCTCCCGTGGGCAGGGAACTCCGACAGGTGCTGTAGTGTGAAAAGCCGACCGGCTCGGGCAACGGCGACGCGGTCTTGCGCTGTCGAATGGTTCGTGACGGTCCCTGCGAAGAACGAGAACACGAGAGGAGACACATGAAGGCTGCCGCACGCGCGCTCGTTCTCGTGCTCGGTGGTGCCGCCTGCGGTCGCGCCAAACCTGCGCGACCACCGGCGCCGGTCGCGACGCCGAAGAGCGTGGCGGCGACCACGCCGGCGCGGGACACGTCACCGGCACTGCCGGATTCCATTCCGCAGGTCGTCATCGTGATTCCCGATTCGGTGCTGACACGGCAAGCCGTCGCCGTCTTTGGCGATTCCGCTGTCGAGGACGCGCCCGACTCGGCGGCCACTGATGGCCCGACGTGGGACATCGATGTGCGATCGTACGAAACGCACCGTCGCGTCGAGCGCTACGTCAACGCATTCAGCGGCACGGCGCGCGAGCGGTTCGTCGCCAGCCTGGAGAAAGGGTCGCGCTACGAGCCGATGATTCGAGAGAAGCTGCGTGCCGCGAACCTCCCCGAAGACATGTACTACCTGGCCCTGGTCGAGAGTGGCTTCGATCAGCACGCGTACTCGAGAGCGGCCGCTGTCGGCATGTGGCAGTTCATGGCCGGAACGGCACGAGGCACGGGACTGCGAGTCGATTGGTGGGTGGACGAGCGGCGCGATCCGGTCAGGTCGACCGACGCGGCGGTGAAATTCCTGGGTTGGCTGCGCGAGCAATTCGGGTCGCTCTACCTCGCGGCCGCGGCCTACAACGGCGGCCCGGGTCGCGTCTCGCGCGGGTTGTCGCGGCTGGGCGATGACCTCGATGGCGGGACGCGCGATGATGCGTTCTTCGCGCTGGCGGATCACGACTACCTGCGCGGCGAGACGAAGAACTATGTCCCGCAGTTGATCGCGGCGGCGCTGATCGCGAAGGAGCCGGCGAAGTACGGCATGACGATTCGCGCGCTGCCGCCGTTCGCGTATGACTCGGTCAGCGTTCCGGCCTCGACACCACTTTCTGCGATCGCGAAGGCGAGTGGGGCGCCGCTGGATTCGATCCGCGAGCTGAACCCGCAGGTGCTTCGTGGGGTTACACCGCCGGGCAGTCGATTTCTCGCGCGTGTGCCTGTCGGTCATGCGGAAGGCTTCGACAGTGCGTTCGCGGCGCTCGATGCCGACGCGCGGACGGCCTACAAGCACGTCGCGGCGAAGAAAGGCCAGACGTTTGCGTCCGTCGCGGCCAGCAACGGCCTGAGCGCGAAGCAGCTCAAGTGGTACAACCCCAAGGTCACCTCGCTCAAGAGCGGGCGCCTGCGCCCGGGCCAGGAGCTGGTCGTGCCGACACGGGCCGTTGTCGTGGCGGCGCTCGACGTGCCCGACCCGTCGATCGAGCGATACGGGCGTGGGGGGACGCGCACCTACGTGGTGAGGCGCGGCGAAACGTTGAGCGGGATCGCCCGGAAGACCGGCACGTCGGTGAGCGCGCTCATGCGGATGAATGGGCTCAAGAAGGCCGTGATCCACCCGGGCCAGGAGCTCGTGGTGCGTGGGAGCTCGCGTGGCTCGAGCGTGGCCCGCTCGGGCTCGAAATCGGCGTCGAAATCCGCCTCCACGAAGTCGCGTGCGACGGGCAAATCCACGTCCAGCACTACGAAGACGGACGTCAAGGCCGTCGCCAAACGTTAGGCGCGAGTCGCTGACGGCTGGCAGCGCCAAACGCCAGTACCAAGTGGGCCAGTTTGATCAGTCATGAGGCATCGGGCATCAGGTCGCAACGGGCAACCTTGCGGTGCGGTCTGCCGTGAGACCCGAGAAACGGGACCGGGAGCCTGATGACCAACACCCGAGTGACTGGGCCACTTGGAACTGCGGGTTCCGTGTCGTGCTCCCAAAAAAACGAAAGGCCTCGGGATCTCTCCCGAGGCCTTTCGCTCATGTGACGCCTAACGGCAGCCGGGGCTCAGTCGATGACGCCGCGGCCCTTGTACCCCTTCATCACGACGCGCTCGTAGCCGTTGGACGGGTCGATACCCTGTTCCCGCGAGGCTTGGACCGCTACCGGGCCACGGTTGTACACCAGCAGGGCGAGCTGCACGTTGCCCTTGTACTCGCGCACGAGCGTCCGGAGGTACCGGAACCCGATGCGGAGATTGGTGTCGCGGTCGTACAGCCTGTCCTTCGTGATGTCCTTCTGGAAAAACCGCGCAGTGGGGAGCATGAGCTGCGTGAGGCCGATCGCGCCGACCGGACTGGTGGCGCGCTCGTTGAATTCACTTTCCACACGCACGAGACGGAACGCCAGCTCCGGCTCGATGCCCTCCGCCATGGAAATGTCGTAGATCGACGTGGCCAGGTCGGCCCCGATGCGATAGGTGGACGAGTAGCCAAAGATGTTGTGCCACCGCTGGAGCTGCGCGTTCGCGAGATCCAATTCGCTGCGCGCCGCCTCCAACTCGGTCCGGAGGCGCACCGCCTCGCTGCCGATGACGACGGGGAAGCGCGGGGCCTCCGCCTTCGCCTCGGCCGGACCGCTGTCGCGGACCACGAAGCCTACGGATGCCGCAAAGCCCGTGAGCAGCAGCCCTGCACGCACCTTTCGGCGCCGGCGGTCGCGATCACCGCGGTGGACGTACGTCCCTCGAAGGTTTCGCATGAATGGTTGGATACCAAAGGTTACGACGATACGAAGGGTATCGTCGCTGCCCGCTCCCGCGATGCGGGCAACACGCGTGCCGCTATTTCGAACTTCGCGTCCAGTGACCGGACTTTCCCCCGAGCTTCTCGGCGAGAGAAATCGCGCCGATCACCATGCTCCTATCTACCGCTTTGGCCATGTCGTACACGGTGACAAGGCTCACTGACACGGCGACGAGCGCTTCCATTTCGACACCTGTTTGGGCGGCAGTTTTTGCCGTCGCTTCGACCTGGAGGCCGGGCAGCTCATCGTCGATGGTGATGTCGACGGAAACGTCGCTCAGCGGGATGGGATGGCAGAGCGGGATCAGCTCCGAGGTGCGCTTCGCCGCCATGATGCCGGCCACGCGCGCGATGCCTAACACGTCGCCCTTCGCGATCGTGTTGGCGCGTATGGCCTCGAGCGTCTCGCGCCGCATCTGGATCGACCCGGTCGCGCGTGCCATGCGTGACGTCACCGGTTTGGCCGAGACGTCGACCATGCGAGCCTGGCCGTGGTCGTCGACGTGCGAGAGGTCGCTCACGAGAGCTCGGCCGAGAGATCGCGCAGGAGCGCGGCGGTGATGAGCGCGGGGCTCACGTTGTTCGGAATGAGCGTCTTTGCCTGCTCGATGGATGCCATCGCGCGGCTGGCTCCAAGCGCCGTGCGCTGATCGCCGCTGGCAACCGCCGCGCGAGCGCGCTCGGCGACCAGGACGGTCAGTGCATCGAGGATGTCGGCGAACCGCCCGCGTGCGCGCGAGGAGCCCTGGGCCATCGCGGCGCGCAGGGTCTTGGACCGGTCGCCCGACAGCGCGGACGCGAGCAGTCGCTCGGCGCTCGCGATGGCTGCCTCGCGCTCGTCACCGGCGACGAGCGTACCGGGCGCCCCGTTCGCGAGCCTAACGAGTTTCGACGCCGAGGCGTCGGGATGCGCGCGGCGCATCGCGGCGGCGACCACGGGATCGGCCAGGAAGGCGTCGATGTCGCGCCGCGCCAGCGGGGCGACGCGCACGTTGACGACGCGGGAACGAATCGTCGGGAGCAGCGCCCCGCGCTCACTCGACGTCAGCACGATGGTCGTGTTCGCCGGCGGCTCCTCGAGGAGCTTGAGCAGGGCGTTCGCCGCTTCATCCGACCCTTCCTGCGAGACCATCTGATCCGCGTCGCCGATGATGAAGACCTTTCGCTTGCCCATGGCGGGCGAGATGCTCGCGAGCTGAACGATCAAGCGGACCGTGGCAACATAGATCCCGTCGAGCCCGGATGCCGGTGGGTACAATCCGGAGCTAGCGGCGCGCTCGGCGATGGCGTCCGCGAAATCGTTGGCGACGTCCTTGTGCGTCGCCCCGGACTCGAGCCGCGGGCGTGGAAAGAACCAGTGCACGTCCGGGTGCGCGAGCGACAGTGCGAAGCGACAGGCCTGGCAGCGTCCGCACGGCGTGCCGTCGGTGCCAGGCGCCGAGCAGACGAGTGACTGGGCAATCCAGAGTGCGAGCCGCTGCTTGCCGACACCCCGCTGCCCGTGAAGCAGCAGGCTCGCGGGCAGGGCACCGCGCTGCATGGCGGTGGAAAGGCGCGCGCGAAGCGCGTCGTGACCGTACAGGGGAACGATCGACACGAGCGCAAAATGGCCGGTGCGAGTTCGCCCGACCAGTCACCGCGGCACGAATCCTGAGTTCGGGAAGCTGCGGTGACCGCGAACCGTTGTACTTTTTAACAAAAAGTGCTTGACAATTCTGAGCAGACTTGGTAGCGTCCGCCATGGCCACAGTCAGACCACTGCGCCCGCCGCCGCCGATCGAACGCGACCCAGCGCTCAGTGATCGCGCGCTCGATAACCTACGCTTCATCCGCGAAACGATGGAGCGGGCGGGGACGTTCACCGCGATCTCGGGGTGGGGCATCGCGGCCGTCGGCCTCGTCGCCATGGCGGCCGCTCTGGTAGCGAGGGGCCGGCCGACGGTTGCCTGGCGTGTCGAAACCTGGGTAACCACCGCGGCGGTCTGCATCGCGCTGTCATTGGGGGCCACGGCCCGCAAGGCGCGCCGATCCGACCTTTCCATGGTCTCAGGCCCGGCCCAGAAGCTTGCGCTCGCGTTTTCGCCCGCGATGGTCGTCGGAGCGCTGCTCACGGCTGCGCTCCTCCGGATCGGGGCGAATGACCTCCTCCCTGGGGTCTGGCTCCTGCTCTACGGCACGGCGGTCGTCGCCGGCGGGGCGTTTTCCGTCCGGATCATCCCCGTCATGGGACTGTGTTTCATGGTGCTCGGCGCGGCTGCCCTGTTCGCGCCGCCCGTCGCCGGCGAGTGGTTGATGGTGGCCGGGTTTGGTGTGCTGCACGTCCTGTTTGGGATTCAAATCGCGAGGAGGCACGGTGGCTAGAAACGCCGCGGCCCCCGACCCACGAGGCGGGCCACGAAAGCGGGAAGACGAGAAAGAGCCGTTGCGCGGAGTTCGCGGGAAAGCCACCGAGGCGACGCCAGGCACGCTCGATCGTCTCATTCACGAGCGTATGCGGCTCGGCATCGTGAGCGCCCTCGCCGCGAACGAGTCGCTCACGTTCAACGAGCTGAAAGGCTTGCTGCAGACGACCGACGGCAACTTGAGCGTGCACGCGCGCAAGCTCGAGGACGCCGGGTACATCTCCTGTACGAAATCGTTCGAGGGACGGATGCCGAAGACGGCCTATGCGTTGACGGTGGCTGGGCGCAAAGCTTTCGAGCGGTACCTCGACCATATGGAAGCCCTGATCCGAGCCGCGCGAGACGCGTAACGTGAGCGGTTCGCCGTTGACGCCATGAATGTGAGCACTCCACAACCCCTGAATCGATCGCAGCGCATACCGCGGCACATTGCCATCATCATGGACGGCAACGGCCGCTGGGCCACCACCCGCGGACGTCCTCGGACCTTCGGCCATGCGTCCGGCGCCCGCGCCGTGAAACGCACCGTCGAGGCGGCGCGACGCCTGCAGATCGAAGCCCTCACGTTGTACGCCTTCTCGTCCGACAACTGGCGGCGTCCCGACTCCGAGGTAGCCGCCCTCATGGCACTATTCCGTCGCTATCTCGCCGCCGAGACCGAGCGATGCGTCGAGAACGGCATCCGCCTGTCCGTCATCGGACGGCGCGACCGCCTCGGCGGAACGTTGCGACGGGCGATCGCGGCGTCCGAGGAAGCGACGGCCGAATGCCGCGACATGCATCTCCGGGTGGCGGTCGACTATTCCGCGCGCGACATGATTCTCGATGCGGCCTCACGTCTCGGCAGCGGGCAGTTCACGCGTGAGAAGTTCAACGAGGCCATGGCCGCCGCGGCGCACGCCCCGGGCGGTGTGCCTGACGTCGACCTGCTGATTCGCACAGGCGGCGAGCAGCGACTCAGCGACTTCCTCCTCTGGGAATGCGCGTACGCCGAGCTGGTATTCACACCCCGAATGTGGCCGGAGTTTTCGGCGCGCGATCTCGAGGCCGCCATCACGGAATTCCAGCGGCGGGAGCGACGATTCGGCGATGTCGGCGACGAGGCTCCTGCGGCAGCGATCGGCAGCGCCTGACCAAGCTCCATGACGCGGGCACGACGGGCAGGGCTTCATTGTCATGCTCGTTCGGTATGGTGCGTGTGCTGGCGCGCGCCTGAGCGCTACCCGTAACATTGAGGCGCAGTTCCGCGAACGGCTGCGCGAAAAGTCGTCGCTCGAGTCCGTCTCATGAGTTTGTGGTCTCGCGTGTCGACTGGCCTCCGGTTCGCGCTCTGGTGCCTCGGTCATCTTCGCATCCAGGTCCAATCCCGCCCCGCCGGCTCGATGTGCACCGGCGCGTTAGGCGCATCCGTCTCCGACGATACCATCAAGTGAACGAACACGAGCCTGCGTCGCTCGGCGCTCTGCCCCTGATCGGACGTGATGCGGAAGTAGCCCGGCTCACCCGCGCGCTCGACGACGCCGAGCGAGGCAGTGGATCGACGATCTTCCTCGCGGGCGAAGGCGGCGTGGGCAAGACGCGGCTCGCCGAATTTCTCGTCGCCGAGGCAACGCGTCGCGGTTGGAGCACCGCGGTCGGCAGAGCCTATCCGGTCGAAACCGGCGTCCCGTACGCGCTCTTCTCCGATGCCCTGCTGCCGACCCTCAGGGCGATGGATTCGGCAACACTCGCTGTCATGTCGCGTGGCGGCGAAGCGGAGCTCGCCCGTCTGTTCCCGGCGCTCGATCTTCGAACCGATGCGCGGGCGCCGCGAGGTGACGCCTCGGACGTGAAAGCGCGTCTGCTGTGGAACTTCAGCCAATTCCTCGGCCGCTTCGCATCGAAGCGGCCGTTGCTGCTCGTGCTGGAAAATGTCCATTGGGCGGACGCGTCCTCACTGGAGCTGCTGCACTTCGTCGCTCGTCAGCTTTCGGGGCATCGCATCGTCGTGCTGTGTTCGTACAACGACGCGGTGCGCGATTCGAACCCGACCCTTGCCAGTACCGAACGGTCGCTCACGGGCCTCGGCATGGCGAGCGTCGTTAGGTTGAACCCGTGGCCGCGTGAGGACAGTGACGAGCTCGTGTCGCGGCTCTTCGACGTCGACGCGGCCACGATCCGCGACTTTGCCGCACTGTTGTACGACCGCACGCGAGGCAACCCGTTCTTCACGGAGGAGACGCTCAAGTCGCTCGTTGATTCGGGCCAGCTGAGACGCGAGGACGGACGCTGGGTCGGTTGGGATCTCACCGATTTCCATCTGCCCAGGACCGTGCGCGATGCGATCGTCGCACGGCTGGAGCGCCTCTCGCCGGCCTCGCGAACGGTCGTCGACATCGCGGCGGTGCTCGGTACGCGAGCGTCGTACGAGGCGCTCGAGGCCGTGAGCGGTCTTCCGCCGTCGTCGCTCGTCGAGGCGATCGACGAGCTCCGGCGCGATCGGGTCCTCGTGGATGCCGACGCCGCCGACGGCGTTTTCTACGACTTCACCCATCCGTCGCTCCAGGCGACGCTCTACGCGGAGCTCGGGAAGGCGCGGACGCGTCTCCTGCACGGTCGTATCGCGACGGCGCTCGAGCACATGTATGGCGCCGCGGCGGAATCCCACGCCGACGAGCTTGCGGTCCATTTCTCGCGCGCGGCCTCGGTCGAGCTCGCGCCGAAAGCAGCGCGATACCTGTACGCTGCGGGTCGATCGGCGCTGGCGAGGTACGCCACGCGGGAAGCCGCCACGTACCTCGGTGCAGCGCTCGATCTCGTCGATGGCGGCGCCCCTGTCATCACCGGCGCCGGGAAACCCGACGATGTGGCGGCGCTCGTGGAGGACCTCGCGCGCGCGAAGCAGCGGAACGGCGAGTACGGCGCCGCACGCGCTCTCTGGGAGCGCGCGCTCGGGTACGTTCGCCAGCGTGGCGACGCCGCGCGCATTTCGTTCATCGAGCGGCGGCTCGGCCTCGTCAGCTTCTGGGCCGGTCATCACGACGAGGCGTTCGACCATTACGCGGCGGGCCTCGAGGCCGCGAGCCTAACGGGCGACGAACGGCTCGCGGCGAGGATTCGCATCGCGCAGGCGGCGGCGTTCCAGGAGCTCGGCCGCCCCGGCCACGCACTCCGCGAGCTTGGCGAAGCCCTGAGCATTGCCGAGCGGCTCAAGAGCGCCGGGATGCTCGCGCGCATCCATCGCGCGCTCATGCAGCTGAACATGTTCGTCGGCCGAGCCGCCGAAGCGCGGGTGCACGGTGAGCGCGCGATCGCGTTCGCGGGGTCGGCGAACGATCGGAGTGTGGAGTGGACCGCCCACTGGGGAATCGCGGTGCTCGCGGGCCTGACCGGCAATGCCGCGGAGCTCGCGCGTCACGTGAGGGAGGCGCACCGCATTGCCGACGAGCTGCGCTCGCCAGTCCACGCCGTCTGGACGAACGAGGTCTCGATCGAATACGCGTCAGGTATCGGCGACTGGCAATCGGGGCTCGCGCTGGCCGAGCGCACCATTCCGATCGCGCGCGCGCTCGGGGCGAATACACTGCTGCCGCGCCTCCTGGTCTGGACAGGCCTCATGCATCTCGGACGCGGCGAATTGGCCAAGGCGAAATCGCTGTTCGACGAGAGCTGGACGATCTCCGGCGCGGCGAACGCCGAGCACGGGACGGTGGACGTCCACACGGCCGTGCCGGCGCACACCGGAATGGCCGCGTACGCGCTCGCGACAGGCGATCGCGAGGGCGCGATCGCGTTAGGCGAGGCCGGCGTCGCGCTCGCTGATCGCTCGGGTTATGTCGCGTGGTCCATTCACCGGCTGATCCCGATCATCCTCGAGGCCGCACTCTGGGTGCAGGACTTCGGGCGCGCCGAGAAGTACCTCGAGCGTCTGCGACGCGACGCGACGCAGATGAACCACGCACTCGGCATGGCTTGGGTGACCGCCAGCGAAGCCCTGGTTGCCCGGCTCCGTGATGCCGACCTGCCTCGCGCCGTCGAGCTGCTGCGGTCGGCGGCGGATCAGCTGGACGCCATCCCGTTCGTGTTCGACGCGGCGCGCCTACGCCGCAATCTCGCCCAACTGCTCGTGGCCAGCGGCGACCGCGAGGGCGCCGCCCGGGAGTTGCGGCGCGCGCACGACGTGTTAGCGCGCATTGGGGCCGAGACGGAGCTGAGTGGCGCTCGCGATCAGCTCCGCGATCTCGGCGCGCGTCCACCGGCGCGCGTGATTGCCGAAGGCGCCGGCGCGCTCACCGGCCGGGAGCGCGAGATCGCTCGCCTCGTGGCCGCACGCAAGTCGAACAAGGAGATCGGCGCGGCTCTCGGGATTTCATCCCGCACGGTGAGCACACACCTCTCCAACGTGTTCGCCAAGTTGGGGGTCGGGTCGCGCGGCGAGTTGACCGACCGGGTACGAGAGGACTCCGACCTGCGCAGTTAAGCGAACTTGCCTATCGCGTCGGTCCAGTGCGCGATCTCGGTGGCGCTCATGGCGCCCCGTGGGTGCATGCGAGCGTCCACGAGACCCCACTGCAGGATGTCCACGAGGTATTGCTCTCGCGAGATCAGCGTGCCGCGGCACACGCGCTCGTTCGTTGGTGGCCTCGCCCGCTCGTCGTTCAGGCGAGCGAGCAGCGTGTCCATGACCCACGCTGGGGCAGGCGACTCCTCGCCGGGATACACGAATCCGTAGAGCACGAGATTGAGCAGCAGGATTCGCCAGTGGCCGCCGAAGCGATCGACGAGGCGGGTCCAATCCAGCCGGCGCTGCTGCGTGTGCAGGATGTGGATCACGTCAGCGCCGTCATAGCGTTCGCGTTCCATGACGAACGCCTTCGACCAGAGCAACTCTTCGGCGGGAGATAGCCAGACCGGTACACCCACCGCTTCCGCCTGGACGGCGTGCTCGAACCAGCCATCATCCACTGGCGCGACGCCGTTGCCCGATCCGAAGATGAGGTCCACGAGGAACTCATCGGACCGCGCTTTCGCGAGCCAGTGCGGGAACGTGAGCTCGGTGTGAAAGCCCGCGCTGGCGAGCGCGTCGAGCGCGCGGTCAATGTGCTCGCGGCGTACGAACAGGTCGAAGTCCTTCGTCGGACGCTGAATTCCCGTGAAGTGCGAAAACGCGAATGCGCCGCCCACCAGTGTCGGGACGTTCGCCCGCTCCAGAATCGTCAACACGTCACGATAGAAACGGCGCGTGTACCGCGCCGCCATGTCGCGATCGATCTCGCTCGGCGTTCTGGAGTTTGGTTTGTGCGGCACGGAACGCTTGTTGAAGAGGTCAGCCGGTATGCCACATCGCTTTGCAAGACTAGGGCTAGCTGAGTCGGCTCTCCTGCCACCGATCAGGAGCTGACCGGCATGCCGAACACGAACGGCACGGTTCGCCTCGCGGCGATGAGTGACATTCACGTCACGAAAACAGGGCAGGGCGCACTGTCGTCGGCGTTCGCACAGGTCTCCGAGCGCGCCGACCTACTCGTGCTGTGCGGCGACCTGACGGACTACGGCCTCCCGGAAGAAGCGCGCGTGCTCGCGCGCGACATCGGTACGGCGCTGCGCGTGCCGTGCGTCGCCGTGCTCGGAAACCACGACTTCGAGGCGGGGAAACAAGACGAAGTCCGTCAGATTCTCACGGACGCTGGAGTCAAGGTGCTCGATGGCGATTCTTGCGAGCTGCAAGGCGTCGGATTCGCCGGCGTGAAGGGCTTCTGTGGAGGGTTTGGTCGCGGCGCGCTCGGCCCGTGGGGTGAAGAGATCATCAAGCACTTCGTACACGAGGCCGTGAACGAAGCGTTCAAGCTCGAGAGCGCGCTCGCCCGGCTCCGCACGCCCCACCGCGTCGCGCTGTTGCACTACTCACCGGTGCGCGCGACCGTGGAGGGAGAGCCGCTGGAAATCTTTCCCTATCTCGGCAGCAGCCGCCTCGAGGAGCCGCTCGCGCGGTATCCGGTCACGGTGGTGGTCCACGGTCACGCGCATAACGGCTTTTTGGAGGGGCGCACTGCGTCGGGCACGCCGGTGTACAACGTGGCCATGCCACTGCTCAAGAAGTGCTGGCCCGAGCAGCCACCGTTTCGTGTCATTGAAATCGGCGCCTGACGAGTGGCGCCAATCTCTCACGCACCAATGCGCATTGCTTCTCGCGCGCGGAGCACGCGGTCTCGCGCCTCCTCGCCGGTGACGCCCACGGCGGAGAGATGTCCCATCTTTCGGCCCGGTCGCGCCGACGCCTTGCCGTAGAGATGCAGGCGCACTGACGGAACCGTGAGCGCCGCGGCAAAATCCGGAGTGCCGGCGCTCCACAAATCGCCGAGCAGATTGGCGATGGCCGCCGGGCGAAGCATTTCCGTGCTGCCAAGTGGCAGGTCGCATACTGCGCGAACGAGCTGCTCGAACTGGCTCGTGGCGCATCCGCGTTCGGTCGAGTGAAACGTGTTGTGCGGTCGCGGTGCGAGCTCGTTCACCAGCAGCGTGCCATCGCGCTGGATGAACATCTCCACGGCGATGAGGCCTTCGATGCCTAACGCCTCGGCGATGCCGTTCGCGACCGCTTCCGCCTGCCGCACCTGGTGCGGCGCCACGGACGCCGGCAGCACCGACCAGTCGAGGATCCCGTGCTCGTGGTGATTGAACGACGGTGGAAACGTCACGTGACGCATCGCATCGCTCGATCGGGCGCCCACCGGGCGCCGCGCGACCAGCATCGATATCTCGCTCGCGATGTCGAGGAACCGCTCCACGAGGCACGGCCGTTCGCCGAGCGACTTCCAGGCATCCGCGGCGGCCTCCGCGGACCCGACGCGGATCTGGCCGCGGCCATCGTAGCCACCGCTCGTCGACTTGAAGATGCAGCGGCCGAGGTGCTCGAACGCCGCGACGCTCTCGTCGCGGGATGCGGCCGCACGAAACGCTCCGACCGGAAATCCATTCGAGGACAGCCACGTCTTCTGCCGGATGCGATCCTGAATCACCTGCACGGCCTCCGCGCTCGGGCGGAGCGGCGTGCGCGCGGCGACCGCCGCCAGCGCGGCGGCGCCGATCTGCTCGATCTCGAGGGTTACCACGGCGCATCGCTCCGCGAGCGATGCAGCCGCGTCAGCGTCGTCGAAACGCGCCGCGACGGTTCGACTCGCGATCACCGACGCCGGACAGTGCGGGTCGGGGTCGAGCACGTGGACGTCGTACCCGAGCGACCGCGCTGCCAACCCCGTCATGCGGCCGAGTTGACCACCGCCCAGGATGCCGATGGTTGCGCCAGGCTGGATCATTCCAGCTACGGGAGCGTTTGTCCGAGGACGTCGTCGCGGCGGCGTTCGCGCCAGGTGCGAAGACGTTCGCGCACGTCGGGATGGCGGATCGCGACGATCTCCGCGGCGAGGATGGCCGCGTTGGTCGCGCCGGGTTTTCCGATTGCCAACGTCCCGACCGGAACGCCGGCCGGCATCTGGACAATGGACAGCAGCGCATCAACGCCGTTCAGCAGCGTGGCGGCAACCGGAACGCCGAGCACCGGGACGAGCGTCTTCGATGCAACCATGCCGGGCAGGTGTGCCGCTCCGCCGGCGGCCGCGATGATCACGAGTAACCCGCGCTCCTCGGCCGTCGATGCGTACTCGAACATCCAGTCGGGCGTACGGTGCGCCGACACGACGCGAGCTTCGAACGGGACAGCAAGCTCCTCGAGCAGCGCGCACGCTGGCGCGAGATGCTCGTAGTCGCTCTTGCTGCCCATGATCACGCCGACGAGTGGCCCAGGCATAGACCGCGCTCGCGAGCTCCGTGGTAGGTGGACGAACGCCAAGACGGTGGACGCTGCCGCGTCGTGTCACATCGCGGCACGCGTCAACAAACTACTGGCCTGGGGAAGGGGACGCCCGTCCGACCGCGCGACGCGGTTCGGGGCGGTCAGAAGGACGCCGAGAGGGCGATACGGAGACCTTTGGCGGTAGGCACCACGCCAACACGCTGTGGCATCGGGATCGGTGCCCAGTGCTCCGCGAGCTTTCGCGACCCGTAAAACGCTCCGAGCCCACCGCCCATCGCAGCGCCGACCAGGGTACTCAACAGCTGGTTGTACTGCTGGCCGGTGTTGTTCTCGAGCGATACTGACGTGATGAAAGCAATGCCGCCGCCGAGCGCGGCGCCGATCAGACCCCACCGTATCATCGGATCGCGATTCCCGCCCTTCATTCCGATGCTGGTCTCGAGCTGGGACACGGCCGCGGTGTTGAAGGCCCAGACCCTGGCCCCCGTGCCGTCCTCGATCAGGAGGAGTGTGTCACGCCGCATGCCCTGGTAGCTGCCGACTATCGGAGCGACCATCTGGTTCGACGTGACCCGAATTCGTGTCCCCGGCGTGAGCGACTGGGGTACGGCAGACTGCCCGGCCGTGATGCGGAGCGGCGCAAGCGTGATGAGCGCCGCAAGCAGGGCGCGATAGGACCGACGAATGCGTGGCATGATGTGTTTCTAAATATGACACCGGCCGCGGCGCAAGTGATGGGCGTGTGCCGCGCACAATGTGGACGCTCGCCGGAGACGGCTGTCACGTCGAGGGACGTGAGCGAGCACACAATCCGGACCGCGGTCGGGGCCATCGTGAACCAGCCGACGGCTCGCTCGTCCTTGTAATCCCGGGCGTCTGACAGCCCTGACCAACATCCGAGCCGCCGCGTTGTGCGGCTGGCCATCCCATCTCGGCGCTAAGCAATGCTCGCGATCAAACCGACGGCAGTGGCAACGACGCTTGCGCTGTTTGTGGCGGTGGTGAATGCCGCGGAGCGCCCTGGTCCGAGGCGAGAGTTGCCTCGCCTCGACGTCGGCCGCGATACGGGGTACAGGGTGGTGGATTCCGCGCTGGCCGTTACGACGTTCGACTCGGCGTGGCGCACGATCGGCGTGACGCTCGAGCGCCGTGGAGTCACCCGTCTGGACTGGCCGGAGGTGCGGCGAGAGTTGCTGCCACGCGCTGTCCGAGCGGAGTCGGACAGCGCCCTGCGCGCGGTCATCGACGACATGCTGGCGCGTATCGGCGAGTCACACTTCGCCCTGCTGCCGGCCCAAGCCGCTCCCGCCGCAAACGCTCCGGCAAGCGCCGCTGCGTTAGGCACCGCAGGCCTCGCGCTTCGCGTGCTCGATACCAGCGTCGTCGTATGGCGGACCGACAGTGGAAGCGCCGCGCACAGGGCGGGAGTGCTGCCCGGGTGGACGGTGGAGCGAATCGATGATCTCACCGTGCCGTCGTTAGGCGCGGCCGATTCGGTGGGGCTGAGGCGGCTCGCGGTGCTGACGAGTGCGATGCGGGCACTGCGCGGCCCGCCCGGCGCCATCGTGCACATCGTGGCCCGAGATCCGACGGGAACGCGTCGAACATTCGACGTTGCCCTCGACTCGATGCGCGGCCCGTTCTCCAAGTTCGGCAACCTCCCGCCACTCCCCGCGACGTTCGAGATGACCCGCCGCACGCTGGCCGACGGCCGGTGCGCCGCCGTGATCCACTTCGAGTACTGGATGCCGCCGGTCATGCCGGCGCTCGACCGCGCCGTCGATGCGGCGCGGCACTGCGGCGGTATCGTTCTCGACCTGCGCGGGAACCTGGGTGGCGTGGCCGGCATGATGATGGGGGCGGCCGGATATTTCCTGACCGAGCCGCGCACGCTCGGGATCATGCGGTCGCACGGGGAGGAGATGCGTTTCGTCGCGAATCCGCGCCGTGCGACGGACAGTGGGGTCCCGGTCGAGCCGTTCGCCGGAGACGTCGCGATCCTCGTGGATGGGTTGTCGGCCAGCACGTCGGAGATGTTCGCGGCAGCCATGCAGGCGATCGGCCGTGCGCGCGTGTTCGGCGAGCGGACCGCCGGGCAAGCGCTACCGGCGGTCGCTACGCGGCTTCCGACGGGTGATGTTCTCATGCACGTGGTGGCGGACTTTGTGGCGCCCGACGGCACGCGGATCGAGGGACGAGGCGTGATTCCCGACGAGGTGGTGCGGCTGACGCGGGCGGATGTGGTTGAAGGACGGGATGCGCCGCTCGAGTGCGCGATCCGCTGGTTCGAGCGGCCTCGGCCGCGCAATCCGTAACCGCGACGCCGACACGCTGGCTCACGACACCAGCGTGGGCGATCATATTTCCTGCGCCGGTTCGGCGCATTTTTCTCTCACCGCTCCCAGGAGCGTTTCATGCTCGTCAGCCTCCGTCGCTCAATCAACGCTCGGCGACTCGCCGCGGCCGCAGGCCTAACGATGATCGCGGCGGCTCCCGCGACCGCCCAGGGTGCCGCGGCGCTGCCACCTGCGAAAGACCTGATCGCCAAGTTCGTTGCCGCGACGAACGCGACCGTGATCATGGCCAAGCACCAGTCGGTCAAAACGAAGGGCACGTTCGAGCTGCCGTCCCAGGGCGTGTCCGGGGACCTCGAGATCTCTCAGGCCCGCCCGAACAAGTCGATGATGCGGATCAACATCAGCTCACTCGGCCAGATCGAGCAGGGGTTCGACGGGACGACGGCGTGGTCGATCAATCCGATGCAGGGACCGCGGCTCATGACCGGCCGCGAGCTGGATGCCGTGCGCGAGGAGTCGAGCTTCGGCACGCCGTCCCGCCAGGGGCCCAACGTCGCGTCGGCGGAGACGGTCGAAAAGACGGAGATGAACGGGGAGCCGTGCTACAAGGTCAAGATGGTCTGGAAATCGGGCCGTGAGACGTTCGATTGCTACAGCGTGGCATCAGGGTTGCTCGTGGCTTCCGTAGGCAAGCAGGAGTCGCCGATGGGGACGATCGAGGTGACGAACCTTGTCAGCGACTACAAGGACTTCGGCGGTCAGAAGATCGCGACCCGCCTGACACAACAGGTCATGGGGCAGGAGCAGGTGCTGATCATCAAGACCGTGGATTACGACGCAGCCGACCCCGCCGCGTTCGAGATGCCGGCACCAATCAAGGCGCTCGTCGAGAAGAAGCCGTAAACGCGAGCTCGTGGAACTGCTCATCGTTCGACACGCAATCGCCGAAGACCGAGAGGTCTTTGCTGCCACCGGCCGTGACGACGCGCTGCGTCCGCTCACGGCCGAGGGCATTCGCAAGATGAAGCGCACGGTGCGCGGGCTGCACGAGGTCGTCCCGAGCATCGATCTTCTCGTCTCGAGCCCGTACACTCGCGCCAACGAGACGGCCGAGATCCTGAGGCGCGAGTACGATCTGGACCGCGTCGAAACCGCTCGCGAGCTCGAGCCCGAGACGTCGCTCGACGATGTTGGAACGTGGCTCGGCCAGCTCGATCAGAGCGTCGTCGCCATCGTCGGCCACGAGCCACAACTGGGGTGCCTGGTCACGTATCTCATCAGCGGTTCCGATCAATCGGGTGTCGAGTTGAAGAAGGGTGGAGCGTGCCTGATCGAGTTCGAGGATAAGGCGAAGGCTGGACGCGGGCGCCTGAGGTGGGCCATTCCACCCGGAATTCTCCGTGATTTGGCCGACTAGCCAGGCGACGGTCGCTCGTCGCCAAGATTTCGTGACGGTCGTCGCGGCCTGGGCAGCGCGCGAACACGAATCTTGCAGCCTCTTTCCGGCCCGTTCCCTGGGGCCCTTGCGACACGCGGCAAAAGCGCAGATTGTTCCGCTCTAATGCGGTGACAAGTCGCGGGAAACCGGGAAACGGATTCGAGTTGTAGCTCCGACGCTGTTGCGCCGCGGCCGCATCGCCCCTCGATCCAGCGAATAGGTTGACTAATGAGCCGATCCGCCGAATCGCCTGTGCAACTCGCCTCGGGTGGCCGAGACGACCTTCGCCAGCTTTTCGCGATGTCGTTCGCCGAGCCAAGCCGTGACGACGATGACCTCCGACACGCCGTTCTGGATTACGTTCGGAACGCGAAGGCCGAGCGTCGAACGCCGGAAATGGTGATCGTTTCGCTCAAGCGCGCGATCATCGATGCGGCGGCGGCTCGTATCAGCTATCGAGCCGCCAACGAGTTGACGGATCGCGTAGTGCGGTGGTTCATCGACGGGTATTACGGCGTGGATGCAACACCGGTCGAGCGGGCGCTCGATCTGCGAATGGGTCCTGCACCGCGACCGAGCTGACCATCGAATCCGTTTTTGGGCACGCGGTAACGGCGGCACGCACGGGCACTTCGGCAACCATCAGGTTGCTGAGGCGCATTGGCGCTGCATGGGTTACATTGTGCGCGTGAGTTGCTTCAAGCCGCCCGGTGCGGTCTTTGCTGGATCGAATGCACCAGCTCGCCAAACTTGATGACCGCAACTCGCCCAGATCCCAGTATCGACCTCTCCGAGCTCGAGCGCGACTACATAGTCAAGCGCGAGCTGGGACGCGGCGGCATGGGAGCTGTTTTCCTCGCGCGGCATCGCACCGCCGGGCACGACGTCGCGATCAAGGTCATTTCGTCCAAGTACATCGCGGACGCCGACGCGCTGTCGCGGTTCGAGCGTGAAGCGCGCCTCAATGCGCGGATCCGCCATCCCAACATCGTCCATCAGTACGAGCTGCGACGCCTTCATGGCGGCCACGTCGCGCTCGTTATGCAGTACGTGCGCGGCGAGTCGCTCATCACGATTCTCCGTCGTCGAGGCAAGCTGCGATTCGACGAGACCGTCCAGATCCTGCGAGACATCGGGCTCGCGCTGGAGCACGCACACGCGAACGGGATCATCCATCGCGACGTCAAGCCGCACAACATACTCATCGATGCCGACAAAGGCTCGGCCCTGCTCTCGGACTTCGGCATAGCGAAGGCGACACAGGGCGATGCAGAGGTGACGGCAACCGGGATGGCGATCGGCACGCCCGCCTACATGGCGCCGGAGCAGATCGACAACGCGGCCATCGACGGCCGGGCGGATCTCTACAGCCTCGGCGTCGTCGGATGGGAGATGCTGTCCGGCAAGCGCGCGTGGGAGGGAGAGAGCCTCTTCGGAATCATCTACAAGCAGAAGCACCAGGACCTCGCTCCACTCACGCTGCTCCGGCCAGACACGCCGCAGCGGCTTCTGCTCGCGCTCGAGGGAGCGCTGGAGAAAGACCCCGCACGCCGGTGGGCGTCGGCATCGGAGTTCGTGGAGCAGCTCCGCGAGGATACGCCGACTGCGGCGATGCTCCGCCGACGCCAGGCCGTCGGCGCTCTCCTGACCTCGGGAGAAACCCGAGCCGAACCACCGTCGGCCGGTGCGTCGACGATTCCGTTCCGCCGCACTGGTGCCGAGGGCATCGCCGTACCGGCTCAGGAGGTTGCGACGGCGCGCGTCGTCGGCGCGCCGGAGCACCAGCGCTCGACGGTGCGAATGGCACTTCTCGTGGCAGGCAGCGCGCTCGCCGGGGCGTTCGCCTTCTACGCCATGTTCGGCGCGAGCTTCGAGCGTCCGGCGCCATCGCCGGCAGCCGTCACCCCGGAAAGCGCGAGCGCCCCAACGAGCACGTCCACCGAGACGCCACTTCCGCAGACGACGAGCGGCGCGGCGGCTGCGACGACGTCGCCCGCGGAGACCTCGCGAGGTGTGGTGCCAGGTGCGGACGCGCGCGCGTCGTCCCCGTCCATTGGCGACGCGATCGCGTCGCGCGTCAAGACATCGTCGAGCGCTTCGACGACCGAAGTCCCCGTGGTGGAGAGTCCAAACCTCAACGGACGATCACTCGGGCCACCGGGTACCCCGCTTCCCGTTGGCACGCGCGACCGCGTGAATCCGGGCTCGCGGGCCCTGGCCGACGCGGCGATCGCCTTGCTGCGATCGCGCCAGCCCGACGCAGCGCGGCGCCTGATCGACAGCGCGCTCGCAATGTCGCCAACGGATCCGGAGGCCTATGCGCTTCGCGCGCGGGCGAACGCGGCGCGGGGCGATCTGCGAGGCGCGTGGGCCGACGCCGAGGTGACCGAGCGACTCGGGGATGACTGGCAGGCGCAGACGCTGATTGCGACGTTCGAAGCGCGGGTTGGTGAGACCCGTGCCGCGCGCGACCGATTGGCGTCGCTCGTGAAGCGGATTCCTCCGAAAGCTCCATTCACCGCTAAGCAGGGAAGCCAGCTTGCCCTGGCCTACGTGGCCGCTCACGACAACAAGCGAGCGCTGACCGCGCTGCTGCGCACCCGTGACGACGGGACGTTGGCAGCGGCGCTGAAGGATCCCGGTTTCGATGCCATCCGCGGTGAGCCGCGGTTTCGCGACATCCTTCGCGCGGTAGCGCCCGACCCACAGTAGGCGGTCGCGACTCGGTCGCCGAGGCGTTAGGTCCCGCAGGAGTGACGGGCGCTACTCGCCCTCGTCATTCATCTGTACCCGAGTCGGCTTCGCGGCTCTGGCGGCGCACCTCGCGTTAACGCTCCACTCGCCCGTTCGCCCATGTCGGCCGGCGTCGTCCCCATCTCGTCAGAGCGCCAGGCACCCGAGCGCCACGGCCACGCCGCGAACATCGCGCGCGGCGTCATGGTCGTCGTTCTCGTCGGGGCTGCACTCCGACTCGCGGCGTACTTCACCGTGCGGTCCCTGTGGCTCGACGAGGCCATGCTCGCCAACAACATCGTCGGGCGCTCGTTCGTCGCGCTGCTTGGTCCGCTGGGCGAAAACCAGAGTGCGCCGTGGCTCTTTCTGTTCGGCGAGCGCGCAGCCGCCATGGTCCTCGGACCTAACGAGCTCGCGCTCCGGCTCCTCCCGCTGATTGCCGGCATCCTGTTGCCGTGGGTGGTGTGGCGCACAGCGACGAGGCTCGTCGATCACGAGACGGGGATCATTGCGGCATCCATTGCTGCGCTCTCCCCACTCCTTCTCTACTACTCCACGGAAGTCAAGCCGTACGGCACGGACGCCCTCGTCAGCGCGGCGCTGGCCCTTGCCACGCTGCGCGTGCTGGAGAACGCCGAGGACCGGCGTCGGTGGCTGGTCCTGGTGTGCGCTGGCGCCGTGGGTCTCGTGGCGGCGTTTCCGGCCGCGTTCGTCCTGCCCACCTGCTGGGGCGCGCTTCTGGCGTCGGACGACGTTAGGCGCAGCCCGCGTGCGCGGCGGATGCTGTTGCTGGCGGCGCTCATCTGGGCGGCGACGTTGGCGCTGCCGTACCTGTTCGTCATTCGCCGGGCAACGAGCGACTCGTTCCTGACGACGTATTTCAGCAACCGCTTTCTCGTGCCGTGGGGGCCCGGGGCCGCCGCAGCGCTGTGGGGTCTGTGGCACGACGTGTCGGCCGAGGTGTTTCTCGGGCATGATGCGCTCGCCGGCAGCTCCCGCACGGTGACCGTCGTACTGAGTGCGGCGATCCTCGTGGTGTGCGGCGTTGGGTTGTGGGAGGTCTGGCGCCGGCGCGGCGCTGCGGGTGCGCTGCTCATGATCGGGCCGGTCGCGATTGCGCTCGTGGCGTCGACGTTTCGGGCCTACCCGCTCACGGCACGTCTCTGGACCTTCACCGCGCCATTCTGGGCACTGCTCGCTGCGGCCGGCCTGCGTGCCGTCGCCACGCGGGTGCGCCCAGACGTGTCGCGGTCGATCGGCGTCGTGGCGGCCGCCAGCCTTCTTGCGACCGCGTGTGCCGATGCCGTCGTTGGCCTGACGGACCCGCATTTTCGGCGAGCGCACATGCGGCCCCTCATTCGCCTGTTGGAGGAAGAGCAGCGCTCGACCGGCGACGCGATCTACATCATGCCGCGCGCTGCGCCGCAGTGGCTGTTCTACACGGTGCCGTGGCGCAGCACTCCAGCGCCGATTCCGCTGGATTCCGCATCACGCTGGCTCGAGCAGCGGACATGCGCGCCGGAGGGCGCGCAGCGCGCACGAGGGTGCCAGATGATCGGTGCCTACTCGTCGGTGATCTACACCGAGGCGGGCGGCTTCGCCGGTACGGCGGACAGCAGCTGGGCGAATCGCGAGGTGCTGCGACTTCGGGCGGTCGCGGCACCGTGCGGCTGGGTCGTCATGCACATGGCGTATGCGGGCGAGCCCGTCGCCCTCGCCAATGCCGTTGCGGCGCAGGGCGGGTACGTGCAGAACGCGATCGATGGCGTGTTCACGTTGCCGCCGCTGCCGAGCCGCGCCGAGCGGACGCGCCCGAACCGGGACCCGGCGACGCGGGCCATTCGCATCTGCTTCGACCGTCCCGCCAACGGCCCGTGAGCGTCGGCGTTAGGCAGCCCGTCGTAACGCGATGAGCTGATCGAGTGCTCGCCGGGCCGCTATCGTTCTGGTTCTCGAGCATGACGCCCGGGCAAGAGAAGAGGGGCCGGGCACACGCCCGACCCCTTTCCTGTTATTGTTGGTGCTCGGTTACTTGGCGCAGCTCCCGAGGAGGGACTCGAACCCCCGACCCGGTGATTAACAGTCACCTGCTCTACCACCTGAGCTACTCGGGAATGAGCCCGAAAAGTAGACGGGGCGTAGAGAGGGGTCAAGCGAGGCGAACGTGACTGCATTGCCCGCATCTGTTCCCAACACCGCACGCCGCGGTGAGAGTCGGCCAATCGCGATCATCACCGGCGCGTCGAGCGGAATCGGTCGCGATTTCGCCGACCTCTACGCGCGAGATGGGCACGACCTCGTGCTCGTCGCGCGTCGGCGCGATGCGCTCGAGTCACTCGGCCGTTCACTCGGCGAGCGCTACGGCATCGTCTGCGAGGTATTCCCGGCGGACCTCGCGCGGCGCCTCGATCGTGAGCATCTCGCGGCGCGCATGCGGTCCATCGATGACCGCGTCGTCGCGCTGGTCAACAACGCCGGCATCGGGACGCACGGCTACTTCCACGAGACAGACCTGGAGCGCGAGCTCGAGATCATCGACCTGAACATCGCGGCGCTGACTCATCTGGCGAAGCTCGTGCTGCCGGGCATGCTCGCGAGGCGGCACGGTCAGATCGTGAACGTGTCATCGCTCGCCGCGTTTCAGCCAGGGCCGCTCATGGCAGTGTACTACGCGTCCAAGGCTTACGTGCAGTCGTTCTCGGAGGCGCTGGCGGAAGAGGTCGCGGGGACCGGCGTGACGGTGACGGCGCTCTGCCCGGGGCCGACTCGCACCGAGTTCCATGGCCAGGCCGGCATCCACGCCGACGCGCCGGCGGGCGGGCCACAAACCATGACGTCGCGCGAAGTGGCGGAAGCCGGCTACCGTGCGGCGAACCGCGGGAAGCGCGTCGTCGTCACCGGCTTTCGAAACAAGATCGTGGTCCTGGCGAATCGGCTGCTCTCGCGACGACGCATGACGCGACTCGTGAGGCGGCTCCAGGAGCGACGCCGGGCGGTCGCACGCCGCCCGCTCACGAAGAGCTGATGCGGCGACCGCCGAGCCTAACGCACCGGGCCTAACGCGCTAGGACGCGCGTGCCTTCGGTCGTGCTCGGGCCGGCGTCCTGGCCGTGGCGGCCGGCCCCGAGAGCAGGGGACGCAGCCACGCTCCCGTGTAGGACCCCTCGACCTTCGCGACATCTTCCGGCCGACCCATCGCCACGACGCGGCCACCGCGGTCACCGGCCTCGGGCCCGAGGTCGATGATCCAGTCGGCGAGCTTGATGACGTCGAGGTTGTGCTCGATGAGCACGAGCGTGTGGCCCGCGTCGACCAGCCGATCGAGCACGCCGGCCAGCTTGCGGATGTCCTCGAGGTGCAGCCCGGTCGTCGGCTCGTCCATGATGTAGAGCTTCTTGCCGCCCGTCCGCTTCGCCAGCGCGAGCTCGCGGGCAACCTTGATGCGCTGCGCCTCGCCGCCGGAGAGCGTCGTGGCCGGCTGCCCGAGTCGCAAATAGCCAAGCCCGACCTGCTGCAGCTGCCAGAGCGCCTGGCCGAGCTTCTCCTCGTACGGGAAGAACCGGATGGCCTGGTCGACCGTCATCTGAAGCACGTCGTAAATGCTCTTCCCGTGAACGAGCACCTCCAGGACGTCCGGCTTGAAGCGCTTGCCGCCGCATTCCTCGCACGGAACGAAGACGTCGGCCATGAACACCATCTCCACCTCGAGATAGCCCGCGCCCTCGCAGTGCTCGCATCGGCCGCCACTCACGTTGAAGCTGAACGTGCTCGGCGTGTAGCGCCGCTGTCGCGCGAGCGGGGTATCGGCGAACAGCTTCCGGATCTCGTCGAACGCTTTCACATAGGTGACGGGGTTCGACCGGGGCGTCTTGCCGATCGGCTCCTGGTCGATGAGGACGACGTCGTCCAGCGCCTCGAAGCCCGTGAGCGACGTGAAGGAGCCGACGCGCTCGCCGAGGTGCTGCTTGGCCGAATGCTCGCCCGTGAGGCGCGTCTCGAGGGCACGGTACAACACGTCGTGAATCAGCGTGCTCTTGCCGGAGCCGGAGACGCCGGTCACGACGGTCATCGCGCCTAACGGGATGCGAACGTCGACGCCCGCGAGGTTGTGCTCGCGGGCGCCCGTCAGGTTGAGCCACCGCGGGCCGACGTGCCGGCGCTCGCTCGGAAGCGGGATGACGCGCTCGCCGGACAGGTATTGCCCGGTCAGCGGGCTCTCGGCCGCTCGACTCATTGGGCCCGCGAACACCACCGCGCCGCCATGCTCGCCGCTCGCGGGCCCGAGCTCCACCATGTAGTCCGCCACGCGGATCGCCTCGGGGTCGTGCTCGACGACGAGCACGGTGTTGCCGCCGTCGCGGAGGCGGAGCAGCAGGCGGAGCAGCCGGTCCATGTCGCGAGGGTGCAGCCCGATCGACGGCTCGTCGAGGACGTACAGCGTGTCGACGAGCTGCGAGCCTAACGAGTTCGCCAACCCGATGCGCTGCGCCTCGCCGCCGGACAGCGTTCTCGTGCCGCGGTTCATCGTGAGGTAGTTGAGGCCAACGTCGCACATGAACTGCACGCGGTTGCGGGCCTCCTTCAGGATGTGTGCGGCGACCTGTGCCTCGAACTCGGTCAGCGTGAGGCCGTTCAGCCACTCGATCAGTCGATCCACGGGCAGCTCGGCAACATCCGCGATGGAGCGCTCGGCGATCCGCACCTGCAGCGCTTCCGGCTTGAGCTTGGTGCCGTGGCACGTCGGGCACTCGCGAGCGCTCTGGTACTGCCGGAGAAACACGCGGATGTATTGCTTGTAGCGCTTTTCCTCGAGGTCCTCGAGGAACGGAAGGATGCCCTTGTAGCCACGCGAGCGCGTGCGCAGCAGGGCGTCCCGCTGGGCGCTCGAGAGCTTGCGCCAGGCGACGTCCATGGAGATGCCTTCGCGCCGGGCGAATTCGGCGAGCGCACGTCGCTTCCCGTCGTAGCGCGGCTTCGTCCACGGGTCGATGGCGCCGTCGCGCAGGGACCGCTCGGGGTAGGGAACGATCAGCGCTTCATCGTACTCGAGCACCGCGCCGAAGCCGTTGCACGTCGGGCAGGCGCCACGCGGGTTGTTGAACGAGAAGAGCTGCGGTGTGGGCGACGGTGCGCGGGTGCCATCGTTAGGGCATTCGAAGCGCTCGGTGAAGCGCAGGATTTCGGGAACGGGGAACGGGGAACTGGGAACAGGAGCTTCACCAGGAGGCCCGGTTCCCGGTTCCCTGTTCCCCGTTCCCACCGTCAAAATGACACAGTCCCCATCGCCTTCGCGAAATGCGATCCCCACCGCGTCCGCCGATCGGCCGCCTGCCTCGGGGCCGACCGTGAGGCGGTCCACCACGACGAGCAGCTCGCGGACCTTCGTTAGGTTCAGCCGTTCGGCGGCAACGTCATCGAGGTGGAGGATGCGGCCGTCGATGCTCACGCGCAGGAACCCCTGCGCACGCAGGTTCTCGACCACGACCTCGTGCGTCACCTTGCTCGAGAGTCGCAGCGGGAACGCGACCGCGAAGCGCGTTCCCTCCGGAAGGGCCATGATGGAATCGACGACCGACTGCACCGTGTCGGGCTTCAGCTCGCGGCCGCAGACCGGGCAGAACGTTCGCCCGATGCGGGCCCAGAGCAGCCGCAGGTAATCGTAGATCTCGGTGGCCGTGCCAACCGTGGAGCGAGACGTCTTCGTGGGGTTCTTCTGCTCGATCGCAACCGCCGGCGAGAGCCCGTCGATCGAGTCGACGTCGGGCTTCTCCATACGCTCGAGGAACTGTCGCGCGTACGCCGAAAGCGACTCGACGTACCGGCGCTGGCCCTCGGCGTAGATCGTATCGAACGCCAGGGAGGATTTCCCTGAGCCCGAGGGCCCGGTGACGACAGTGTAGCTCCGTCGCGGGATCTCGAGGTCGAATCCCTTGAGGTTGTGCTGGCGTGCTCCGCGCACGACGATCGCATCCTTCACGGCGCGAAACCTAACCCTGGGAGGGGCGAATAAACACCGGAGAAAGGGGTCAGACTCCTGCGGGATCATTCCAGCGCCCGAGG
>DASUGD010000356.1:0-51552 GCA_036274195.1 Gemmatimonadaceae bacterium | reverse complement strand
CCCCCCCCACGACGATGAGGAACTTGTTGAAGTCCACGGTCCCGACAGTGGACTCCCCGTTCCCTACCGGTCCGAGCCGGCGCCACTGCCTGAGGTCAGTCGTCACGCCCCAGGCGACGTACGCCTTGTACGCGCCAAGCGCCGACGGCTCAGGTAGCCCCGACAGGTTCAGTCGCACGTCGTACCTCGCGTGCCCGTCGGCCGTCACGGCGACGCCGAAGGGCGACTCGGCGAAGACGAGCCGCGCCGTCCCGCGCGCGTTAGGCGTCCGTGGCGTGTTCTGGAGCTGTATGTCGTATGGCCCGAACGCCAGCAGCGCTGTGACCGGGACGATAGCAATGAGTCCTTTCATATTTCTTGGTCATCCCTTGTCATTCCGAGCGAGCGAGGAATGACGGCTAGCTCGCCACCTTCGGCTTCCAGGTCTTGTCCGGGCCGCGATCCCAGTCCTGAACGCTCGAGATGTTGGGCATGCCGACGTCGTGACCGTTCCACCCGTTGAAGCCATCCACCTTGAACAGCCAGAGCCCCGTACGCATGTCGGACAGGACCACGAGACCGTCGTAGTTCCGCACGTCCACGCCGAACGCGCCCTGTTCCACGCTCGTCGTGCTCTCCCACCCGTTGTTCGGGTTCCCGCCGAACCCGTGCTCGTGCTGGCACTCGCAGGTGAAGAAGTGGCCCTCCGTCTTCGGATTCTTCGGGTCCTTCAGGTTGAACACCTGCAGACCGTCCTCGTACGCGGAGACGAAGACGTACGGCCAACGAACCTCATGGTTGTGCGAGAGGTCGCGCCAATCGGCCGTCCAGGCGCTGATGGGGATGTCGATGTTCTGCGTCTTGCCCGACTGGCCGGGCTCCAGGTCCCAGATGCGGAGTGGCGTGTACTGGTATTCCGTCTCGGTCACCGCATACCGGCCATCCGGCGACGGCGTGAACGTGTGCGCCACGTCCATCCCGAGGCTCGTGATGGTGAACAGCGACTTGGGCGTTTCCGGCTTCGTGACGTCCCAAACCGAGTAACCGCCCAGTCCTGCGCCGTAGAACTTGTCCTGCTGCGTGGCCGGATCGTAGCCAACGTAGAAGTCGTGATATCCGCCGCCGCCGATCTGGCGAAACGGCGTCGGGTTCGGCACTTCGCCGATGAGCGCGGTCGCGGGGTCCGCACCCTTCACGATCTTCTCGAGGTCGTAGATGAGCGCCTTCGACTGGTTCACCGTCGCGAAGTAGAGCGCGCGGCCGTCGGAGTGCTTGTAGGCGAACGTGTTGTGGAAGCCGCCGGGAGACTGCGGGTATCGGATGCGCGCGACTTCCTTCACCTTCGACGGGTCGGGCAGACCGGTGACGTCGAAGATCACGGCCCCGAGGTCGGCATCGGGGCTGCCCTGCATGAACTGCAGTGACTGCGCGTAATAGTAGCGCCCGTTGATCTTGAAGTACTTCCCGTCCATCGCACCGATGCCCCGATGCAGCTCCGGGTTCTCGATGGTCCAGCGGAAGATCTGCTTCGGCGATGACGTGTTGCTGATGTCGTAGATGGTGAAGTCGAAGTTCACGAAGCCGCAGAGGTAGGCGTACGGGCGGTTTCGATCCTGCTCGAGCTCGACGTCGGCAGCCTTCCAGGCACCTTCGTGCCCGGGGATGCGCGCGAGCTGATGCACTTTTTCGCTGCCGCCTTTCTTCTTGTCGAAGTCGGTGACGGTGGCGCCGGGATCCTGGGCCCGGGCACTGGACGCCAGACCGCACCACGCGGTCAACGCGGCGACGACGATGACGCGACGCATCAAACCTCCGCTGTTCGTTGTTCGACTTACTCGAGAGGATCGCTCCGGCGAGGCCACCGACGACGAGATCCTGCCGGGCGGCGGCCGCGACTCGGATGATGTCTCGCGGGTACCGCCGAAGCCAGGGGCGCTGCGGGATTCGCTGAACCCGACACGCCGGCGGATCGCGGCCGAGCGGCGCAGGCGTCCGTCGCGAGCGCGCGCCTAACGCGCGTCGGGCCGATCGCTGGCGCGTGACCGACTCTGCGAGCCCGCCGACGTGCCGCCGCACGTGCGTGCCCAGGGAATGAGATCGAGCCGCTCGTAGGGAATGTCCTCGCCGGTTTCCTCGCACGTCCCGTATTTCTCGGGGGTGGAGTGCAGCCGCTCGATCGCCGCCTCGATCTCGGCCAGCTCCCGCGAGACGCGTGTCGCGTTCGACGCGTCGAGCTCGGCCTGCATCGTGTCGGTCCCGAGGTCGGCCGGGTGCGACGGCACGACGGAGAGATCGCCGGAACGGTCCTGCTCGTCGCCGTCGGCATGCTCGCCGACAGAGCGGTTCAAGGTGCGCAGCGCTCGCGTCCGTTCTTCCTGGAGGCGGCGCGCAAGATGGCGGCGTTGCGTCTCGGTGAGCGGCATTGGTATCTCCTCTGCCGTATCGCGATGCATAACTGCTGCCGCGGCGCAGACCATCCACCTTGACGAACTCACCCGCTTTCGCTCGCTTCGTCTGGTGATCCCGCCCGCCACCGACATCCGCGACTCCGCGGACGCCTATCGCAAGTCCGCCGAGGCGGTTGCCGCGATGCTCGGCACCGACGCGCATCGTGGTCTCGCCGACGAGGAGGCCCGGACACGACTCGCCCGATATGGCCCTAACGAGCTCGCCGCCAAACCACCGGTACCCGGCTGGCGGCGGTTTCTGGCACAGTTCCAGGACGTGCTCGTCGTCCTGCTGCTCATCGCGACAGCGATCTCCGCGCTTCTCTGGGTCTACGAGCGGGACACGAGCCTGCCGTACGAGGCGATCGCGATCTTCGCCATCGTGCTGCTCAACGCGGCGATGGGCTTCATCCAGGAATCGCGCGCCGAGGCGGCGGTCGCCGCGCTTCGTGCCATGTCGGCAGCGGAAGCAACGGTCGTGCGTGGAGGACAGCGCCGGCGCGTCCCGGCAGCGGAGCTCGTCCCGGGCGATCTGATTCTCATCGAGGAAGGCGACACGGTGCCTGCCGATGGGCGGCTCGTCGCCGTGACGGCGTTGCAGATGGCCGAGGCGTCGCTCACCGGGGAGAGCCTTCCAGTCTCGAAGAACACGAATCGGATCGAGGAAGTCGTTGCGCTCGGGGACCGCGACAACATGGTGTTCAGCGGCACGACCGCGACGTACGGACGTGGGGCCGCCCTCGTGACCGCGACCGGGATGAGCTCGGAAGTGGGGCGCATCGCCGGACTGCTCGAGGAAGCCCACGAGGAGGAGACGCCGCTCCAGCGAGAGCTCGACCGGACGGGGACGGTGCTCGGCCTCGTCGTCATCGCGATAGCGATCGTGATGATCGCGACGATCATTCTGGTCGACCGGGTGCGTGGACTTGGCGCGATTGTCGACGTCCTCATTCTCGGTGTTGCGCTGGCGGTCGCCGCCGTACCAGAGGGATTGCCCGCCGTGGTCACGGCGGTACTCTCGATCGGCGTGCAGCGGATGGCGAAGCGGAATGCGATCGTGCGTCACCTCGCGGCGGTCGAGACCCTGGGCTCGGCCAGCGTCATCGCGTCCGACAAGACGGGCACGCTCACGAAAAACGAGATGACGGTGCGGGTGGTCGTCACGGCCAGCGGGCGCGTGACGTTCAGCGGGTCCGGCTACGCGCCTAACGGGTTCGCGACGCGGGACGGCGGCGGTCCCCTGGACGGCCCGCTGCGTGTCGAGGTCGAGCGCGCGCTCGCCGCGGCGGACCGCGCGAACAACGCCCAGGTCTACGAGCGAGGCGGCCGGTGGATCGTGCAGGGAGATCCCACGGAGGGGGCGCTCATCGTCGCCGCACGGAAATGCGGTCTCGAAGCCACGGAGCTCGACTCGAAGCTGCCACGCGTCGGCGAGGTTCCATTCTCATCCGAGCGCAAGCTGATGAGCACCGTGCATCGGGACAGGGAGCGCGACGGCCGTCTGGTGGTGTTCGCGAAGGGAGCGCCGGACGTGCTGATCACCCGGTGCACGCGCGAGCTCGTGGGGGAAGAGCCTCGGCCCCTGACGCCGGAACGTCGCGCGGAGATTCGGCGGGCGAACGACGAGCTGGCCGATCAGGCGCTCCGCACACTGGGCGTGGCCATCCGGCTGCTGCCTAACGACCAGGTCGTTCGGCAGGACGCCGCCGGCGTGGACGTTGCGATCGAGAACGACCTCGTGTTCGCGGGCCTCATCGGCATGATCGATCCGCCCAGACCCGAGGCGGCGGACGCCGTGGCGCGGGCGAAGAGCGCGGGCGTGCGGCCCATCATGATCACCGGCGATCACCCGCGAACGGCGGCCGTCATCGCGCGCGAGCTCGGGATCACGACCGATGCGCGCGCGACGACCGGCGCGGAGCTCGAGCAGATGGCGGATGACGCACTCGAGCGCACGGTCGCCGAGGTGTCCGTGTATGCGCGCGTGAACCCGGAGCACAAGCTGCGGATCGTCCAGGCACTGCAGCGGCGCGGCGCCATCGTGGCAATGACGGGCGACGGCGTCAACGACGCGCCCGCGCTCAAGACCGCGGACATCGGGGTCGCCATGGGCATCACCGGCACCGACGTCTCGAAGGAGGCCGCGGACGTGGTGCTCGCCGACGACAACTTCGCGTCGATCGTGGCCGCGGTGGAAGAAGGGCGCGCGATCTTCGCGAACATCAGGAAGTTCCTGCGGTTCCTGCTCTCGTCGAACATTGGCGAGGTGCTCACGATGTTCTTCGGCGTGCTGCTAGGCACGCGGCTCGGGCTGCCGCGTGAGGGAGGTGGCGTGGCGTTGCCACTGCTCGCGACGCAGATCCTCTGGATCAACCTCGTGACGGACGGCGCGCCCGCCCTCGCGCTCGGCGTCGACGCGGCCGACGAAGGATTGATGCGACAGCCGCCGCGTCCGCGCGGCGAGTCGGTGATCACGGCGCGGATGTGGCGCGGCATCTTTTTCGTCGGCGTGGTGATCGCGGCGAGCACGCTCGCGGTCCTCGACGCCTCGCTGCCGGGCGGATTCATTGAAGGGAGCGGCACGATGGCGTACGCCCGGACGATGGCGTTCACGACGCTGGTGCTCGCCCAGCTGTTCAACGCGTTCAACGCGCGCTCGGACGTGCGCAGCGCCTTCGCTCAGTTCTTCGCGAACCGGTGGCTGTGGCTGTCGATCATGTTGTCGGGCGTCCTGCAGTGCGTCGTGCTCTACGTGCCGGCAATGCAGCGTGCGTTCGGAACTGTGGCGCTCATGCCGATGGACTGGGCGCGCTGCATCGTTGCCGCCAGCGCGGTGTTCTGGATACGAGAGGCGGGCAAGCTATTGGCCCGTCGATAGTCGGGAGTCGGGAGCTAACGACTTACGACTAACGACCGACGACTATTGGCGAACGACTCGCCTCACATGCCCGTGATACCCTTGACCATCGCCACGAGGAACATGCCGTTCGCGATCGTATGGCCGATCACGCCCGGCCACGTGCTCCGCGTGCGCTGCGCGACGTACGCGAGGGCGCAGGTGCCGGGAATGTACGACACGAAGCTGAAAAGCGTCGTGTGGTAGAAGATGTGAAACGCCGCCCATAGCACCCCGTTCACCACCCAGGCCCAGCGCCCGTTCGCGAGCTCCTGCCGCGGCAGGATGTAGCCGCGCCACCAGAGCTCCTCGCCGAAGATGTTGAGGATGATGAGGCAGGCGATGCCCCATACGAGGAGCCACCATGCCCCGGCTGCCGGCACGCCAAGAAACTCCTTGCCACCCGCCACCGATCCCATGAGCGCGGTGAACTCCTGCGGCGCGGTATAGAGCCGCACCTTCTCCAGCGGGCTGAGTAACGGGTTGATCAGCAGCCCCTCGACGATGGAGAACGCACCGATCGCGAGGCCCCATGCGCCAAGCCGCCAGTCGAATCGGCCGAGGCGCATACGCTCGCGAAATGCGCTCATCGACCACGGCCTTCCCTCCAGCCGATAGGCGACGATCGCGGCAACGAACATGAGCGCCAGCGGCCCGCCAAACGTCACGTTGAACGTGACGAAGGGTGACACGCCGCGGCGAATCATCCATGGCAGGAGGCCGAGGATGCTGGCGCTGAAGATGGCGGATGGAATCCCGAAATAGAGCAGCGCCTGGCCAATGCCAAGCGGCCGAAGACCGGCAGGTGTCGTCGCCGCGGCCGCCGGTGCGAGGCGGGCGTCGGGCAGGGTCGCGTGGGCCATGCCATAAGAGGCAGGTTTCCGGATGCACCCGCAAGTCGGTAGTCGATGGTCGATAGTCGGTAGCTACCGACTATCGACTATCGACTACCGCGGCGCGAGCTCCAGCACCGCCGCGATCGTGTCCGCCTCCTCCGCGCGCTTGTCGTGGCGATAGCCCTTGATGCGCGCGAAGCGCAGCGCGACGCCGCCCGGATAGTGCGGGCTCCGCTGCACCTCGTTGAACGCCACCTCCACCACGAGCTCCGGCCTCACGTGCACGATGTGCCCCTCACGGTGCGTCTCCCGCGCGAGAAGCTCCCTGGTCTGCCACTCGAGGATCTCGTCGGTCATCCCCTTGAACGTCTTGCCGAGCATGACGAAGCCACCGGTCACGGGATCGCGGGCACCGAGATGGATGTTGCTGAGCCATCCTTTCCGTCGGCCCGAGCCCCACTCGACGGCGAGGACGACGAGATCGAGCGTGCGTGCCGTCTTCACCTTGAGCCACGCCGAGCCCCGCCGGCCGGCCGCGTACGGCGCCGACAGCGACTTGGCCATGAGCCCCTCGTGGCCACGCTCGAGCGCGCCGGCCTCGAACCGCTTGGCTTCGGCCACGTCGGCCGTGACGAGGCGCGGCACGCGCATCGTGGCCGGCACGACGGCGTCGAGGCGCGTTAGGCGCTGATGCAGCTGGTGGTCGAGCAGGTCCTCGCCATCGATCCGCAGGATGTCGAAGAAGAACGGGACGACCGGCAGCTCGCCTCGCAACGCGTCCACGTCGAGCCGGCGGCCGAAGCGGCGCATCGTCACCTGGAACGGCAGCGGCCGCTCGTCCCGGTCCAGTGCGATGACCTCGCCATCGAGGATGAGCTCCTCCGCGGCGAGCGCGCGAACCGCCTCGGTCACCTCCGGGACGGCCGGCGTCACGTCGTTGAGGCTCCGGGTGTAGATCGCGATACGATCGCCCTGCTTGTGGACCTGGATGCGGGCGCCGTCGAGCTTCCACTCGAGGGCCGCCGCCACGCCGGTACCGAATACCTGCAAGGCCCCCTCGACGTCAGGCGCGGAATCGGCGAGCATCGGCTGGACGGGGCGAAAGAGCTGCAGCGCCCAGTGCGCGAGCCCCGCTTCACCCTCGGTGAGCACCGCGTGGGCCACCGCCCCGAGGTCACCGGCGAGCATGGCCGCGCGCCGGACGCGGTCGGGCGGCAGGCTCGCCGCCCTGGCGACGGCTTCCGCCATGACGCCTTCCAGCGCACCCTGCCTCACCTCACCGATCGCGAGCGCGAAGAGGAATTGCTGTTCCTCGGACGTCGCCCGCGCCATGAGGTCGCCGAGCAGCTGGCGGCGATGCGCGGCGGAGTTGTTGCCCCTGACCGCCTTGAGGGCGGTGAACGTGGTGTCGACGTCGGCGAGGGTGAGCGACGGCTCGGGGGCGGCGTTAGGCGGCCGGGCGGCATCGAGCGTCGCCCAGCCAATCCCGATCCTACCTTGCCGCGGCCAGCCGGTGAGAAAGCCGATGGCGATGGCAATCTCCGTCGGTTCCGCGGCGCGAAGCAGGCTGGCCAGCAGTTCGGTCTTCCTGAGACGGCTGCTCGTCGCGCCGATGGTGTTCGACGTGGCTACAAGGTCGCCCAGCTTCACGTCGCAAACGCCTCCAGTGACGGACCGCCGAATATGGTCGATTTCCCCACATCAAGACACCTCGGTCATCGCGAGGCCGGCACGCGTTGAATCCACCTGCAGTCGAACCGGCTGCCACCGGGCATACGTCGCCATGCGCCAGATCCACTCGAGCGGGCCGAATCGGAACCGCGCGAGCCACGCGCGGCTGAACGCGGCCTCTGCGCCAAAGAGCGCCAGCGTCGCCGGAAGGTAAAGCAGGGGCCGAACCTTGACGCCGGCGCCGTAGCCTGACGCGAGCAGGTCGATCACGATGATCTGGAGAAAGTAGTTCGTGAGCGCCATGCGTCCGGCCTGCGCGAAGATCGCGAGCCTCGCCGTCCACTGCGGGCGATAGGCGAGCAGGAGGACCACCGCGCCGATGTACGTGAAGCACAGCCATTGATCCTGTACGAGTCCGAGGCCGAACTGGAGCGGCCACGTCGCCTGAGGGTTGCCCAGGTCCGGAATACGTTGGAGCACGAGCCATGACGTCGCCCACGAGAGCACGCCGAACGTCATCCATCCGGCGATGAGCCGCGCGTGTCGCGTGGGCTCCTCGAAGATGCGGTGCCGCACCGCGAGCAGGCCGAGGACGAACAGCGTGAGATTCGAGTCGGGGAAGAATGTCTTCCACACCGGGCGCAGCGATGCGGCAAAGTGCGTCCATCGAGCGGCCACCGCGGCCAGATAGTCGGGGTGTTTTGCGGCTTCCCTGGCCGCGCGCCACAGCTGTACCAGGTGCGCCGCGTCCGCCGACATCGTGAACGTCCCGCCCGTCCACAGGGCGTAGAGAGCCCGCGCCTCTACGTACATCGGCATGAGACACGACGCGACCGCCGCGGCCACCAGGAGCGTGCGCGTCGACCACCGCCTAACGACCAACAGCCAGGCGCCCGTGGCCGCATACGCGAAGAGAATCGTGAAGCCGAAGAAGACTTGCGCCGCGATGCCGAAAGCCGCGAGCGCGGCGAGGCGGCGCAGCAACACGGGCCCGGGAGCGACGTCGCGAGCTTCGAGGCGCTGGACCAGCACGGCGAAGCCCACGCCGAACAGGAAGGCGAACGTCCCCCATGCCTTCTGCTCGATCCCTACCCACACGACCCAGCCGATGAGGTCTTCGAGACTCTTCGTCTCGATGCGCATGAACTGGTGAAAGTGCACGAGAATCATGAAGAACAATGCGAGCCCACGAAGAATGTCGAGCGTGACGATCCGTTCGCTCGGCTGGACCGGGGCGGCAGAAGTGCGATGGTACATGACGGTAACCCGATGGCGTATGGCGGTCACCGCCAGGGCAATCGGCCTGCCCGATGGTCACGTCACCGCAACTCGTTGCGAGAGGATTTGTTAGCGAGTGTGCCCGCTTTCCGCGAAGCGATTTCCACGTAACGCGCCGTTACGTGGCGAGCTTTGCGCGTTACGTCAGTCCCCGCGCGGAAGACGGACCACGACGGTCGTCCCTGCTCCCGGCACACTCTCGACCTCGATCTCGCCTCCATGGGCGCGCGCGATGCGACGTGCCATTGGCAGTCCAAGCCCGGTGCCATCGGCGCGCGTCGTGTAGAACGGCTCGAACAGACGCGCCTTGACTTCGGGAGTCATCCCACGGCCCGCGTCGCGAATCGTGACGCGAACGACGCCGTCATCCGCCTCCACTCCAACGCGCACCACACCCCCGTTGTCGAACGACTGCGCCGCGTTGAGCAGGAGGTTGAGAAAGAGCTGCTCGAGCGCGGCGGCGTCGCCGCGCACCGGAACACCGGCGCCCGAGGGAAACGCGACCTCGAGCGTCGCTCCGGATCGCGCCATCGCGGGTTCGGCCCCGTGCATCGCCGCGTCGAGCGGAACCAGCACATCCACCGTCGCATCGCTGACGTGCCCGCTCCTCGCCAGTCGCAGCGCTCCGGTCACGGTCGCGTCGAGGCGCTCCACCTGGCCTAACGCGCGACGGATTGGCACGCGCAGGGCCGAGTCGCCATCCAGCTTCTCGTCGGCGCGCTGCAGGTCGATGCGGATCGCCGTGAGCGGATTGCGCACCTCGTGCGCCAGCCCCGCCGCGAACTCTCCCACCGCCGCGAGCGACTCGCGTCGAGCGAGCGCGTCGAGCGTACGCTGGAGGCTCTCCGACATGGTGTTGAACGCACGAGCCAACCGACCGACCTCCGTACCCTCGGGTACGCGCACGGTGCGTCCGAGCTCACCGCTCGCCACGGCATCCGCCGTCGTGGCCAGCTCCTCCAGCGCTCGCGTCGTCCGCCGCGTCAACGCCGCGGCGCCAACGACGCAAAGGACCGCGACGATGGCGAGCACCACGACGCCGCGCCGTGCCGCGGCCTGGAACGGTACGACGTAGTCGGCCAGCGGCGCCGCCGCGATCAACTCCACCGGAGGATCGTCCAGCACCCGGCGCGCAACGAGCCATCGCTCGCCATTCCACGTGAAGTCGTCGCCACGCGCGAGCCCCGCGTCGAACGCCAGCGGGAGCAGCGAGCTCCCCGTTGCCGGATCGATCGCACCAACACTCGCGCCTCCCGCCACGACGCTCGGCGCCAACACCGCGGTCGCGACCAGTGTTGCCTCGAGCGATCCCCTGCGCCTGCCATCGCTAGACACGAGCGGGAAGCGCACCGTGAAGCGACCGCCGTCCACGGGCGCGTCGCGCGCGAGACGCCATCGCTCGCTTCCGGCGGTGTCCCGGATGACGAGCTCACGCACCACGTTGGTCAACGACGATGGTAACGCTGCCCTCGAGGTGTCGGCGACGCTACCAGGCGCGCGCTGAGCGCCGTCGAGATCCGCGACGCCGAGCAGCGCGCCGCGCGTCGTCACCCAGCGTTCACCCACGTCGCGAATGGCGAGCGTGAGCACCTCGTCGAGCCGATGGCGCAGGAGCCGCTCTCCCGCGTCCGCCGTACCGCGGGCGAGCCAGAGCCCGAGGAGCGCCAACGGCGCCACGACGGCCACCAGCACGATGCCGAGCAGCTCGGCGCGCAACGTGCGACGGCCCGCGTCGCCAGTCATGCCAGACCGTGCTTGGCGAGCAGCCGGTCGAGGCGCGGACGTGACACGCCGAGCAGCTGCGCGGCACGCGCCTTGTGTCCGCGCGTCGCAGCGAGCGCGCGGATGACGTGCTCGCGCTCCATCTCCTCGAGCGTCGGCACGTGGCCGGGCGCGTCGCTCGCGGCGGGGACGCCCAGCACGACATGGTCGGCGCGTATCACCTCGCCGCTGGCGACGACGAGCGCCCGCGTCAGGCAGTTCTCCAACTCGCGGACGTTGCCCGGCCACGGGTGCCTGGCCAGCGCCGCCAGCGCGTCAGGCGCGAGCGTCGGGGTTGGGCGGCCGAGCGCGGCACTGGCGCGATGAAGGAGCGCGCGCGCGAGGAGAGGCAGATCGCCGGGACGTTCGCGCAGCGGAGGCACGACGACCTCGACGACGCGAAGTCGATAGTAGAGGTCCGCGCGAAACTGTCCCGCCGCGACCATCGCCTCCAGGTCGCGATGCGTCGCGGCGATCACCCGTGCCTCGGTTCGCTCGGGGCGGTCCGCCCCCACGGGATAGAACTGGCGCTCCTGCAAGACCCGCAGGAGCTTCGTCTGGAAGTCGGCGGACGTGTCGCCGATCTCGTCGAGGAAGATGCTTCCACGGCCGGCTTGCGCGAACTTTCCCTTGCGGTCGCCCATGGCCCCGGTGAACGACCCGCGCACGTGCCCGAAGAGCTCGGACTCGAGGAGCGTCGCCGGCAGCGCCGTACAATTGATCGGCACGAACGGCTCGGCCGCCTCACGCGAGTTGGCGTGAACGGCCCGCGCGATGAGCTCCTTGCCCGTGCCGCTCTCGCCGCGGATCAACACGTTCGCATGGGTTGCCGCCACCTGACCGATCAACTTGTAGATCTCGATCATGCGCGCGTCGCGGCCGACGAGGTCACCGATGGCGACTTCGTCTCCGGGGCCGGGCGCCTCGCGGGACGCACGCCTGCGCGCTCGGCGGTCGTCGAACACTCGCGCCAGCAGGTCGCGGAGCGCGTGCAGGTCGAGCGGCTTCACGAGGAAGTCCGTCGCGCCTTCGCGCATCGCTGCGGCCACGGTGGGCATGTCGTCGTAGGCGGTCATGAGAATGACCTGCACGCCCGGGCTGCGCTCCCGGAGCAACCGAAGCAGCTCGAGCCCATCGAGCCCGGGCATGCGAACGTCGGAGAGGACCACGTCCGGCGGCTCAGCCGAGAGCGCGGCGAGCGCGTGCGCCACGTCCTCCGCCGTTCGGACGTCGTAGCCAGCCTCCGACAGCGCCTCGCCTAACGACTCGCGGATGGTCGCGTCGTCGTCGACGATCAGCAGTGAGCCCGGCATCGGCCTCCGTCGCTCACGGGGTGGGCGTCATGAAGTGCTCCATCGCCCACAGCTCGACACCGTACTCGCCGCTGACGAAGAACACGCGCGCGCCATCAGGGTGCACGGCCATGGGACCGAAACGACCGTCGATCCGGAGTCCGGTCGGCTGCACCACCCCGTCAGCGACGCGCACCCGGTCGATCCGCGTCCCGGCGCCTGTCGATGCGATGCTTCCGCGCTCAACGTAGAGCCATTGCTCATCGGGCGACCAGGCGAAGCCGAAGATCACCTCGGGAAGTCGCGCGCGCGCGAGCTCGCGGGATCGGGTACCGGCAAAATCCCCGACGACGAGCGCGCGCTCTCCCGCGCGGCCGGTCTCGACCAGCCCGGCAACCGTTTCTCCGTCACTCGCCAGTCGCGTGTACCGCGTCACGAAGCGCTGCGCCGCTGGCCGCCGGGCGACGGCCGCGATCTGTCCCGTCGCGACGTCGAACGCGCCTAACGTCTGATTGCTGTCCGCCTCGTCGATCTGCAGCAGCGCGCGCCCGTCGCGCGACCAGCCGATGCCGCTGGCAACGGGCACCTGAGGATGTGCCGAGTCGTCGAGCTTGACCGTGGTCGCCGCACCGGTCGCGACGTCGACGAGAAACACGCCGAAGCGTCCAGCCGTCGATTCGCCACGAACCAGCAGTCGCTTTCCATCCGGCGACCAGAGCTGCTGCTCCACACGGTTCAGTTGCGCGTGCAGCTGGCGCGTCTCCCCCGTCGCCAGCGCACGCAGCGTCAGGATCGGGCTGCCTTGAAAGACCCACGGGCCCGGCGAGACGTTGTACGAGAGCCACTCGCCATCGGGCGACACCGCTACCGACGTCATGTAGTTCGCGTACTCGTCCGTGACGCGCGCCGGAGAGCTCGTTAGGCTCCCGCGCAGCAGGTCGAGCCGAACCTGGTACACGCGACGCTCACCGGTTCGAACGAGATACAGCGCACGACCGTCGCGCGTGATGCCAATGCCGTTGGCATTCCAGACATCCGCCTTGAGCAGCCGAGGCTCGCCGGTGGCCCGTCCATCCTTCACGGGCTGGAGCCAGAAGCCCGGCGTTCCGCCCCGGTCGCTCTGCAGAACCACACCCTTGCCATCCGGCGTGAACGCAAAATGCTCGGCGCCGGTTTGCCACTCCACGAGCGGCCACGTCTTGCCGCTGGAGAGATCGAGAATCGTCGGCGTGAGCCGCTCGTATGTCTGCCCCTCGACCCGCGGCGTGTAGAGCAGATAGCGACCATCCGGCGAGAACACCACCCAACCCATCACCCACGGCACGCCCGTGACGAGCGGACGAAGCGTCCCGGCATCCACGTCGAGCAGGCCGTAGTCGAAGAGGCCATCGTGGCGGTCCAGTTCGAGCAGCACGTGGCGGTTGTCGGGAGCGAAGCCGTCAACCTCCACGTACCAGTACTTCGGGTCGCGATACACCTCGCGTGGCGCGGTGCCGCCATCGACGCTCGCGAGGCGCACCGAGTACGTCGACTGCTCATCGACCCACGCGAACGCAACGCGGCGGCCATCCGGCGAGATGCGGGAGGACTCGACGTACGTCGAGTAGTCCGGATTCGAGCTCGTTTGCGCGTGGAGCCGCCGGACGGAGCCGTCGCGCAGGTCGGTCACCGTGAGGTCGCCCGTGTCCCAGTCGACCGAGCTGGCGAAGGCGCCGTCGGCGGAAGGCGTGGCAATATCGAGCGACGTGGCACCGCCAGCGCGAACGCGATGGGTCACGACAGTGGAGTCTGCCGCGGCGGTGCGCGCGATCGCGGCACCCGATGTCGATACGGACGGCGTCAGCGTGAGGTAGCCGACCAACGCCGCCGCACCGAGAACGAAGGCCGACACCATCGGTATGGGGGAACGCATCGTGACTCCGACGGAAGCCTGACCCGGGCTGCAAAGCAACCGTAGCGCCACCTACGTTATGTCGCGCAACCCGCTAGCCCGCAAGCCGTTGCGCCCGGGCGGACCGCTGACGCGCTCGCCCCGGGCGTAATGAGTCGTTACGCCCGGGGCTTGCCGTCGTTACACGCGGTCGGTCGCTCCAGCCGCGAAGTCGCCCACTACGGCGACGACATCCACCACATCCTGTCGAGGGGCTTCTCGCGCGGCGCCAGCTCCTTCAGCGTGTTCGCGTCGTACAACCGGCCGTTCTTCATCACGTAGCGCAGCGAGTTCGTGTTGCGGATGTCCTCGAGCGGATTGCGGTCGAGCACCTGAAGGTCCGCGAGCTTTCCGACCTCCAGCGAACCCAGGTCCTTGCCCACGCCGATCGCCTCCGCGCCGTTGATCGTGCCGATGCGCAGCACCTCGTGGTTCGGCATTCCGCCGCTGGCAATGTTCCACAGCTCCCAGTGCACCCCGAGACCCTGCATCTGACCGTGGCCACCCAGCCCGATGCGTCCGCCAGCCTCCACGATCTTCTTGAGCTGCGCCGCGTACTGCTTGAAGCTGTACTGACTGTCCGCGAACCACCCGGGACGTCGCAACGCGCGACGATCCAGCTCGGCGTGCGGAGTGAAACGCGCGAGCTTCTCATCGGCGTGAATGTCGTAATGCTCGTACCAGTAGTTCTCCGCCATCGGTCCGCCATACTGCACGATCAGCGTCGGCGTGTTGGTGGTCCCGCTCTTGGCCATGAGCTGAACCACATCCTTGTAAAGCGGCGTGATGGGGAGTGTGTGCTCGATGCCGGCGTAGCCGTCCATCGCCTCCGTCAGGTTCTTCTTGAAGTCGAGACCACCCTCGAGCGTCGGGGTGATGTTCTGCTCCTTCGCGGCGATCAGGATCCACTGCCGGATCGCGCGCTGGCCGGCCATGTACTGCTTGAGCGTGTGCGTCTGATAGAAATCGGAATACCGAGTGAGCACCTCGCGCGCGTCATCGGCGCTCGCGATCTCGTCGGTCCAGAAGACGCCCGGGCCGGTGGTGAGAATGCGCGGGCCGATCATGTCGCCTGTCTCGACGAGATCGCCGTACGTCAGCACGTCGGTGGACGAAGTCTGCGGATCGCGTGTCGTGGTCACGCCGTACGCGAGGTTGACGAGGTACTCGTAGACCTGCGTCTTGTGAATCCCCCACGACGGCCACATGTGCGCGTGGATGTCGACCCATCCAGGCAGGATCGTCGTACCGGCGACGTCGAACGAGCGCGCGCCAGCCGGAATATTGACACTTCCCGCAGGGCCGACGGCGGTGATGCGGTTGTTCGTGACGACGATGTCGCCGCGCTCGATGACCTCGTTCCCCTTCATCGTCACGATGCGCGCGTTCCGGAGCGCGATCACGCCGGTGGGTCGATCTCGCGCCACCGCGATCGACACGTCATGGCGCGTCGGCGCATAGGCGGGCCGCTTCGCCGCGGCCGACGTGTCGGGCTTGGCTCCGGCCTTGGTGAGACTGTCGGCTTTCCGCGTCGAATCCGCGATCGCGCGTGACGCGGCCGCGAGGTCGTACGTGAAGTAGCTGTGGCCTAACGACCAGTAGATGGATCTCCCATCGTTCGACCAGCCGAGGAAATCGCCGCCCACGCGTGAGAGCCTGCGAACCGGCACCGGTGCGGCGGCAGGCGTCGAGATCGAGACCGAGGGCGTCGCCCCGCCCGAGACGGGAACGGAGACCAGATAGAGCTTGTTGTCCACGTCCGCGAACGCCTGATTGCCATCAGGGCTGATGATGACCTCGTTCGCCGGCCCGGGGCGCGCCATCGGCCCCTGGAGCGGGTCCGTGAAGCCCGTCACCTTGATGTGCGCTCGGCGGTCGGTGCCGTCCCACCGCATGGACACCACGCCATCCACCGGATCGTAGATGTACACGCGGGTCGAATCGCGCGTGAAGTGCGGCCGGCCGTAAGAGTTGACCGGCGAGATCTGCGTGACCTCGCCTCCCGCCGCGGGGAGCCATGCCAGCTCCTTCACTTGCGGGCCCGGTCCCCCGAACTCGCCCGTCTTCTCGATCCGTTCCTCTCGCGGGCCCCGGATGACGACAATGCGCCGGCCGGTGGGATCGTAGTTGAGGTTCTCGTAGAAGGCCGTCTGACGCGAGAGCCGTTCCGGTCGTGCGTTAGGCGCCGCCATGCTGACGCGCCAGATGTCGCCGCCTTCCTCCGTCCAGGTGACGTACGCGACGTAGCGCCCATCGGGCGACCATGCCGGCGAGTGCTCGCCGGCGGTGCCGGTGGTGAGCCGGCGCGGACGTCCGTTGGGCAAGTCCATGACCCAGAGCTTGTCGAGGGCCGAGAACACGAGGCGCTTGCCGTCGGGCGAGGGACGCGCGTTGCGAATCTGCTTGACGTCGAGGACGGAGTCGTTCATCGGGTACTCGAACTTCACGAGTGGTCCCATGTCGATCTCGACGTCCGCCGAGAACGGAATCGGGGACGCCGTCCCGTTAGGCAGCGCCAGGCGCCAGAGCTTGCCGCCGTACGTGATGACGACCCCGCGCGAATCGGGCGTCCACGCGTAGCCGGGCAGCAGGTCGCGCGTGAAGCGCGATTCGGAATCGTCACGCTGGATGTCGCGCGCGAGCCACGTCTCATCGCCGCTGGCCAGCTCACGAAGCCGCAGGCCAGTTCCGGCATCGATCCGGGAGCCGTAGGCGAGCCATTTCCCGTCGGGGCTGATCGCCGGCCGCATGCCGCCGCCGAGATTGGTCGTACGCAGATACGTCTTGCCGGTGTTGCGGTCGTACACGCCGAGCTGCCACCGGTCTTCGAGCATCTGATTGTACTGGAAGCCGCCGCGCTTGATGCTCGCGTAGATGTATCGGCCGTCCGGTGACACGCTCGCGCCGAGGTAGTTGTTGAATGGTGGCGGCACGAGCGGGTTCGGCGGTCCGCTCGGCGCGTCACCGGTGCCGGGCCCGGTGAGCTGGAGTCCCGTGCCGCCGTCCTTGTTGACCATCACCAGGTCGTACGTGCTGCCGAGAATGCCCGTCTTCGTCCGCGACACGACGATGTATTGGCCGTCGGGTGTCCAGGCGGGCGAGATGTATTGGGCATCCTTGTCCTTCGTGATCGCACGCGGTTCTCCACCGGCCACGTCGACGACCCAGAGGTTCTCGTAGCCGCTGCGGTCGCTCACGAACACGATGGTCTTGCCGTCGGGGGAAAAGCGCGGCTGCCCGTCGAACCCCGTGCCGCTCGTGATGCGGGTTGCCTTGCCGCCCGCGATGGGCAGCGTGTACAAATCGCCCATGAGGTCGAACGCGATCGTCTTGCCGTCGGGCGAGACGTCGAGCGAGAGCCACGTGCCCTCGTCGGTCGTGAAGGTGGTCTTGCGCGTGGGGATGATCGGGAGCTCGGTGTTCGGAGCGGTCTTCTTCGATGTGTCAGCCGCAGCAGGCTGCTGCGCGACACCGGCCATGGGGCTCGATAGGCCCAGGGTGAGAACGAGCGTGAGCACGCGGCTCGCACGCATGAGGCTCTCCATATCAAGGAATGGGTTGGTCGTACGGCCCGGAACCATCGCACGCCCCCGATACCGCAGCAAGACCTGATGGAGTGCTGTCCACTCGCGCGTGAAAACCGGACCGGTGACAGCCGGTGACATTGTCTGCGCCTGTCCGCATCTTTCAACACGCCCGGCAGGACTCGTCGAGCGAGTCATCCCATGTTCCCACGAGGATCCGTGTTCACCCGGCCTTCGCTCTCTCAGCGCACCTTCTCGATCGCGCTTGCCGCCGTCGCCGCCGTGACGGCGTCGGCGGTTCGCGTGCAGGCGCAGATCCCGGCGTCCGAATACGCGGCGCGCCGCGATTCCCTCGCCGCCCACATAAAGGACGGGGTCGTCGTCGCCTTCGGCGGGCGAACGCCCGTCACCGACTTCGGGCCGTTCTACCAGATCCCGGCCTTCCACTACCTCACGAACTTCGACGAGCCCGACGCCGCCATGGTGCTCGTCGCCAAGGGCGGCAAGCCGACGACTACGTTCTTCCTCTCACCGATCGACCCGCGCACGGCGTTCTATTACGGCCGCCGCCCCGACTCGACGTCCGTCGAGCGCACGTTAGGTGTCAAGGCCCGCCCATTCTCCGCGCTCGGCGCCTTCGTCGACTCGCTCGCCAGCCTCAAACCCGCGCCGACGTTCTACACCCTGGCCGACTTCGGCGACGCCGACTTCGCCGCGCAGGACTCGCTGACGCGCGGCCGCTCGTTCATGAAGTCGATCGCGGCCAGGCACTCGGGCCTCACCATCAGGGATGCCCACGAGATCGTCGATCAGCTCCGCGCGAAGAAATCACCCGCCGAGCTCGCGCTCCTGCGCAAGGCGGGTGAGATCAGCGCCGAAGGCCACCGCGCCGCTATGCTCGCGCCGGAACCGGCACACGAATACGAGCTGCAGGCCGTGGTCGAGTACACGTTCGCGCGGCTCGGCGGTGAACGCCCGGCCTACGGCTCCATTGTCGGCGCGGGCGCCAACGGGACACAGCTCCACTACATGAAGGACCGCGGGCCGGCCAAGCCGGGCGACGTCGTCGTCATCGATGCGGCGACACAGTACGAGGGCTACGCCGCCGACGTCACCCGCACGATCCCGGTGAGTGGTACCTACACGGACGACCAGAAGAAGATCTACCAGATCGTGCGTGACGCCCAGGCCGCGGCCGAGCGGAACTCGAAGCCGGGAATGTCGGCCAAGGCAGCGTCGGATTCATCCATCGCGGTCCGCGCGAAGGGTCTCGTCGCGTTAGGCCTCGCCGAATCCGAGACGGCGACGTTCGATCCACCGTGGAAGGTCGACTGCTCGGCCACGCCAGTCGCGTGCACGCAGACGTACTTCTGGATGATCCACGGCCTGGGGCACGGCATCGGCCTCGCCGTGCACGACCCGGCGCAATACTACTACGGCGACAAGACCTTCAAGGAAGGCGATGCCTTCACGATCGAGCCGGGCATCTACGTGAGCCAGGCGATGCTCGACGCGCTCGCCGACACGCCGAAGAATCGCGCGTTCAAGGCGAAGGTGAAGGACGCAGTGGCCCGCTATCAGAACACGGGTGTGCGCATCGAGGACAGCTACATCATCACGGACAAAGGGCTCGAGCGCGTCAGCAATGCGCCACGGGAGATCGACGAGATCGAAGCCGTGATGAAGAAACGGTCGGCGAAAGTGGTGCCCTGACCCTTAATCCCCGCCGGCGGGGCTACAGTACGTAGTGCACGACCGCCCAGACGCAGACCGCAAGCACGGCGGCGACGACCATAGCAAGCGCGCGCCGCCGACTCTTGGTCTCGGCGGCCATGTTCGACTTCGCGAGGGATCGCAGCTCTCGGGTGACGCCCGGTTTGTCCTCCACCCGTGGCTCCTTGCGGAAGGAAGCACGAATGTGGCGACGGCCGAAGTCGCGTGTCAAACGCAAAGGGGGCTGCCGCCTGTAAACCAAAGGCACCGGCAGCGATCGCACGGGTACCGTGGCCGGCGTGTGACGGCCTGAGCCAGTGGATGGTCTTCCAAGAGTCGTGTACGGAGACTAACGTCGAGATGCGACTCACCGAAATCGTGTGACCCGCCTCGCGCCGGCGCGGGCGGTCTGGACGCGGTGTGGTACGGTAAGGGCAATCGGGGCGAACCGGCGGTCGCCTCACCCGCAAGCTCCCCTTACCCACTCCCTGACCAGGAGGACGCCATGTCGTCGCCCGCTCGCCGCACGACCGCGGACCTCGTCGCGGAGCTGCATGAGGCCGCCGAGGACCGCTCCCATGCCGCGCTCGTGGTGGGGTTCGACCACCGAACCGAGTTCGTCTGGGCCGATGACCCCGATGCGCTGGACGTGCTCAATGGGCACGTGATGAATGGTGGCGACCCGCTCGGGTTCGTCACCGGCTACCGGGACGGCGTGGGGTCCACCGCCGTTCACGCTCGCCCGCTCGTGGAATACGAAGAGGCCGAGTGGGTGGAGAAGTATCTGATCACGCTGCTCGCGGAAGTCCGCCGGCGCGCCGCCGAGAACGGGATCGAGTCGGGGCCTATTACGGACTAGGCGACTGGCGACTGGCGGCTGGCGAACTGCCGGGGACGGGGGACGGACGACGGGCGACGGTGGAAAGGGCGCAGAGACAGCTGTCATTCCGAGCGGAGCGCCGCAGGCGCGGAGGCGAGGAATCGCCGTCGTCCCGGTGGAGGGCCTCAGTTCCCGGTTCCCAGTTCCCAGTTCCCAGTAGTCGCGGCTGTTGCCTAACGCCGTAGTCGGCCACACTCCAGCCTGCCCCGCCTGCACGCCGCAACCAACGGCTTGCGGCTCACCGCGATCCGTCGCGTGGCCTGGCCCTTGCCATATTGGCGACCCGAAGCGTGCGGTAAGCGACGCACCAACGGAGAGCCATGAGCCTTTCATTCAAGCGGTTAATCGACACAGTAACACTCGGATCGGACCGGCCGATTCGTCGGCTGGTAGCCTACTACCTCATACTCGGCGGCGCATTCGCGGCCCTGCTCTACTTCTTCCCGATCCTCGGTCAGATCTCATCCGGCGAGCGTCTCGAGGAACTGACGCAGGCGCCCCAGATCCTGCAGGATGGTCTGACGTCGAGCACCTTCCAGTCACCGGCCGCGAAGCTGCCCTCGAGCCTTCAGCTCGCCCTCACGACGACCCTGTGTCTCGTCGCGACGCTGCTCCTCATGCTGCCGGTGACGTGGGTCTACATGTCCGCGCGACGCACCAAGCGGCACAATCAATCGGTGGTCGAGACGCTGATCATGCTGCCGATCGTCGTCGCGTCGATCATTCTCATCGTGCGCAACAGCCTCGCGCTGGCGTTCAGCCTCGCGGGCGTCGTGGCCGCGGTGCGGTTCCGAAATACGCTCCGCGACACGCGCGACACCGTCTTCATCTTCCTCGCGATCGGCATCGGCTTCGCCGCCGGCGTCCAGGCGATCACGGTTGGCGCGGTCGCGTCCGTGATCTTCAACTTCGTGCTGCTGTTCGTCTGGCGCTCGGACTTCGGTCGCAACGCGCTCGTGACGACGGCGAGCTCACAGCAATGGGCGGAGCCCCTCAAGCTGCTGGCCGAGGGAAATGGCCATGGCAACGGCAACGGGAACGGAAACGTCGCGGTCCATGACCACGACATCGTCCTCGCGCTGAGCCCCCAGAAGGTCGATGCTCTCGCCGACCGATTCGATCGCGTCAGGCGGATCGCCGGCCGAAAGAAGCCGCGATTCAACGCGCTGCTGTCGTTCACGACCGAGGAGCCGGGGGTGGTACAGCCCGCCCTCGAGGAGGCGCTCGACCGCTTCACGAAGCGGTGGATGCTCGACGAGGCCGTGAGCAGTGAGGGCAAGCCCACCGAGCTGTCGTACCTCGTGAAGCTCCGGAAGTCGATGCCGGGCGACGCGCTCATGAGCGAGATACGGTCAGTCGTGGGCAGCAAGCTCACCACCTGCGACATCGAGCTCAGCGATGCGCTCGAGGAAGAGGTGGAAGCCGAAACCGCCAAGGCGTCGGGATGACTCGTCGAGGGTTCGCCGCCGGTGCTCTGCTCGCCTGCGTGGTGGCGAGCGCGTGCCGGCCGGCAGACGCGGCGAGATCTGCGCGCGCCGACAGCAGCATGCTCGCCCAGCGCGAGACTCGGCTCCAGGACTCGCTCAGCCAGCGCGACACGGCCGCGAAGGACAGCACCGCCGACCGAAGTGCCATCGCCCGCTGGGTCATGCCCCGGAATCTCGACGAGCTCTCCGGGATAGCGCTCACGCGCGATGGTCGACTGCTCGCGCACGGCGATGAGAAAGCGCAGGTCTCCGAGATCGACTACCGGCGTGGCGTCGTCACGAAGCAATTCGTCGTCGGCCATCCGACCATCAAGGCCGACCTCGAGGCCATCACCGTCGCGAATGGGTTTGTGTATCTCCTCGCCAGCAATGGGACGCTCTACGAGTTCCGCGAGGGCGCCAACGGCGAGCGCGTGGACTACACGACGCACGACACGCGACTCGGCAAGGAGTGCGAGTTCGAGGGTCTCGCGTTCGACTCCACACTCAACTCGCTGCTGCTGGCCTGCAAGCACGTCGGCACGAAGAAGCTGAAGGACGACCTGGTCATCTACCGGTGGAAGCTCGAAGGAAGCGGCGACCGGCTGTCGCGCCTGACGGTGCCGCTGAAGGACATCGTCGGCCCGATCGGCGAGAAGGAGTTCCATCCGTCCGACATCACGATCGATCCCTTCACGGGCGACTACGTCCTCATCTCGGGGATCGAGAAGGCGATGGTCGAGATCACGCCCGACGGGCGCGTCGTGTTCGCCCGCAAGCTCCCCGGCGAGCACGAACAGCCCGAGTCGGTCGCGATCACGAAAGACAGCATCCTGATCGTCGGGGACGAGGCGAAGCGTGTTCCGGCGGTGCTGACGCTGTACCGATGGCCGTGACGCTGCCCGCCCTTCGATCCGCCTTGCTCGTTAGGCTGCCGGCGATGCTCTCGGTCGCGCTCGCCGGTGCGCCGGCGGCCGCGGCGCAGTCTCGCGAGCCCAGGCAGCCGCCGCCACCTCGCATCGTGAGCCGCGACAGCGTCCGGATCGCCGCGAGCCCGCGCTACGCAACCACCGGGTTCAAGAGGATCTTCCTCGGGGACACGTATCGCGATCTCTGGACGACCCCGGTGCTCGCCCCGGTCGTGAATCTCCATACGTACGCCGGTGGTCTCAAACCGGATAAGGAGGGCGGCGGGCACCAGACGAAGAACCTTCGATTCGTCACGCCGATGGGGACCGAGTTCGTCTTTCGGCCCGTCGACAAGGCGCACGTGACCCCGCCCGAGCGGATCAAGGGCACCGCGCTCGAGAAGATCCTGCGCGATCAGATCAGCGGGCTGTTTCCGGCGGCCGGGGTCCTCATCGCCCCGATCGCCGAGGCGGCGGGTGTGCTGCACACGACGCCCGCGTTCGCCGTGATGCCTAGCGACTCGTCGTTAGGCGAGTTCCGCAAGGACTTCGCCGACATGCTGGGCACCCTCGAGGAGTACCCCAACAAGCCCGACGAGGGACCCGCGTTCGGCGGCGCGTCCGACGTGATCGACACCGAGGAGCTCCTCCCGCTCATCGACAGCGTGCCGGCGCAAACGGTGGACACCCGGGCGTTCCTCAACGCGCGGCTCACCGACATGCTCGTCGACGACGGCGATCGCCACCACGGCAACTGGAAGTGGGGGCGCTTTGGGTCCGGCAAGTCCGCGCGTTGGGTTCCGATCGCGCGCGACCGCGATCACGCCTTCAATACCTACGATGGACTCCTGGCACGGATGGTACGACCCGCGGCGCCGTACCTAACCACCTTCCAGGGTAAGTACGAGAGCATCACTGCGCTATCGTACAACTCGCGGGAGCTCGACCGGCGATTCCTGTCGAACCTCGAGAAACCGGTCTGGGATTCGATTGCTCTCGCACTGCAGCACAGAATCACCGATGCGGTGATCGACTCGGCCGTGCGCACCCTGCCGCCGGAATACCGGAGCGTGGCACCGGCGTTCGCGGCGAAGCTGAAGCAGCGCCGCGATGGGCTCCCCGGAGTCGCGAACAGGTTCTACGCCGTGCTGGCGCAGGTCGTCGAAGTGCACGCGAGCGACAGAAACGATCGCGCGACGGTGACGTACCTCCCCGGTGGCCTCGTCGATGTCGCGGTCCAATCCGGCAGCGACGCGCCCTACTATCATCGTCGCTTCGACCCGCGGCAAACGAAGGAGGTCCGCGTCTACCTGCACGACGGCGATGATTCTGCCATCGTCAGGGGTGATGTCTCCTCGAACGTGAAAGTCCGCCTCATCGGCGGCAATGGCACGAACTCGCTGGTGGACTCGTCGCGAGTCGCGAGCAAGCACCGCGCGCGCCTCTATGACCTCGGGCGCGTGAGCGGCATCTACTACGGCCCCGACTCGTCGCGCGACACGCTCTTCAGCCGCCGCCCCTGGGTGAACGATACGGGCGTCGTTCAGTATCCGAGCAGGGACTACGGGACCGGCATCACGCCAGTGCTGGGATTCGGAACCGGTGGACTCGGCGCAGTTCCACGAGTCGGCGCGCGCTGGATGCGCTACGGGTTCCGCAAGGAGCCGTACGGGACCATGCTCGGTCTGGATGCGGAGTATGCGACGGGAGTACCGGGGTGGCGCTTCACCCTGCTGGGCGACCAACGGCTCGAGAGCTCCCGCGTGCATTTCACCGCGCTCGGGCGCATGTCGGACTTCGAGCTCGTGAACTTCTACGGCTTCGGCAACGAGACACCGGGCGGCGAGCGTCAGGAGAACCGATTCCGCATCGACCAGCGGCAGTGGCTGCTGCGTCCGGCCGTCGCGCTCGCGTTAGGCCGTCGCGCGAGCGATCTCTCGTTCGGCCCGGTCGTCCAGTACTCGTACACCGAGGCGAACGCCGGCCGGGTAATCGCGGCCGAGCGACCGTATGGCTTTGGCCACTTCGGTCAGGCGGGGCTTCGGCTCGGGGTGCGATACGATCGGCGTGATCGGCCGTGGGGCGCGAAGCACGGGTTCTTCATCGACGCGAACAGCAGCACGTTCCCCGCGATCTGGGACGTGGACCGCCCATTCTCGCAGGTGTCCGGCAGCGCGGCGACCTACTTCACGCTGCCCATTCCGCTGCGCCCGGTGCTGGCGCTGCGCGGCGGCGGCAAGAAGGTCTGGGGCGATGCGCCCTTCCACGAGGCCGCGTTCCTGGGCGGGCTCGATACGTTGATGGGTGCGCCGCCACAGCGTTATGCTGGCGATGCGTCGCTGTTCGGCAACTCCGAGCTCCGCGTGCCGATCGTGTCCCTTCGTACCTGGCTGCCGATCGACATTGGCGCGCTGGCCTTTGCCGACGCCGGGCGGGTCTATCTCGATGGTGGCTCGCCGGGCGGTTGGCATACGGTCGTGGGTGGCGGTTTGTGGTTCGGTGTGATCGATCCCGCGACCGGCTTCAGCGTGATGTTCACGAACTCGCGCGACAAGCGTGTGGTGTTCGGGACAGGGTTGCGGTTCTAGCCATCCCGTTTCAGCGACTCCGGCATCGCTTAGCCTCGAGCCTCCGCAAGAGCTTGAACGCGGATCAGGCGGATCTGGAACGGCGATCAGGCGGATCTTTCCTCGGGCACCCGCGCTTCCGTTCACAACGAGCCCGGATTTGAGAATGAACAACCTCGGGAAGCCACATATGAGCGTCCCGAGGCTATTCCCAAGAAATCACGGCTCGTTGCGCGTGGAGCTCTCCGCTCGGCGAGCGATCCGCATGATCGCCGTTCGGATCCGTTTCATCCGTGCTCCCGCTGTTGCGGAGGCTTGTCTTTCAACGGACGCATGTCGGGAGCGCACCAGTTAGTCCGGCCGCATAGCCACGAGTGGATCAACGGTGGTCGCCCGCCACGCCGGCACGCTGGCCGCCACGAGGGCAACCAGTCCCAGGCCTAACGCGACGAACGAGAACACCGCGGGATCGCGCGGCTGCGTCGCGTACAGCAGCCCCTCGAGGAACCTGGTCAACAGCGCGCCCCCGAGGACACCGAGCACGACGCCCCACGCGGCGAGGAATGCACCGTGGCGCACCACCATTCCGACGATGTCCCGCATCTGAGCCCCGAGTGCAACGCGGACGCCGAACTCCCGCGTCCGCTGCGCGACCGAGTAGGAGATGACGCCATAAATGCCCACCGCGGCGAGCAGCAGCGCAAGGACCGCGAACACCGCGATCACGAGCCCCTGGAATCGCTGCCGCCAGAGCGATCGCCCGACTGCCTGCTCGAACGTCATGATCCGGTACGGCGGCATGTCGGCATCGAGCTCACGAAGCAGACTTCGCACGCTCGGCATGAGCGCCGCGGGATCGCCCGACTTGACGCGAATCGCGACGGTCTCGGTGTACGGTGGATAGGCTGTTATCGGCAGATATAGCCCCGGGCCCATCGGTTCCGGCAAGCGATAGTGTCGATAGTCCGGAATCACCCCGACGATCGTGATCCACGGACTGCTCTCACCGCCGCCACCGACTTGTACCTGCTTGCCTATCGGATCCTCGTTCGGGAACGCGCGTCGCGCGAACGTGGCGTTGATGACCCCGACCACGTTCACCGTGTCTCGATCCGACTCGGCCAACCCACGTCCGCGCTGAAGCGGGACTCCGATCGTTCGAAAGAACGTCGGCGAGACATATTGGTAGTGCGAAACGAAATCCTCACCGGGCTTCGCCTTCGGCCACCCCTTCGCGACCACCGACGCCTGAACGTTCCAGCCACTGAACGGAATGCCTTGCGCGAGTCCAACTGATGCGACCGACGGCATCGCCTGTAGTCGCTGCTCGAGTGTCTCGTAGAATGCCAGTCGGCTTTGTGGGTTCTCGTACTTGGCCGACGGCAGCGTGATGCGGAACGACAGGATTCCCTTCTCCTCGAACCCCAGCGTCGTGCTCACGAGTGCGCGATAGCTCTTCACGAGCAGCCCGGCGCCGATCATGAGCGTGACCGAGAGCGCGAGCTCGCCGACGACGATCGCGTTGCGGAGTCGTCCCCGCGATGGGCCGTCGCTCCCACCGCGGCCTCCCTCGCGTAACGCCAGGGCGAGCGACCCGTCCGTCGCCCGGAAGGCCGGAATGATGCCGAACGCCAGCCCCGAGATCACCGACACGATCGCCGCGAACACGAGCGTCGGCACGTTGACACCGATGGGGATGTAGTATGGGACGTCATTGGGGAAGCCCAGCCGAAGGAGCCGGACGCCGTAGACGGTGATCACCGCCCCGAGCACGCCGCCTAACGCCGACAGGATGACACTCTCGGTCACGAGCTGGCGTACGATCCGCCCGCGGCCAGCCCCGAGCGCCGTCCGAACCGCGAGCTCACGCTGGCGGGCCGCGCCGCGTGTGAGTGTGAGGTTCGCGACGTTCGCGCACGCAATGAGCAGCACGAGTACGACGGCGGCCGCGAATACCTGGAGCGGACGCTTCAAGTTGCCGACGAGATCGTCGCGCATCGGGACGACCTCGGCGCGCCAGCCCTCGTTCTCCGGAAACTCCCGCGCGAGTCGCTCCATGATCACGTCGAGGTCTCGCTGCGCCAGCTGCGGAGTGGCGCCCGGCTTGAGTCGGCCAATGGCACCAGCATACCCGCGGTTGCCATGCACCTCGTCGCGCCTCGGAACGAACGGCGTCCAAGCCTGACCGTTGTCCGGAAACGCGAAGCCGCGCGGCATGACGCCGACGACCGTGTACGGCTCGAGGTCGATCGTGACCGTCCGGCCGACGATGTTCCGATCGCCGGAGAATCGTCGCTGCCAGAGGCCGTAGCCGAGGATTACGACGTGGTGGCTGCCCAGCACGCCTTCGCTCTCGGCGAACGTGCGGCCGAGTATCGGATGAACGCCCATCAGTGGAAACAGGTTCGGGCTCACCTCCGCACCGTCGACACGCTCCGCACCACCCACGCCCGCTCCGGTAAAGGAAGGCGAGCTCCATGTCCAGATGCCGAGCGCCGTGAAGCTCTTGCTCTCATCCCGCCAGCTCGTGTAGTCGGGATACGAGATGTTGACGCCTGTGACGTTCTTTGCCGGTATCTGAGCGTAGACGGCGACGAGCTCGTCAGGCTTCTGGAATGGGAGTGGGCGAATGAGCGTCGCGTACACGGCGCTGAAGATCGTGGCCGTCGCACCCACGCCGAGCGCAGTGCACAGGATGGCCGCGGTGGCGAACGCCGCGTTCGCGCGGAACGATCGCGCGGTGTAGCGAATGTCCTGCAGGATGCTCATGGCAGCCTCACTGAGGTTCACACGACGACGCCGGCGGCGCTCGATCGCGATGCATTCGTCGCGGATGGTGCTCACTGCACCGAACTCGCGCTCCGCCCGCGCGCGCGCGTCCGCGGGCGAGAGCCCCTGCGCGACGAAATCGGCGGCGAGAAGCGCGAGATGCGCGTCGATCTCGTCCTCCACACTGCGGCGGATGTCGCCGCGAGGGAGCCGAAGCAGCCGACGCGACCCGCTGGAGGAATTCACGGCTTACGCCGGCTGTGACGTGGTCCGAAGAATCTTCCCCATCGCTTCCACGAACTGCGTCCACGCCGTGGTCTCGGCCTTGAGCTGCGCGCGGCCGACGGCCGTGAGCCGGTAGACCTTCGTGCGGCGGTTCGTGTCGGAGAGCCGCCACTCGCTCTCGATCCAGCCCCGCTCCTCGAGCCGGTACAGCGCCGGGTAGAGCGAGCCCTGGCCGAGCTTGAACGCGTCACCGGTCAGCTGCTGGGTCCAGCGGGCGATCGCGTAGCCGTGGGCGGGGCCCCACGAGAGTGTCTTGAGGACGAGGAGGTCGAGCGTGCCCTGAAGGAGATCGAGGGTGGTCTGAGCCATGGCCGTACGGTTCGGATGTCCACAGTTCGTGAGTCGACATTTCGACATCCGACATATATCGGTGCGGATCTGGCGATGTCAATAGGGGCCGGTCTCGCGCGTCCGGTCCGGTATCGAAGCCCGTGCTACTCGGCCAGGATCCCCTCGGACAACCCGAGGAACCCTGCATATCGCTCGACCGCAGCGGCAACCAGCGCGCGATCCACTCTGTTCGGTGCTTTGAAGAACTTCGGCGTCACGGTCACCGTGTCCTTCCTGATCGCGCGCTTCCACGTGCCGACCACGCTGCCCCGCACGACGATCACCGGGCTGAGGATCCCACCGCCAGCGTTGACTCGCCTCGCGTACGTAAGGTCCAGGATATCGCTCCGATCCCGGTAGGCCACGGTGAACTCATCCCACGGCGGTAACAGAAACGCGGCATCCGCCTTCGCCCGCCCCGGAGTCGAACTCGCAAACCAGAATTCACGACCGAGCACGTGCGCGCTCTCGAGCGCCGATTTCGCCGACTCCAACCCCCTGCGCACGTCCGTGATCGTCAGACCCGCCCACCACGCGAAATCCTGAACGGTCGCCGGGCCATGGCTGGTGAAGTAGCGCCGAGCGAGCTCGCCTAACGCCGCATCGCGCTCGAGCGTCCGCGCGGCCGGCACCCACTCCTCGAGCAGCGTGAAGGTCTGCTGCTTGCCGTCGCGGGGCCCGAAGCACAGGAGACCCTGCTGCGACAGCACGCCGAGCAGATGCAGACCGCGCGATTCGTGCGTCGCGATCCCGGCAGCCTTCCAGAGCTCGTACAGCTTGTCGCGCCGCACCACGTTGCCACCAGCCAGCGCCTTCTCGGCCACCCGGGCGCTCTTCGTGAACGTCGCAGCATCCAGCCCGAGCTGTCGGAACCTCGCCTGCGCCCCGGCGACTACGCGCGGAGTCAGAATCGGCAGGATCCAGCGAACATCCTCGGCCGCCACGAAATGCAGCGTCCCACGCATCGGCCACGTGCGAACGATGGTACGTCGCGCAACCGCGTCTTCGACGGTTGCTTCCGTTGCATCCTTGGTGCGAAGCCCGATTGCCCACAGGCCACCGGCGTAGTCCTGCGCCTGCACGGCACCGAGCCAGCGGACGACGTCAGCAGGATCGCGGAACGTCGGGCGGCTCACGTGCTGGTTCGCCAGCCTGACAGGACCGACGTTCACGTCACCACGTGGGCTTTCTCCTGCGCCACGAGCGCGAGCTCCGTGGCGAGGAAGCAGTGTGCCTGCGTCATCGCGGTCTCGGTCCGGTTCAGCACATCATCCACGAGCTGCCGCCCGAACGGCAGGTCCACCGCCTTGCAGTCGATGTAACGGACGCCAGCGCGATCGGCGATGAAGAGGTGGTTCGGGCCCGCGCGCCCGGCGAGGTCGACGTTCTTTCGCACTTCGATATAGCCATCGGTGCCGAGTATCGTCAGGCGCGTGTCGCCCCAGGTGGGAAGGCCGTCGGGAGTGAACCAGTCGACACGAATGTACCCGGTGCCACCGTTGCCGCGAACCATCGCGTCACCGAAATCCTGAAATGCCGGGTGCTCCGGGTGGCGCACGTTGCGCACCTGCGCCGCGACGATCTCGCCGCTCGTCGAACCGGTGAAGTAGAGGAACTGGTCGAACTGGTGCGACCCGATGTCGCAGATGATCCCGCCGTGCCGTGCCGGGTCCCAGAACCAGCCGGGTCGGGGAGGCGGGTGAATGCGATGCGGGCCGAAGCCGGCGGTCTGGATCACCGTGCCGATCGCGCCGGCCTGCACCAGCTCGCCGGCGTGAATGGTTGCGCCATTCTCGAAGCGCTCACTGTACACGATCGAGTAGATCCGCTTCGTCGCCAACTGCATCCGGCGCACCTCGGCCAGCTGGGCGAGCGACGTGACGCCCGGCTTGTCGACCACGTAGTCCTTGCCATGCTGCATCACGCGAACGCCAAGGGGCGCCCGTTCGTTAGGCGTGATGGACGACAGCACCAGCCAGATCGAGGGATCCTCGAGGATAGCACGCTCGTCGGTCACTCGCTTTGCCGCCGGATACCGGCGTGCGAACTCCGCCGCGAGGTCGGGCTCGTTCGCGTGGAACGACACGAGCTGGCCACCGCCGCGCACGACGGCGTCCACCATCCCGTAGATGTGTGAGTGGTTCACGCCGACGACGCCGAAGCGCAGCCGGGCCCTGCTGTCGATCTCGGCACTCATCGGCATGGAAAGCTGGCAGGTGACTCGGGGCAGACCTTATCATCTGCCCAATGTCCCCGCCAGTTCAGCGCCGTTTCCTCAGCGTACGTCCCTGATGCCCTCCGCCCGAACGATAGCGTCACTCGAAGCGGTCCTCGGCTCCGCCGACGTCGTTTCGGCCAGCCGAATCGTCGGCGAGGGCCCGCCGGGCACGCTACCGCTCACGCCCGAGATGCTCATCAACGCGCCCAGCGGGAACCTGTTCGGCCTCACCCAGAACGTGGGCATGGGGTGGAGCTCATCCGCGCTCGGTGGTCCCGAGTTCGTGATCGTGAGCACCGCGGGCGGCGTGCGCGGCGCCGACCGGCGGCCGGTCGCGTTAGGCTACCACACCGGCCACTGGGAGATCGAGCTGCTCGTCCGGGGAGCTGCGGAAGCCCTCACCCGCCAGGGAGCGATTCCTTTCGCCGCGTTCTGCAGCGATCCGTGCGACGGACGCACGCAGGGCACGACCGGCATGTTCGACAGCCTCGCCTACCGGAACGATGCCGCGATCGTCATGCGGCGCCTGATTCGCTCGCTGCCCACCGCGAGCGGGGTGATCGGCATCGCGACGTGCGACAAGGGGCTGCCCGCGACCATGCTCGCGCTCGCGGGGACGAAGTCGCTTCCCGCGGTCGTCATTCCTGGTGGCGTTACGTTGCCCGCGGCCGGTGCCGAAGACGCCGGCCAGGTCCAGAGCCTTGGCGCCCGATTCGCCCGCGATCTCGTGACGCTCGACTACGCGGCCGAGATGGGCTGTCGCGCGTGCGGGTCGTCGGGTGGCGGGTGCCAGTTCCTGGGCACGGCGGCAACCTCGCAGGTCGTGGCGGAGGCGTTAGGCATGGCACTGCCGCACAGCGCCCTCGCGCCGTCGGGAGAACCGTCCTGGTTCGAGCTCGGGACGCGTTCGGCCCTCGCACTTATTCGTCTGCACGCGGCCGGAATCCCGCTCGCGCGCATCCTCACGCCAGAGGCCATCGAGAACGCGATGGTCGTGCACGCCGCGTTCGGCGGGTCGACGAATCTGCTGCTGCATATCCCCGCCATCGCACACGCCGCACGGCTCGCGCCTCCCGCGGTCGCCGACTGGATCCGCGTCAACCGCGCGACGCCTCGGCTCGTGGACGCGCTGCCTAACGGGCCGCGGGGACATCCGACCGTTCAGGTGTTCATGGCGGGTGGCGTGCCGGAAGTGATGCTCCACCTGCGGCGACTAGGGCTGCTCAACGAGCGCGTGCTCACCGTGACCGGCGACTCGCTTGCCGCGACACTCGACTGGTGGGAGTCGAGCGAGCGACGGCAGCGCGCTCGCGCGCGGCTCGCTGGTGGCGGTCAAGTCTCGCCGGACGATGTGATCATGAGCCCGGACGCCGCGCGGAAGGCCGGCCTCACGAGCACGGTCGTCTTTCCGGTCGGGAACCTGGCGCCCGAGGGGTCGGTGATCAAAGCGACGGCGATCGATGCCTCGGTCGTCGGCGACGATCAGGTATTCCGCCACCGCGGCCCGGCACGCGTGTTCGTCGACGAGCACGACGCCATCGGCGCGGTGAAGGGCGTGGGCGAGCGTCTGATCGAAGCGGGCGATGTCATCGTGCTCATCGGCAATGGCCCGTCGGGCACCGGAATGCAGGAGACAGCGCAGATCACGACGGCGCTCCGCTACCTGCCGTGGGGCAAGCATGTCGGGCTCGTCACGGACGGTCGCTTCTCCGGCTTCTCCACCGGAGCGTGCATCGGCCATGTCGGGCCGGAAGCGCTGGCCGGTGGACCGATCGGGAAGGTGCGCGACGGTGACTTGATCGAGATCGTGATCGATCGCCGGACGCTCGAGGCTTCGGTGAATCTGGTGGGCGTCGACGGAGCGCTGCTCGCACCCGACGAGATCGACCGGACACTGCGTGATCGTCCTCCGCATCCGGACCTCGCGCCGCACGAGAAGCTGCCTGACGACACGAGGCTCTGGGCGGCACTGCAGCGGGCGAGCGGAGGGACGTGGGCCGGGTGTGTGTACGACGTGGACCGGATCGTCGAGGCGCTCGAGCGCGCCCGAACGCCGGACGACCGATGACTCGAGCGAGAGGCAAACGCTGTCCATGAGACTGTACCGAACGCAACAGGGCCCAGTGCTGGAGCACGAGGGCACGTACCATCGAGTCGCGCAGGACTGGGATTCGCTGATCAATCGTTCCGACCTGCCATCGTACTTGCGTCATTCCGCCGACCGATCCCCTGGGGAGAACAGCGTCGAGGGAGTGCTGGCGCCCATCGGCTCACAGGAAGTGTGGGCGGCCGGCGTCACGTACTACAGAAGCCGAACGGCGCGCCTCGAGGAGTCGAAGACCGGTGGCGGTGCGAGCTTCTACGATCGCGTCTACGAGGCCGAACGGCCGGAACTCTTCTTCAAGGCGGCGCCGTGGCGCGTTCGCGGGCCTGGTGATGCGATCCGAGTCCGCCGGGACGCGCGCTGGACGGTGCCGGAGCCGGAGATCGCGTTATGCATCAACGCGCGTGCGGAGATCGTGGGCTACACCATCGGCAACGATGTGAGCTCGCGGGACATCGAGGGCGAGAACCCGCTCTATCTGCCACAGGCGAAGATCTACGACGGCGCCTGCTCGCTGGGTCCGGCCGTCCTCGTGAGCAGCGAGCCTCTCCCGCCCGATACCGCGATCGGGCTGCGTGTCTCGCGGGACGGTGCGGTCGTCGCTCAGGGAGCGACGGCGTTTTCGCAGATGCGACGCGACACGCGGAAGCTCGTGGAGTTTCTCTACCGCGAGACGAGCTTTCCGAACGGTTGCGTGCTGCTCACGGGGACCGGCATCGTTCCGCCGGACGACTTCACGCTCCAGCCGGGCGATGAGGTCACGATAGACGTTCCCGCGATTGGAACGCTGTGCAACACGGTCGCCGCGTCGTGATGTGCCCTGCAATGTCCACTGTCGGCTGCCTCCGAAATTCTGCCTGTACATTCGCTCCGGATGCCGGTCATGCGCCGAACACTCGTCAAGGCAATGATGCGGGCCGCGCTTGCGGTCGCCTGCAGTGCGATGCCTAACCACGCACAGCCACGCCCGACCGTCGGGCACATCGAGCGGCTCGACCCCGCGCTCGACGCCCTGATCGCGCCTGACGCGACGATCGAACAGCTCGCCGCAGGGTTCGACTGGTCGGAAGGTCCGGTCTGGCGAACCAGCGGCCGCTACCTGCTCTTCAGCGACATTCCGAAAAACACGATCTACAAGTGGCAGGACGGCACCGGTCTTTCCGTCTTTCTGCGTCCGGCCGGCTACACCGGCGTCAACCCGCCGGGCCGCGAGCTCGGGAGCAATGGGCTCACGCTCGACGCGAACGATTCACTCGTCATGGCCGATCACGGCAACCGACAGGTGGCTCGGCTCGACGAGTCGAAGTTCACCAAGACCATCCTCGCCGACCGGTATCAGGGCAAACGGCTCAACAGCCCGAACGACCTCGTGTATCGCTCGAACGGCGACCTGTATTTCACCGACCCGCCGTATGCTCTCAAGGGCCTGAACGACGACCCGGCGAAGGAGCTCGAGTTCAACGGCGTCTATCGCCTAACGCGTTCCGGCCAGCTGACGCTCCTCACCAGGGAGCTCACCTTTCCGAACGGACTCGCCTTCTCGCCTGACGAGAAGACACTCTACGTCGCGAACTCCGACCCGAAGCGGGCCATCTGGATGGCGTACGACGTCCGCCCGGACGGCACGATCGGGAACGGCCGCGTGTTCTTCGATGCCACGGCACTCGTGAGCGACAGCAAACCGGGGCTGCCGGACGGCATGAAGGTGGATCGATCGGGAAACCTGTTCGCCGCCGGGCCCGGTGGGATTTTCGTCATTTCCCCCACCGGGAAACACCTCGGCACGATCGTGACCGGCCAGCCGACCGCCAACTGTGCGTTCGGCGATGATGGCTCCACGCTCTACATGACGGCGAACGATCGGCTGCTTCGCGTGCGACTGAAGACGAAGGGACGCGCCGTCGCGGCTCTCACGGCTTCCGCAGCGACCGCGGGCGCTCAAGCGGACACGCCCGTTCGCGACGGCTACCTAACGACGTCCGATTCGGCTCGGCTCTTCTATCGGGTGATGGGACGCGGCAGTGATACCCTCATCGCGATTCACGGCGGGCCCGGTGTCGACCTCGAGAGCATCGCCGGTGACTTTGCACCGCTGGCCGAGCATCACGTGGTCATCTTCTATGACCAGCGGGGCGCTGGCCGATCGGAGCTGCCCAAGGATACCACGCGTCTCGTCGCCGCACGACAGATCGCCGATCTCGACGAGGTGCGCCGGCACTTCGGTGCGCAGCGCGTGACGCTCGTTGCCCACTCGTATGGACCATTGCTCGCCGCGTCGTACGCGCTGGCGCATCCTGAAGCCGTGAGCCGGATGGTGTTCTTCGGTCCGGTACCGCCGCGTCGGGGTACGTTCTGGCAGCGCTTCGCGGCAAATATCGCCCAGCGGCTCGACTCGGCGGCGCGCGCCAAACAGGCCGATGCGAGCAAGCGGCTCGCCGACCCTAACGCGGACACCAGGCAAGCGTGCCGCGACTACTGGGCAGTCGGAATGCGTCCGCGGCTAGCGGAGCCCGACCGCACGCTGCCCCTCATCAAGTCCGACCTGTGCGCGTCGGACCCGGCGGGCATTCGTTATGGCCTGACGATCACGAACCGGGTCGTGATGGCGTCGTACGGCGACTGGGACCTGCGGGAGCGGCTGCGCCACCTGTCCGTCCCCACGCTCGTCGTCCACGGCGAGCAGGAATCCATTCCGATGGACCTTGTCGAGGAGTGGGTGACTTCGCTACCGCACGCGCGACTCCTGCGTGTGCCGAGGGCGGCGCACTTCACGTACGCCGAGCGACCCGAGCTCGTGTGGCCCGAGGTGGAGCGCTTCCTCGCGGAGCCGCCGCGATAGTCTGTCGCCGAGCTGCGTTCCGAGGTCGTTCATTCTCAGTTCCAGCTCGTTGCGAGCCGGGTTGTCACGGCCGAGGAGCGATCCTGAAGCATCCGGGGCATCCGCTGCATCCGAACACCACTTCGTCTGTGGGGCTGGGCCTCTCGGGTCCGGCATCGATCCGGCCGGCATCGACCAGGCCGGCATCTACGACGAAGGGGTGTTAGGGCCGGTCAGCATCTGATCGCCGGATTCCAGTCCGCGAACAGGCCCGCCGCGTTCTTGCGCCACGCCCACACGTGCAGGCCCCAGTAGTTGTACTGGTCGTAGCGCTTGTACTCCTGGCCGAACAACCGCGGTGGCTTCTCGGTAGCTGGGTGCACGCGGTACGGCACGATGTACTCGACGGCAACGAGCTCCGGCTTCCCTTCCCCATCCGTCGCGTAGATCAGCATCTCGGGATGCTCGATCTCCTGCTTGTCGTCGATCGACTTCCGGTCGATGAGGTGGTACCCCATGCCACCCATGGTCGAGTCGGCGATGCACTTCGGCAGTGTGGTGGGGTAACCCGCGGCCTCGGCCGCCGCGAGCTCGTGATAGTTGTCCGTGGCCGTGCGGAGCGTTTCCACATCCCGGCGCACGCTTGCATCGAAACCGTCGGCGAAGCTCGCGACCGGCGGGTGGGTGGCCGGCCGAGCGTGGCCGGCGCACGCCATGGCGCCGGTGAGGAAAGCGATGCCGAGCGAGCGCGCGATGGGATTCATGGTACCTGCCTGGGACGCGGGAAGAGTGCGACGCGCGCCACCATGCCGCTGACCGGCCTACGCGGCAATCGGCCCGAGTGCCAGGCGTGATACGCAGGGGCGAGACGTGTATCGGTGGTCAGGCCCGGAACAGCCCCCACGTTTCGAGGTCGGGACCGACGCGCGCATGGCCGACCACCGTGTATCCGAAGCGCTCGTAGAACGGAAGGTTCTCGGCCCGTTCAGTCGTTAGGCTCACCCCGGCCGACTGCGGGTCGCTGCCTGCCAGCCGGTGAACCGCGTCGAGCAGCTCGCGCGCGAGGCCGAGGCGCTGGTGTGTCCTGCGGACGCCGATCATGTTGAGGTGGTGGTGCGGCGGCCTCGTGGCGAAAAAGTTCGCGGCCGCCATGTAGGCATCGTACCGGGACCGCGCATCGGCGCCGAGCTCGGCCCAGATCGACTCACGGAGTGCGATGAAGGCCGGCCGCGGATTGGACGGCTGCGGGAGACTCATGACCGCGGCCGCGACCAGCACGCCCGAGTCATCGCGGACGCCCATCATGGGCTCGTCTCGATAGGCGCGGGCGCTCACGAACAGCTGCACGAGCCGGTGGAGCCGCACCTTGTACGGCGCCCCACCGGGGGCATCGGGCCCGAGCACGTGGCGCATTACCGGATACTCGTGGAATGCATCGCTCAGGACCGACACGATCTCGACCACGTGATCGAACGACAGTGTCGTGAGCGTCATGCCGTGTACCTCCTGCGTCCGCGGCTGGATACCCATAACATGCAAGGAATATTCGTCGGCTGATACGCAGCCGCTATTCGCTTTCCGGCGCCGATGGCATTCGATTGGCAATCTCTCGTACTCCCGCGCCAGGAGTCGAGTCAATGGGAGACCCGCGCCGCGTCAGGACGGATGAAGTCGAGATCCTCGTGGCGCGAGAGCTCCGGAAGGCAGGCCTCGCGTTGTCGAAGCTGCGGACGCTGCAACGCAGTACGCGAGCGCCCGGTGACGCCACGCAGTACTTCGTGCGACTCACCGGTACGGGCGACGTCGGGGGCGGCACCACGGACGTCGTCATTGATTTTCGCAACGAGGCCGCACCGGTGAGCGCTGATCTGGTGCGCGGTCTGCTGGCCGTACCGGTTAGTCACGCGGATGCCGGGGCGCCGGTTCGACTTTTTCCCACCAACGCAGTCGAGCCGACCCGAGGGCCGCCGCCGCTTCACGTCATGTTCTCGACGTCGGGCTACGACACCGACGCGGTTCGCGAGGCGGGCACGTTAGGTGTCCTTCTGCTGTCGGTCGTCGATGGGCCAGCGGCGTTCCGCCAGAGTCAATGGTCCATGGGCGAGCAGACGCCGGCGTGGATTCCCGAGTACATGACGGAGGTCGTTTCGCTTGGGCCGGGCGGTCTGCCGCGCCACGAGCTGATCCTCTCGGCCCGGCCGTCCCTCCCCGGCCACGTCTGAGTCAGCGACACGAGCGACGTGCGCTCACGCTTACGGACGCTTTCGCCTGGCCGCTCCGCCGCTCGTATCCGCCGTCGCATCGCCACCGGTCGTGTCGCGACGTGTCGCCGCACGACTCGTATCGCGCCGAGTCGTGTCGCCGCTCACGAGGTCAGGGCGCATGCGCCTGGCGTTCGCGAGCGAGAGATCCTCGGGTGGATCGTAGATGATGCGACCCGGCACCTTCGGTGTGAGGAGCGCAGCGACGACCTGATCGTCGCTGAGATCGAGCCGGCCCTCCCGTGCCAGCTCATCGGGGCTTGGCACGCGAGCACGCTCATCGTTCCGGTCCCCGGCCCGGCACGAAACGCCTAACGCGATACCCGGGCAGAACACGGCCAGCACCATTGCGACACGTGTCCTCATGCTGGCCTCCCCGCATCGCGCGAGGCGCCCTGACGGTCGTCCGATGGCGCCCCCTCAGCGAGCCATTGGCGAAAGTCGTTGGCGGTTACCGCGAGCTGCCATTCATCCCGGATCGACAGTGCCATGGCGCGCACCGGGCCGTCCGCAGCGCCTTCGGCAATGCATCGGAGCGCGAGCCACACCTCGAACCTTTCGGGGTCTGGATCTCGCTGTACGACCTCCTCGAGCAGACTGCGCTTGATCGCCATGCCAATCGCGTCGGGCGTGGTGTTGCGCACGCGACGCTTGCGTCGGCCTTCCGACGCCTCGAGCGCCGCGAGCAGCTCACCGCACACCTCAGCAGGTCTCATGTCAGTGACACCTCGAGCGGATAACCCGGTCGGCTCGGCCTCGTGTAGCCTCGATCCTGCGCCATGACGTCGAGCTCCAGCGTCGCGAGATCCAGCAGCGCGAGCGAGCGGAGTGGCTGCGCCTGCAGCGTCGTGAAGGTCTTGATGTAGCCCTTGCATGACTCGCAGACATCGACTCGCCGGGTTTGCTCATCGCCTTCCGGCACCAGCGCGTGCAGCTGGTGGTGCCGCAACTCGTCGCAGTACGGGCATCGCAGAACAGGCAACTGCCAGTCGCCGTTGCACCGACCGCATCGCAGCCGCCGGCTTCGGTCCAGCCCGCGCATTTCGACGAGGGTCGGCCACCCGCCACACAGTGGGCAGTAGCCGCGCAACCAGCCTGCGGTCACCCGGTTGGCAAATCGCGCGAGGCTTCCGGAGAGCAGTGGGATGACGGCAAGGTGAGCGACGGCGGACAGGCGCCCCGAATCCACCGCGGCCGCCTCGGAACACCGGTCGAGCGCGGACGCATCCTGCTCGATCGCCGCCCGCGCGATGCCTAACGCGTCGAGCCGGCGCCGCGCCGGTGGCCGAGTCAGCCCGGAGTGATCGCCATTCCGCCTGGCGGCGCCGGAGCCATCAGGCGCCACGGTGTCCGACTCGCGCAACAGCACGCGCAGGAGCTGGCGCAACGGACGGCCATTCCCGTGGAGTGTCGCGCCGTGCAGAAGCGGCGCTCCATTGGGGCGATTGGGCGCAAGGGTCACCACGCTCGCCCAGTCCCGTTCGCTGGCCGCGGCGAGGGCGAGGTCCAGAAGCCGAACCCATGGTCGCCACGCGGGATCGGGCTCCGGTTCGGTCAGTCCGGGAAATCGCCCGGCAACCCGGACGCTGGCTTCGGTCCCGTGCATTGATCCTCAGGCAGCAGGCAAGGAACTTTGTGGTACATCACGGAGCCCGCGTGGATCTGGATGATCGCATCGCGGTTGCGAACGTCTCCTCCGGGCCCTCCACCGCGCCCGCGTTTTCCCTCAGGGCTCTGGCAGGCGGCGCAAATCGCCAACGCACCCGCCGTCAGACCAATTCGCATTCGCGTCATGGGTGCAACACTCGGGTCCCCACCACTTTCACCTGCTCGGACGGGAAGATTGTCGCGACACGCAGCATGAACCCGCCCAGCAGCACGAGACCGGCGGCGGTGTACGGGGTGAGCAGCCGGCCCCGGAATCGCCCGAACCTTTCGGACGCGATCACGAGAGGCACGAGAATCCCCGCGACGACGATCAGGAGCAACACGACTCCCCAAGCGCTGAGGAATACGCGTGCCGCGGACCCGAGCGACGCCAGAAAGACGATGAGTGTCAGGAGCTCGAGCACCAGCACGTACCGGTCGAATCGCTCGAGTCCACCGAGCGTCACCGCATCGATCACACGACGCCGGCGCGCGAGCAGGATGAGCAGTGCGGCCGCGCTGGAGGCGGCGGACATGAGGTAGAGCGCGCCCAACCAACTCGAGTCTGCCCAGATCGGTCGGTTGGTGACGGAGAGCAGCACGCCGGTGTAGCCAGCCAGGAAGAACCCGGCAATCCCGCCGACGATCGCGATGACAGTCGAGATCGGCCGCCGAACGAGCGGCCCGGCGATCCCCCACCGAACGCGACCGGCTTCATAGAGGCCGCCTAACGCCGCGAGGAACGTACAGACGCCGAAGACCAGGAGGCCCCACACGCCGACCGACATCGGTGCCCAGTACTTGAGCATCGGGCGTCCCGTCTTCGACTGGATCACCATGTGCCAGAATCGCTCCGGGCGTCCGAGGTCCACGATGAGCAGGATGCCGCTCACCACCACACCGACGAACGCGATGTAGTAGCCGAGCCGTACGAGGCCGCGGTCCGTCGGCCGCCCAACCAGGTGAAGCAGCGCGGCAAGGAAGAAACACCCGCCGGCAATGCCGCCAACGAAGAAGTAGAGGACGATCAGCCAGCGCCAATGCGGCGGTTCGGTGAAAAAGGTGTCAGGCATCCGGTCGAGAATCGGAAATCGGGAACCGGGAATCGGACGACGTCAGCATGTCATTTCGAGCCGTCAGGCGAGGAATCTTCAGTGTCCCGATGAGGAGCCTCCGCCTCGGAGACGTCCTTCATCCGGTTGTGCCGCAACGTCACGAGCCCCACGGCCCCCGCGACCACCGCCGCGGCGGTCGACGCGGCCGCACTCGACGAGAGGTTGCGTGACGGGAGCGCCGGGTCCGGCGGAAGCCCGTAGACCTCGGGATCGTCCACGAGCAGGAAGAACGCGTTGAGGCCGCCTAACGGGCCGGCCGGGTCGGCGCCATAGAGCCGGGCGCGCGTCTCACCGGCGGCCTGGAGCTGCTCGACACGCGCGTGTGCGCGCTTGCGAAGCTCCTCGATCGGGCCAAACTGGATCGAATCCGTCGGACAGGCCTTCGAGCAGGCGGGCTCGAGCCCGACGCTCATGCGGTCGTAGCAGAGCGTGCACTTCTGCGCCGTGCCGGACACCTCGTTGATGTCGATCACGCCGAACGGACACGCCCCGATGCACGCACGACATCCGTTGCACACATCCGATTGGATGACGACCGTGTCGAACTCCGTGCGGATGATGGCCCCCGTCGGACATACCTCCAGACAGCCAGCCTGCACGCAGTGCTTGCACACGTCGGACAGCATGAGCCAGCGGCCTTCGTACGGCCGGTCGAACTGCTCGACGAACTTCACGTGCCGCCACGTGTTCCCGCTCAACCGAAGCGTGTTGTCGTAGCTCTGGCCGCTCATCGCCGGATCGCCACCGGCTCGTGCCGGCAGCTGATTCCAACTCTTGCACGCGACCTCGCACGCCTTGCATCCGATGCAGACGGTCGTGTCGGTGAAGAAGCCCATTGGTTCTGCCATTCAGCGCTCCGCGCGAATGGGAACGGGGAACCGGGAACGGAGAACAGAAGCTCCGAGAAGCATCGGTTCCCAGCTCCCGGTTCCCGGTTCCCAGGCTGTCATGCTTTCTCCACGTTGCACAGAAATGCCTTTCCCTCGTGAATCGACACGTTAGGGTCGCCGACCCAGGCCGTCATGTCGTTGACGACGTCGCCCGTGCTCAGACCCTCCCAACCCCAGTGCCACGGCATGCCGACGTGGTGGATGAGCTTTCCCGCGATGGTCATGACGCCGATCCGGTCAGTCACCAGCGCTCGCGCGTGGATGCTCGCCCTCGGCGTCGAGATCTTGACCATGTCCAGGTTGCGAATCCCCTTTTCGTTGGCGAGCGCGTGACCGAGCTCGATGAACAGCTCGGGCTGCAGCTCGGTCAACCATGGCAGCCAACGGCTCATGCCCCCCGCGAGATAGTGCTCGGTGAGCCGGTAGGTCGTGATCACGTGCGGGTAGCGCGCGTCACCGACCTTCGCGAGCTGGTTGTACTCCTTGTTGCGTGCCCAGTACTTGAACACCGGGCTCACCTGCTGCTTCGGGTACAACAGGTTCTCCACCGGCGACTCGGCCGGTTCGTAGTGCGTGGGCAACGGGCCGTCCACGAGACCGGTCGGGACGAACAACCACCCCTTCCCGTCGCCCTTCATGATGAACGGGTCGGTGCCCGACAGCGCGTCGAGCCCGACGCCGCCGGGCTTCGGCTTCGCGTCAGGCGCTTTCGTGACCGTGAAGTCCGGCACGTCGTAGCCGATCCACTTGCCGTTCGGCGTCGCGGCTCCGGTCTGAGCGTTAGGCGGGTTCGTCGCCGCCGGGTCCCACCAGACCCACCGCTTCCGCTCGCTCCACGGGTTGCCGGCGGGATCGGCGGACGCTCGGTTGTACAGAACGCGCCGGTTGGCCGGCCACGCGTATCCCCAGCGGAGCTGGGCGCCGGGAGCGCCGGGAGGATCGGGCTCGCGCTGGGCAGTCAGATTTCGGCCGAAGGCCGGGAAGCACCCGCAGTAGATCCACGACGCGCACGTCGTCGAGCCGTCGTCCTTGAGCTCACCGAAGCCGGCGAGATGGCGGTTCGGGTCGTCGGTGTAAAAGCCGTTGATCTCCTTGAGCAGCTCGAGCTCATCGGCGTCGCCCGACGTCGACTGCTCGCTTCGGCCCTTCGCGGGATCCGGATCGTAGTTCCAGACGAGGTTCTTCCATCCCTCGTCGCGCGGCAGCGTGCTCTCGGCATACGCTTGCTTGAGCCGCTTCCCGAGCTGGTAGTAGAACCACGTATCGGTGCGACAGTGGCCCGGTGGATCCGCAGCCTTGTGGTGCCACTGCAGCATCCGCTGCGTGTTCGTGAAGCTTCCCTCGTACTCCGCAACCTGCGTCGAAGGGAAGAAGAAGATCTCGGTCTTGATGTCTTCGATCTTGACGTCGCCGTCCTTGATCTCGGGCGCGGAGTGCCATTGCGTGGCGGTCTCGGTGAGCCAGTTGTCCTTGACCACGAGCCAATCGAGCTTGCGCATCGCTCGCCGCTGCGCCGGGCCGTTGAGGGACGTCGCCGGGTTCTGCCCGATGCAGATCATGCCGTGCACTCGGCCGTCATCCATCGCGGCCATCGTCGCCATGTGCGAGTGGTCGCCGAGGATCTTCGGATGCCAGTCGTAGCCGAAGTCGTTCTCCGGCGTCGCCGCCGCGCCGTACATCGACTTGAGGTACGAGACGAGAAACTTCGGCATGTTCGCCCAGTAGCTCGTTGGCAGCGTCTCGGCCGTGAGGTAGTCGCGCAGCGTGTCGTGCTTCTTGAGCGCCGTCGGGTGCGGCATGTAGCCGTGGATGCTGTGGTACAGCGTGGGGACGTCGGTCGAGCCCTGAATCGCGGCGTGCCCGCGGAGCGCCATGATGCCGCCGCCGGGCCGCCCGAAGTTGCCTAGCAACAGCTGCAGCAGCGCGGCGGCGCCGATGATCTGCACGCCGATCGTGTGCTGCGTCCACGCGACCGCGTACGCGAACGCGGAAGTGCGGTCGCGCCCGGAGTTGGCGAGCAGCGTGTCCGCAACCTGGATGAACTTCTGCCGCGGGCAGCCCGTGATCTGCTCGACGACTTCCGGCGTATAGCGCGCGTAGTGGCGCTTCAGGATCTGAAAGACACAGTGTGGGTCCCGAAGCGTCGGGTCGGTGCGTGGCGCCGGCTTGAGCAGCGACTTGACGAGCGCATCGAAGGGTGGGCCCATGTTCGTGGTGCCGGCGGACGCCGCACCGGCCGCGCCGGGGGTCGACTGCTGGCCCGCGCGCGCCTGCCCCTGCTGGCCAGACGGGACCCGCTGCTCTCCCGATTGCGCCGTGTTCGCCACGCGTCCCTGGTCGCCGATCTGCGTGGCCGCGTACTGCCACGTCGCCGGATCGTACTGACCGAGGAACGCGTTGTACGGCCACTCGGGGTGCTCGGTGTATTGCATGAGCCCCGAGAACACACCGTCGAGGTCTTCGGTATCCTTGTAGCTCGGGTTGATGAGGGTCGCCGCGTTGGTGTAGTTCGCGACGTACTCCTTGAAGAACGGATCGGAGCTCCAGCGCTCGCTGTTGATCACGTAGTTGATCAACCCGCCGAGGAATGCGATGTCGCTTCCCGCGCGAATGGGCGCGTGGATGTCGCACATCGCGCTCGTGCGCGTGAAGCGGGGATCCACATGGATCAGCTTCGCGCCGTTGAGCTTGGCCTTCATCGGCCAGCGGAATGCCACGGGGTGACACTCCGCCATGTTCGAGCCCATGATCACGAAGCAGTCCGTGAATTCGAGGTTACGCGGATATGTTGTCGCGGCGCCTCGCCCAAGCCGTGTCCCCAGACCGGGGACGCTGGAGCTGTGTCATATCCTGGCCTGGTTTTCTATGGCGACGATGCCGAGGCCGCGGCAGAACTTCTGGGCGATGTGGTTGAACTCGTTGTCCAGGGTCGCGCCGCCGAGGTGGAAGATGGCGGGCGTCATGTTCACGAGCTTGCCGTTAGGCAGCCGTTCGATGAACGTCTCGTCGCGCGTCTTCTTCACGAGCTGGGCGATGCGGTCCATCGCCCAGTCCAGGTCCACGGTCTCCCACTCCGTCGCGCCTGGTTGGCGGCGGAGGACCATGGTCGGCCGGTTCGGGTTGCGGTGGAGCTGGTAGATGGCCGCGCCCTTCGGGCAGAGCGTTCCCTCGTTGTGGGGGCTGCGCGGATCCCCCTCGATGTTGATGATCTCGCCGTCCTTGACATGGATGAGCGTGGCGCAGCCGACCGAGCAGAACGGGCATATGCTCGGGACTGTTCTCGAGTCCTTGATGCGGAGGAGCTGCGCCTTCGCGCGGGCAGGCGCCAGCGTTAGGCCGAGTCCGGCAACGCCGCCCATGGCGGTGCCGACGCCGACCGCATAGCGAACGAACTCTCGACGGGAAACCTGCATGGGCGCGCGATGCTCCGCTTCGGTGCGGCCGCCGGGCCGTGGATCCAGGTCGTTTGGATACCAACCGAGAATGGATCGCAAAGCGCGAGCCGGGAGTGTCGGATGACGTCGAGTACTACGGCGTCCTCAACCGAACGGCACGGCGCGGAGCCATGTCATTCCGAGCGGAGCGCCGCAGGCGCGGAGGCGAGGAATCGCCGTCGTCCCGACCGAGGGGCCAGCCCCTCTATCGGCACGATCGCGATTCCTCGCTGACGCTCGGAATGACAACCGGTCGGTGGTTCGTTCGTCATCAGGGGTTGATCTGAACCGTCTTGATCTCGGTGTAGAACTCTCGCGCCGCCGGGCCCTGCTCGCGACTTCCGGAGCTCGAGCCTTTCATTCCGCCGAACGGTGCGTGGGGGTCGACGCCAGTCGTGTCCCCGTTGACGCGCACGAGCCCCGCCTTGATGTGCTTCACGTAGTGCAGCACGCTGCGAACATCGCGCGTGAACAGCGAAGCGCTCAGCCCATACGCCGTGTCGTTCGCGAGCTTGATCGCGTGATCGAGGTCGTCCGCGGGAAACATCGCGAGCACCGGGCCGAAGAGCTCCCGCTGCGCCAGCTCCGAATCGGTCGCGGCGCCCCGCAGCACCGTGGGCGGCATGAACCAGCCATTTGCGAAGTCCGCCGAATCGGGCACGACACCTTCGTAGACCCGCTCCGCGTCGGTCGCGCCGAGCGTCCTGCGAATGGAATCGCGGGCCTGCTCGCTGATCAACGGGCCCACGGCGGCGTTAGGCGCGGTCACAGGTCCGAGGACCAGGCCATCGATCTGCCGCCGCAGCTCGGCGAGGAATGGGCCCTCGACATCGTGCGCCACGACGACGCGGCTCGTGGCCGTGCACTTCTGCCCCGCATAACGCATCGCGCCCGCCGCCGTGAGCGATGCCGCCTGTGCGATATCGGCATCGGGCAGCACGATCGCGACGTTCTTCCCGCCCATCTCGGTCTGGTAGCGGATGTTTCGCTCGGCGGCGATGGCCGCGACGGTCGCTCCCACGCGGCCGGACCCGGTGAAGCTCACGGCCGACACCTCGGGGGCGCGCAGCAGCGCCTCGCCGACCGCCGGACCGGAGCCCGGCACGAGGTTGAACACACCAGCGGGGAGTGACACCGAGGCCGTCTCGGCGAGCAGCGCCGCGACGTGCGACGATGTCTCCGCCGGCTTGAGCACGACGGCGTTTCCGAAGGCGAGCGCCGGCGCGGTCTTCCACAGCGGGATCGCGAGCGGGAAGTTCCACGGCGTGATCAGCGCGACGACGCCTAACGGTTCGCGGAGCGTGAACTGCAGCGCACCGGCCGCCTGCGCGGGAATCACGTCACCGACCTCGCGCACGGCTTCGCCGGCGTAGTACCGAAGGATCGCCACGCAACGCGCCACTTCCCCACGCGCTTCACCGATGGGCTTTCCGACCTCCCGGGCGACGGCCTGGGCGAGCTCCTCCTGCCGGTCGGCGATCGCGGTGCCCCAGCGGTACAGGTGATCCGCGCGCGCGACGCCCGTGATGGTCGACCATCGTTCGAAGGCCGCGGCAGCCGCGGTGGCCGCGCGCCGGGCGTCCTCCGGCGCGCCCTCCGGCACGTAGGCAACGAGGTCACTCGCGTCGGATGGATTCCGGTCGTCGATCCATCCGTCGCCGGTGCTCGCGACCCATGCGCCTCCGACGAACTGTCGCAGGCGTGGCGCTTCGGTCCCGGCGCGCGACATTGGTGCAGTATGGGTTGTCATGGTTTCACCTCCAGGCGCGCGCGCGCAACGGGACTGGTGACATCGCGGCGGTTCGTGTCTTCGTCGCGGCGCTCGCGAAGAAAGCCGAGCAGCGAGCGCCCCGCGCCGGCAATGTGATCGCGGACGAGCTGACAGGCGCGCTTCGTATCGTGCGCGCGCGCCGCGGCAGCGATCGCCCGGTGCTCATCGTTCGCCCGCGTCTCCCCGTGTGTCAGCGCGAGCTGCATGCGCAGGTAGCGATCGGACTGTTGATGGAGCCGCTGCACCAGGTTCATGGTGACTGGTCGCGCGGCTGGTGCGTACAGGGTCGCGTGGAACTGCCAGTTGAGCACTCCCCATTTCGCGACGTCGCCCGTTCGTAACGCGACGGCGTAGCGGTCGAGCACTTCGTCGGCCTGATCGAGCTGGTGCGTTGTCAGGTGTGGTATGGCGCGGCGCATCAGGTCGGGCTCGATGCTGGCGCGGAGATCGAACACCTCCTCGATCTCCGCGAGCGAGAGGCTCGATACGATGGCGCCGCGGTGCGGGTTGAACGTGACGAGGCCTTCGGTCTCCAGCTGTCGGAGCGCTTCGCGGATCGGGATGCGGCTCACGCCCAGCTCGTCGGCCAGGGCGTCCTGACGTAGTGGCTCGCCCTCGGCGTAGTGCCCGTGCAGGATGCCGTCGCGAAGGGCGTCGAGCGTCATGCTGGCGACGGTCTGGCGCTGGAGCCGCACGAGGCCAATGTTGGGGGCTTCGGTCCGTGTCGGCGGCCGCCCGCCGCCGCGCCTGGTGGCGGGTGTGGCGGGCGGCGATGTGCGAGGCTGGTTGGAGCGCGGCATCGGCCGGAATTCGGTTGCGGGGGGCGCAGCTTCGGATACAATATCCGAGGCTTTCCCCACGCACAATCCCATCACACCGGTCCGCGAGGCCCGATGAGTGCTGCCTGGCTGCTCAACCCGCGCAACGCCCTGCTGATCGTTCTCGCGATCGTCGCCCTGTTCTACATCGCGCTCATCATTCGCGCGACGACGCGTGGCGTCGCCGATGGGCAGCGCGCGGCGCCGAGTCCGGGCGGAATCGGCACGGGGTTCGTGACGAACTTCCTCGACACCCTCGGCATTGGGTCGTTTGCGACCACAACGACGATCTTCCGGCTGCGGCTCACGCCGCGACAGAAAGCAATGTGGACGCTGGCGTTCGGACTCGTCGCGGTAATCGTCGCCATTGCGCTCACGATCGTTCAGCCGGCATTCCTCGCCGGGCGCGGCATCTGGTTTGGTGGCGCACTCGCCCTGCTGCTTCTCGCAGCCGTGGTCACGTTGTACTTCGGCGGCGATGCCGTCGATGATCAGCAGATTCCGGGCACGTTGAACTTCGGTCACACGCTTCCGACCATCGCCCAGGCCTTCATCTTCACGACCATCGTCCCGGTTGACCCAAAAACGCTCATTCTGCTCATCGCTGCTTCGGTGCTTGGGGCGTGGGTTGGCGCCGGAGTCGTTGCCCGATGGTCGCGACGGAGAATCCAGTTCGGGATGGGGGTTGCGCTGCTCGCCTTCGCCGGCTTCCAGTTGCTCACGATCACCAACAGCAACCCGACGGGCGGCACACTGCTCGAGCTGACGGGAGCGAAGCTCGCGATCGCCTTTCTCGGCAATCTGATGCTCGGCGCGTTGATGACACTCGGCATCGGACTCTATGCGCCGTGCATGATCATGATCTACCTGTTGGGGATGAACCCGACTGCGGCGTTCCCGATCATGATGGGGTCGTGTGCGTTCCTCATGCCGGTCGCGAGCGCGCGGTTCGTCCGTGAACGGAGCTTCGACCTGCGAGCGTCGCTCGGGTTGATGGCGGGTGGCGTGCCGGCGGTACTGCTCGCGGCGCTCATCGTGAAGTCATTGCCTCTCACGGTCGTTCGGTGGTTGGTGCTGGTCGTGGTGATCTACACTGCCGTCGGGTTGATTCGCGCGTCGCGGCGGCTCGTCGAGTCCGAGCCGTTGCCGGCCCCGGCGGGCGCAACGCCGGACCCGGTCATCTCCTGACGCCGCAACGAGAGCGCTGCTTTGCGAGATGCATTCGTTAGGCGCGATGGGTGAGCAGACGGCAGCGAACTGAAGCCGGCGGCTGGCAGTGGGCAGTCAGCGGAGGGCAGAGTGAGGACTCGCAGACTCTGCCCTCTCTTCACACCCGGCTGCCCGCTGCCGGCTTCGGTTCGCTGCCCAGTGCCAACTGGATCGCGAACCGGGCGCCCTCAGCGAGCATTTTACCCTCGTCGCGCGTAGAACAACGGGCCTCTTTGCCCACTGGCGCCGGGTATTCCCGGCGCCCCTTTTTCATGAACCCACAAGAGGCGCGATGTCGCGACATCCACTTCTTCGCACGTTTTTGATGTTCCCGCTCCTCATGTTCGTCGCCAGCTGCGGCGGCGACGCACGAGGAGAGGCCGGTGGTGCTCGCGCGAGGAATCGTAGCCCTGGCGGGGGCGGACCCAATGGTGGGAACCGCGCCAACAATCGGCCCTCGCCCGTCGAGGTCACGACGGTCAGCCACGGGACGCTCGCGCGTACGTCCACGGTGTCGGGTATCCTCGAGCCGCTTCGCACCGTCGGCGTCAACGCCCTCATGTCGGGTGCTCTGCTCAGCGTGAATGTCGAGGAGGGCAACTACGTCCGACAGGGACAGACGCTCGCCCAGATCGACGCGCGCGAGCTCGAGGCGCAGGTCAAGAGCGCCACCGCGGCGCTCGAGCTTGCCGAATCCACCGCCAAGCGCTCGGATGAGCTGTGGCGCGAACGCATAGTTACCGCCCTCGAGTACGAGCGTGACCGAGCCGCCCTCGCCAGCACGCAGGCGACGCTCGAGCAGCTCAAGACCAGACTGGGATACGCCACCATCCGCTCGCCGATCAACGGCGTCGTGACTGAGCGGCGACTCCAGACGGGTGACATCGTGTCTCCGCAAACGCGCCTGTTCACGGTTGCCGACAACTCGACGCTCGTGTCGCGCGTCATGGTCTCCGAGCTCGAGGTCCCGCTGATCCGACAGGGCGCGATCGTCGACGTCACCGTCGACGCGCTCGGCGGCGCTCGCGTTCAGGGCCGCGTTCGGCGAGTCTTCCCCGCAGCCGATTCCCTCACCCGGCTCGTGCCGGTCGAAGTGGCGCTCACCGGACGCGCGCTCGAACAGCTGCGTCCTGGCTACACCGTGCGCTGCCTGTTCAGGCTCGGCTCTCGCAACGACGTTCTGCTCATCCCGACGCGCGCCGTCATCGGTCCGGCCGGCGCGCGGACGGTCGTTACCGTCCGGCAGGGCAAGAGCGAGCGACGAATCGTCCGCGTAGGGCCGGACATCGACGGCATGACTGAAGTGCTCGAGGGCCTCGCGGTCGGTGACACCGTAATCGTCGCCGGCCAGGCACTCCTTCGGGACGGTTCGCCGGTTCGCATCGTACCGCCCCTGGCGCCCGACGGCCGGCAATCAGTGCCCAGGATCGACACGACTGCTTCCGCCGCCGTGCCCGTCGCTCGCACGGGGAGCGCCGAATGAAATCGCGCGGCCGTCGCGGCGGACTCTCGAGCTGGGCCATCAACCGCCCGATCGGCACGGTGATGCTCACCTCGACGCTGCTCGTGCTCGGCGCGGTATACGTCGGGCGCATTCCCGTCGACATGTTGCCGCGCATCGTGTATCCCAACGTCAGCGTGCGCGTGACGAACCCGGGCGTCGAGCCCGCGGTGCTCGAGGAGACGATCGCGAAGCCGCTCGAGTCCGCGCTCGCGAGCACGGAGAATCTCGAGAAGATCTCGAGTGACATCTCCGAGGGGTTCGTGCAGGTCAGGCTGGAATTCAAGTACGGCACGAACGTCGATTTCGCCGTGCAGGACGCGGCCAAGAACGTCGAGCGCGTGCGCGCGCGCCTTCCCGAGGAGGCCGATCCGCCCGTCACCACGAAGGACGATCCCACACAGCAACCGATCTTCTCGGTCGCCTTCTCGTCCGGAGGCCGGGATCTCATCGCGCTGCGGGAGTGGGTGGATCAACGCCTTCGCCCCCAGCTGCTCTCGGTGCCCGGCGTCGCCGCGGTGGACCTGCAGGGCGGACTCGTTAGGGAGATCCAGGTGGAGCTCGAGCCGACACGGCTTCGCGGCTACGGGCTCTCCGTCAACCAGATCATCAACGCGCTCTACAACGAGAACCAGGATGTCGCTGCTGGCCGAGTCACCGCGACCGATCGCGAGATGATCGGGAAGACCGCCGGCAAGTTTCGCAGCCTCGATGACATTCGCGGGATTCTCCTCACCACCCCAACCGGCGCTCGCGTCCCGATGTCGGAGGTCGCCGTCGTACGCGACACGAGCCAGCAGCAGCGCAGTTGGGGACGACTGGACGGCATCCCGGCGGTTCGCATCCAGATCAGGAAGCAGCCGGAGGCCAACACCGTCGAAGTTGCGGACGGCGTTCGCGCGCGGCTCCTGCGGCTCCAGACCAGCTCGTTCGTCCCCAAAGACATCAACTACGTCGTCACGTACGACCAGTCCGGATTCATCCGCGACTCGATCAACTCGGTGAAGGAGGCGGCGCTCATCGGCGCGTTCCTCGCGTCGCTCGTCGTGCTGCTGTTCCTCCGGTCGCTGCGTAAGACGGTGATCGTCGGGCTGTCCATACCGCTCGCCGTCATGGCGACGTTCATCGCGATGGGCCTCGGCGGTCTGACGCTGAACGTCATGTCGCTGGGCGGAATCGCGTTAGGCATGGGCGTGCTGCTCGACAACGCGATCGTGATGCTGGAGAACATCTA
>DASUGD010000355.1:0-22109 GCA_036274195.1 Gemmatimonadaceae bacterium | reverse complement strand
CGTTCCATTGCGGCGCAATGGAACGATGCAACAGGAGTCTGACCCCTTACGTATCGATCGCACGCCTAACGGTTAGCCAGATATGCCGGGTCGATGGCCGAAAGGCCGATGTCGTCGACCACCACCTGCCCCACGCGCATGCGATCGAACACCAGGCGGATCGTCTTCACTCGTGAGGCATCGAAGCTTCCCGGGCCGCGCGGGAATTCCTTGAGTGGCATCACGTACGTCTGGAGCACGAGCTCGTAGGGATTCGGGAACGAGGTCTTGTCCCGCCCCTTCCTTCGATACACCGTGATCTCGAGCGGCCGGCGCGGCTTCCCGAACTGGCTGAGCGGGACGCGCACCGTTCCGCCCGACGCGTCCACGATCTCCACGGTGAGGTCGACCGGCGTCGTATCCGGCGCGGCTTTCTTTTCGTCGCCTTTCTTCCTGTCCGACGCGACCTTCGCCGGCGGTTTCCCCTTCGTGCCTGACGAGTCGGCCTTCTTCGTCGTGTCGTGGTCGGTCTTGCGCGGTCCCGGCGTGGCCGGTGTAGGTGCCAGCGACAGCACTACCGACGAGCCCTCGCCGATATTCCACGCCCCACGCAGCGAGTCGCTGATCGTGATCGAGTAGCTCGCGGGCGCACGCGGCTTGGTCGTGTCTTTCCCCACCGGCTTGTTGTTCCATCCCAACCACACTGCATTCGTCCCGAGGTCGCTGTTCCGTGAACGGATCGGGATCGGCGCCTCCTTCCATCCCGAAAGGCTGTCGCCGGAGATCGTCACGCCCGGCACGGAGCCGGTCGTCACGTCGACGTCTTCATCGAATCCCGCGAGCGCGCGGAAGCTCGATTCGGAGAAGCGCGTGATGTACATCGTCTTCGGCAGCCACTGGCCGATCGTGCGATGATCGCGGAACATCGGGAGATATTCCTTCTTCCCCTTGAGCGTCGCCTCGAGAAACCCGGCGATGTAGACGCGGCCGAACTGTCGCTGTTCCTCGGGCGAGATCAGCGCATCGAGCGCGAGCCAACGACGACTGCGCGGCCCGTTGTCCTTGTTGCCCCAGACGGTGTTCCACTGCCCGTGATTCGCGCGATACACGTAGACGGCCGATTTGAACCAGGGACGCCCGTCGGTGAACTTGATGCGCTGGTACTGCCTGAGCCCTGAGAACGCGGACACGTCACCGTCGTGCGAGCCGTGGAACACCAGATAGTTCACGTTCTCCACCGGTGTCGGCTTGCCCGCCGGCTGGTACTGCCCGTCCACCGGGGCGATCGCGACGATCGACTTGATGTCGAAGTTGTAGTCGAACGTGAGCGTCGCGTCGTCGGGATAGTGCGACAGCCGGTTGAACGCCGCCGCGACCGCCACCGCTTCACCGCCGCGGGAATGGCCCATGAGCGCGATGTCGCCCATGTCGACCTTGTGGTAGAACGGGCTGCCTAACGAATCGTTCCACGCGCGCCAGCGACGCAGATGCTCGAGCAGGAGCCAGCCGCGTCCGTCGTTCTCGCCGCGCAGGTTGCCGTTGATGAAGTTCTCGTCCACCGAAACGAGAATGAAGCCGCGCGACGCGAGGTGTTGACCCAGATATCCGTACCCCGGATCCGAGAAGTCCTTCATGTCGTGGTTGCCGTGCACGATCAGCACGAGCGGAAACGGCCCATCGCCCTGAGGGTACCACACGCGCCCGTTGATCGGGAGCTTCTTGAAATCGAACCCCCAGTACTTCGCTCGGCTCTTCGCGATCTCCGGTGGCGCGGATACCATCGGGGACCCATCGACCGTTTTGGTCCTGAGCACCACGGAATCGCGAAACGCGGCGCGGTGCTTGTCGGTTCCGCTCCCGTACACGAGCGTGCGAACCGCGTACGTCCCGGGCTGGCCCGGATTCGGCGCGGTGATCGACTGGTGCGAGAGAACGACCGGCGAGTCGTTCTTCGTCAGCTCGAGCGGCTGTCGAATGCAGGCGGCAGCGCCAAGCGGAAGGGAAGCGACCGCGAGCGCCAATGCGGCGTGACGGCTAGGCAGCATGAACTGATGGTGTTCGGGATAGCGAGCTCGATGTGATGGCTGATGATTGGCAGCGCCGTGATCTTACCATCCGGCACGCTCGCCCGCACCGCGCTCAGAAGTGTGCGTTGATGAGCGGCAGCCAGCGCAGCCCCGAGGAGTTGTTGCGCGCCCGGTTGATCAGGCCGATCTGGATTCCCTCGAGATGCCGAGCGTCGTTGTAGAGACCGATCGTCAGCCCGCGTTGCCGCGCCACGTAGTTGTAGCCTGCCACCGAGACACCCCGGAGCCAGATCGATCGCATCTGCACGGCCGAGAGCGAAAGCCCGGTGACTCGCGGGCTCCGCACGCGATAGAGGCCCATGAGCAGGCCGGACGCGTCACCTCTCGCCACGAGCGTACCGGCGGTGAGCGTCACCCACCCGACCTCTCCGTCCGCGACGACACCGAGACCGCCCACCGTAATGCCCTTGACCTCATCGTTCGACATCACCGCACCCGCCGAGGTCGTGACGCCATGGATCCCCGCTGACGACAACACCGCGAGACCGCCGGCCGTGATTCCACTCACCCCGCCTTCGCCGACGACCGCGAGCCCGCCAACGTGTACGCCACGCGCACGTCCCGACGCGAACGTGACGAGCCCGCCGACGCTGAACCCCGTCATGTTCCCGCGGGTTGCCACGCCCAACCCCGAAACGGCTACACCCGTCAGTGGCCCTTCCGTTACCACCGCCAATCCACCCACCGCGAGACCGGTGACCTGCCGCTGAAGCACCGCCGCGAGCCCGCCGATTGCGGCGCCGCGCAGTCCGCCAGACGCGATCACGGAGGCGCCAGCAACACTGATTCCAGTCATCGCGTTTCGCGACATCACCGCCAATGCTCCGGCCGAGATGCCAGCGATGTTGCTGTCGGCCACGACCGCCAGGCCACCCACGTTGAGGCCGCCGATGGACCCGTGCGACAGAACCGCGAACGGGGCCAGCCCGACACCCGTTAGGCGATCCTCGGCGCGTATCCCGAGTGCGCCAACCACGATGCCATTCAGCCGCGCTGCCCCGGGCGCGACCACCCCGAGAGCCAGGCCGTTCACCGACCCTTTCGGGTTCTGTCCCGGCGCCCACAGCGTGAAGTTGATGCCGTTGACGTACTCCAACCCTTCGTCGCGCCAGTTGAGGCGGATTCCCGTCAGCCGGCGGGAGTTCCCGATGCTGATCCCGACATGGTTGATCGCGATGTCGAGACTATGATGGTCTGTCGGTTTTGGTAGTGGTGGAGCAGGCTCCTGGGCTGACGCGATCCCGGCGGCGACAACGCAGAGCAGCGCAACGATGATTCGCGTCAACGTCCCCCTTGTCTCCCTTGAGGCACGAAATCACGGGCGCTACTCGCGTCTGAGCGCCGTCAGCGGATCGAGCCGGCTGGCTCGACGCGCAGGAAGATAGCACGCCAGGGCCGCGACTGCGCAGAGCACGACTGGGACGGCGGCGAACGTCACGGGATCCGACGGCGTCACACCAAACAGCTGGCTTGCCATGAGCCGCGTCGCACCCGCAGCCGCAGCCAACCCGAGCAACAGCGCGACGAGCGTGAGGCGAAGACCTTGGCCCACGATTAGCCGGAGCACCTCACCGCCGCTCGCGCCGAGCGCCATGCGCACTCCCACCTCGTGCGTGCGCTGCGCGACCGCGAAGGACATGACGCCGAAGATCCCGACGCCTGCAAGCAATAGCGCGACACTCGCGAAGGCACCAACGAGCGAGAGCAGAACCCGCTTGGACCCGAGCGTGTTGGCCACGAGCGAATCCATCGTGCGGATCTTCCAAACGGGCTGGTCTCGATCAACGCGCCAGATCGCCTCTCGCACGAGCGGACCGAGTGCGAGGGCGTCGCGATTCGCGCGCACGACGACGCTCGTGAAGATCTGCGGCATCTGCATGTACGGGATGTACGCTTGTGGCGTCGGCTGATCGGCGGGTCCGAAGTGCTTCGCGTCGCGCGCCACCCCAATCACGGTGAGCCAGCGATCGCTGTCCACGAACCGGATGCGGCGCCCGAGTGCCGACGCGTTCGGCCATTCCCGCCGCGCAAACGTCTCGTTTACCACGACAACGGGAGGCGCGTCGGCGTCATCGTGCTCGTTCACGTCGCGGCCGGCGACGAGCGCGAGCCCGATCGTCCTGAAGTAGCCGGGGCTCACCGTGTTGAGCTGCAGGATGGGGGCTTGCCCCTTTTCCGGATCCGCCGCGCCGGCCACGGCGTAGGCTCTGGCGTCCGAGTTGCCGCTCAGGGGAACCGCCCTAACGAGAGCCGCGCTCCGGACGCCGGGAAGCGCGCGGATCTCGGCGATGGCTCGCGTGAAGAAGTCGGAGATCTGCCGGGGCTCCGAGTACTTCGCTGCCGGAAGCCGGAACTCCATCGTGAGCAGGTTGGACGTGTCGAAGCCCAGGTCGACGTGGTGGAGCTTCACGAGCGTGCGGGTCAACAACCCGGCGCCGACCAGGAGCACGATGGAAAGGGCGAGCTGGGCGACGACGAACACGCCACGCATTTCGACACCGCGAACGCGGGCCGAGAGCCCGCCGGTACGCGTGGACAGTGCATCGGTGAGACTCGTACGCGACGCCTGAATCGCTGGGGCGAGGCCGAACACGACGCCCGTCAGGATGGAGACGAGCGCCGCGAACGCCATCACTCGTCCGTCGACGCGAATCGGGTTGAAGAAGGTGAGGTCGATCGGAATGATCGTGATCAACCCGGCGACGCCGCCGTATGCGACCGCCACGGCGAGGAGCCCGCCGAGCGTCGAGAGGATTACGCTCTCGGTGAGCAACTGGCGCGCGAGACGCCCCCGGCCGGCGCCTAACGCCGACCGGATGGACATCTCCCGTCGTCGCGCGACGGCATGGGAGAGCTGCAGGTTGGCGACGTTCGCACAGGCGATGAGCAGCAGGAGCGTCACCGCGCCCATCACGATGTACAACGGCGCGCGAACGTCGCCGACCAGCAGCGTGTGCAGGCTCTCCACGTGCGCTCCGCTCCCGGCATTCTCGGCCGGGAACTGTTCGGCAAGCCGGGCCCCGATCGCGCGCATCTCCGCGTCAGCCGACGCAATCGTGACGCCGGCACGCAACCGTCCAACGACGAACATGCTGTGGTCTTTCCGCGTGAGTCCCGCGTTGTTCGGGTAATACGTGATGGGCAGGTACACCTCGGTGCCGCCGAAGAACGCGAACGTGGACGGCACGATCCCGATCACGGTGAACGGCTGTCCGTTCAGCACGATCGGACTGCCCACGATCGCCTGATCGGCGCCAAAGCGCCGTCGCCAGAGCCCTTCACTGATGACCGCAACCGGAGCAGCGGTCCCGACCTCGGTCTCGGCGGGCGCAAAGAGCCGTCCCACGAGCGGTTCCGCGCCGAGCAGGGTGAGCAGGTTGGCGGAGACGAAGTTGCCGCTCACCCGCTCGGGTGTTTCACGCCCGGTGAGGTTCAAGCTCTGCGAGCGAATCACGCCCATCGACTGGAACGACCGCGACTGCTCGCGCCAGTCGAGGAAGTCGGGGTAGGCCGGAGGCTCGCGCAACGAGCCGCCGCGCGTCATGCTCACCACGACAATCTGCTCGGGTGCAGGGTAGCGGAGCGGACGGAAGAGCATCGTGTCGATGACGCCGAAGATGGCCGACGTCGCCCCGATGCCTAACGCCAACGTGATCGCTGACACGATCGTGAACGCGGGACGCCGACGCAGGGTGCGCACGGCGTATCGCGCGTCGTGAACGAGGGTAACCATGAGCTCCTCGGCTGGTTCGTTGTCAGAGACGAGCGTCTGGCGGAAGGGTACGGCGCGGCTCCCCGATGCGGACGCCGCGCGAGCGGCGAGATGCTCTCGGCCAGCGCCCACAATGCAATCCGCGAGGATATGGCAGACGAGACAGAAAGCGCCCCACGGAGTTGCATGACGCGGCTCGGCGAGCCGTGCTCGCACGAACGCTCGCATCTCGTCGGCATACTGCCGGCGAAAACCACGCGGGTAGAGTCGCAGGATGAGATCGAAGACGCGTTCGACGACGCGCATCACGCGGGCTCCGGCCGACGGAGAACGTTTTTCGCTCGGGCGAGCGCGACCACTCTCGCAAGGCGTTCGGTTTCGGACTCCAGCACGCGGCGACCAAGCGCCGTCATTCGATAGAATCGGCGGCGTTCGTCATCGCCGCTTCGGCCTCGCGGTCGAGCGGACTCCTCGATCAGTCCGCCGGCCACCATCCGCCCAATGGAACCGTACAACGTCCCGGGCCCCATCCTCACGGCGCCGCCGGTGATGGCCTCGATGGCCTGCGCGATGGCGTAACCATGCTGCTCGCCATCAGCGAGCGCGAGCAGGATATGGAGAACCGCGGGTGTCAGCGGAAGAAAGTCGGCCGGGCGGGGTTCCTTGGAGCGCATGGGGCTGTCGCCTGTGTCCGTCAGGGATATATCCGTTACGGACATAGTAGCGGCCCGGTTTCGCGCAGGCCAGATCGGTACAGCGCGCTGCGCTTCGTCCCACCGGGACGCGACGTACCCCGCCGAGACACTGGACAAACCAGCGTCACTCGCGCGGCGTCTGCACCGCCAGTACTATAAGAGGACCGACATGCCTCGTCGCGCTCTGGAGGCCAACGTGTCACTGCTTCGCTCTTCTGGCGCTCTGCTCGTCGCTGTCTCGCTGGCAGCGATGCCGAACCGTGCCCGGGCCCAGGATCAACTGCCGCCGGGCGCACTCTCCGTCAGCGTTCGCGATTCGCTCGGCCGTTCGATCTCCGGTGCCGAGCTGACTGTGGACGGCACGCCGGTTCACGGTGTGACCGATGACCGCGGGGAAATCCGCTTCACTGCTGTGCGCGGCGGGCCCGCCACGGTGCGGATCCGCCGTCTCGGGTTCAAGCCGACGAGCGTGGACGTCATCGTCGACCCGCGAGTGCCGGCCACGAGCATCGTGACGCTCTCGCCCATCGCACAGGTCCTCGCACCGATCGTGGTGAAAGGCGGCACGAACTACACGGGCCGCATGGCGGGGTTCTACCAGCGGCGTGACCTCGGCATCGGCCACTTCATCTCGCGCGAGCGGCTCGAGCGCGACAACCCGGCGCAACTCACCGATGCCCTGCGTCGACTGCCGGGCGTGCAGATCACCTCGACGCGCACGATCCGAAACGCGGTTCGCTTCCGTGGCAACGGCGGGCAGTGCTGGCCCCTCGTCTGGCTCGACGGCGCGCCACTTCCAACGGCCGAGTTCGACCTCGACTTCCTCTCGCCGCAATCGATCGAGGGCATCGAGGTCTACAGCGGTGTCTCGCAGATCCCGCCGCAATTCATGGGAGCGCGGGGCCTCGGCTCGTGCGGAGTGATAGTCGTCTGGTCGCGTGAAGGTGAGCGACGCCAGAAGAAGCGGAAGCATCCCGTCACCGCCACGGAGCTCGCGGAGATGGTGGCGTCGCTCAAGGTCTACACGAAGGACCAGGTGGATGTCCCGGTCCGAGGCGACAGCGTGTCGCGACCACAGCCGCAGTACCCTGAGGCGCTGCTTTTCACTGGCGTGCCTGGCCAGGTCCTCGCCGAATTCGTGGTGGACACGCTCGGTCATGTGGAGCTCGACACCTTCGGCGCGATCTCGTCGACCAACCCGAAGTTCACCGAGGCGGTGCAACGCGCGCTTCCCGAGTGGGCCTACGCGCCGGCGATGAAGGATGGCAAGCGCGTCAGGCAGCTCGTTCAGCAGCCGTTCTCGTTCGTCGTCGACTCCACGGTTCTGAAACGGGCGAGCAGCCGTCAGTAGGCGGCCGGCCGCGATCCTAGCCCGGTCGGCGACGAGCGTTAACGCGTAGCCAGGGCGCGCAGAAGCGACGTGATGGTCGCCAGGTGGTGATCGTCGTGCTCGGCCACGAACAGCACGTGGTCCAGCACCCGCATTGGCTGCTCGAGCCGAGGATGGAGTGACGTGCGGACGATGAGGCTTTCGTCATAGCGCTCGAGTCGTTCCACCATCGCCTCACGCTCGCGCCGAAATGCTGCGAGCAGGTCTGACAGCTTCGAGGCGTTGTGGTCCGCGTCGAACGTTCGCTGGTTCCGCAGGTCGGCCGGGGCCAGTCGATTCGCGCCGCGCTGGAAGTCGTCGAGCCGCGCCGCCCACAGCGGCTCCAGGTCGAGCAGGTGACCCGCGTTCTCCTGAATCGACCACTTGCCGTCGAGCCGCGTCGTCAGCACGGCGGTGCTGAGCCCATGCAGCCGGTCTTCCAGCCGAGCCGGCGTGCCGCGCAGGCGCTCCACGAGGTTGGGAAACGCCCATGGCTCCAGGTCGAAGGTGAACTGGCGCGAGAACCAGAGCTTCCGCTCGACTGGAGCGTTAGGCATCGCGCCTGGGGAGGCTGGAGGAATCGCCATGGACGCGTCTACCAGCCCATGCGCTCGCGCAGCCGAGTGACGTGGGCGGTGTGGTGCGGCCCGTGCCATGCGTAGAGCGCCAGCACCTGGTCGAGGCTCTGACGGCCCGACTCGGGGTGTACGAGCATCCGCTCGAAGTCGGCGGGCTTCATCCCCCGAAGGATCGCGACCCAGCGCTCGTGGATAGCATCGAGCAGCGACAGCGAGGTTTCGATCGGCACCGCCTTGACGTCGGGAAGCAGCGCCCAGGCCGCCTCGTCGTATGGCTTGATCGTCGGCTCGTCTTCGGTGAGCGCGAGCTTGAAGCGGCAGTACGCGTTGAGGTGGCTGTCCGGTACGTGGTGGACGACCTGCCTAACGGTCCATCCGCCCGGCCGATACGGGGTTTCGATCTGCTGCTCGGTGAGACCGCGCACCGCCTCACGAAGCCGGGCCGGCGTCGCGGCGACGATGTCGATCGCCTTCGCTCGTGCTTCGGGATCGAGCTTGGCGGGCCGCTGAAACTTTCCCGTCGGGAAGGCGAGGTCGCTGGAAGCGTGGGCCGTGGAAGTCATCGCGGGAGCGCTCCTGTGGGCGTGAGTCAGACGACTCCGAAAATGTGTCCGTACGCTGCCACGATCCAGTTGCGCGGCATCTGGCACGCGCATGAGCGGGTAGTACGAAACGGGCTACGCTACCCGCGACAACGTCCCCGTCGACGTCAGCGCCCGCCGCGGTTCCGTCCCGAGGAGGCCGATTTACTTCGCGCCGACGCGACCTTCTCGTACCGCGCCGGCAACACCGCCACGTGGAAGTGCGGCGGATGGCGTTCCTCCGTCGCTTCGATGACGCCGCGGCGCTCGGCGGCGAGGAGCGTACGCCGCAGCCAGGTGCGACAGCGACCCGCTGGCTTTCGGAGATCGACCGCCATGCCGGTCGGGTGCACCGAGAGCTCCGACGAATTTGCCAGCCGGCGCGAGATCGGTCTCGTCGCACTGGTGATCACGAGCGGCGCACCGCACGCGCGATGATACCTGGCAGCCAGATCGAGCACGAACGCCTTCGTCTCGCGGCGCACGTACGGCATTCCGGTGTTGGAGAGGCGGTAATGCGCGTTGGCGTTCAGCCTGACCAGCTCACCGCGTACGATGGCGCGTTTGGCCTCCGACGTGGTCTCGTAGAAGTCCAGGCCACCGTTCACAGCGCGGTGGTACATGAGACTCACGCTGGCGTGCGAGCCGCGAAGAGACTGTGCCTCACCCGACTGCGGTGCCGCGATGAGCGATGCCGCGATGAGACCTGTGAGCGCGGTGGCAACGAGAGAAGGCTGCATCGAAGACAGGACGACTGAGCGAAAACAGCGTCAGCGGGCTATCGGCTTGCGAAGACCTTCGTCTTACCGTCTTTGCTGAACGCAATGACGTCGTACTTCTCCGAGCGAGCCCCTTCCATGCCCGGCGATCCCTGCACCATGCCGGGCACCGCAAGGCCTATGACGTCCGACGGCCGCGCTGCGACGAGCTTGTCGATCAGGTCAGCGGGCACGTGGCCCTCGACGACGTAACCGCTCGTCACGATCGCGGTGTGGCACGAGCTCAGGTTGTCGGGGACGCCGTACTTCTTCTTGTAGGCGGCCACGTCGGGGACATCGTGAGCCGTGACGCTCCAGCCGCTCTGCTGCATGTGCTCCACCCACTTCTTGCAGCAGCCGCAACTCGCGTCCTTGTATACGGTCGCTTCCTTGGCAGGCGCGAGCGCAAGCAGGCGCGAGGCACTCGCGGTGCCGAGTGCGAGACCGCTGGCGGTGATTCGCAGCCATTCGCGGCGGGAGATCATCAATCCTCCGAGGAGTAGAAACGCGGTATGCGCCGGCGCGCGTGGAGAGGAGCGCGCGGACGTACCTGTCGGGACAGCACAATAAGCGACGTCGCCCCGTTGGGCTACCCGTCATACGTCCCGAATCGGCGGAAGGGTCCCCAGCGGGCGCGGCCGTCGGACGCTCTTCAGGCTGCTCCGCGAGACTCGACTCGGTCGCCGGACGGCGCGGCTACCTTCCCGAGGTGGCGGTTCTGAAGGAAATACGCGTACCCGGCGAACAGAAAGCGGCGGCGATCGCGGGCGACGCCGAACTCCGGGATGTACTCGGACCGCACCGCCTCGAGGTGCCGGATGGCGTCGCGCCGATCGCGAACGATGGGCTCGAAGAGGAATTCCTCCTCGCCGTCGCGGAACAGAATCCACGCGTGTCGGCTATTCTCCGAGCCCGGCGGCACGCGGCGCCCAATGACGAGATCGGCATCGATCCCGATCTCGACGAGCTTCCGCCACGCCCAGAGCGCGAAATCCTCGCAGTCGCCCCGCCGCAGCTGCTCGAACGTGTGTGGGTGCTGCCAGTAATCCGTTTCGCGGAACAGGCTCGCGTCGGTCTCGTACTGACAGGTTTCGAGCCAGTCGAGAACGTCGTCGAGCGTGGTCACGGCGATGAGGCTGTCGCCTTCGAAGACCCAGTCGAAGCCGTGTCGTGCGCCATCGCCGTACATGTCGAGCGGCGCCTCGTACGGGAGGCGCTGCCACGGGTCACGGACGGGGAACAGGCGCAGCCGGAGCTGGTGCAGCGCGCGACGAACGGGCCCTAACAAATCCGGCGCCGCCTCGGCTCACCTCGCGCCGGCGTCGGCGGTAACCGACTCCGAGCGGCGCAGCTGCTCGCGAAGGTCCCACACGGTCGAGTCGCGAGCGTCTTTCGGAGCGAACGTGTAGCGCTTCTGCTCGCCCTTGTCGCTCACGAAGGAGCGGTAGTGGACCGTGGCCCCTGCCGGGCCGCTTTCGGTGAAGTCCTTGTGCTTCCACCGCTCGCCGGACTCGGTATGGAACGCGACCCACCCGTCGGCCAGCGGCTCGAGCCTGTCTCGCTTGTTCATGCCGTATCCTCCGCGCGTGTCAGGACGTGGATGACGTCGGCGCCATCGCCTGACGTTAACGCTACACGTCGGACGTGGCTAGCGGGACAAAAAGATGCGTATGGGGTCAGACTCCTTACGGCCCAGCCGGACGCCTCGCGGAGCGGAATATTGCTGAGCGCCCGTTTTCGGTCTCACGCCAGGCGGCTCGGCACGGGCGGGTCGACCGAGTGATCGTAAAATCCGCGGCTCGACTTTCGACCGAGGTGCCCGGCGAGCACGAGTCGGCGCAGCAGGGGCGGCGGAGCGAAGCGCTGCTCCCGGTACTCGTCGAACATCACTTCGGCGACGCGCTGTACGGTGTCGAGGCCGACGAAGTCCAGCAGCGTGAACGGGCCCATGGGGTACCCCGCGCCGAGCTGCATACCGGTGTCGATGTCCGTGACGCTGCCGACTCCGTTCTCGAGCGCCCGAATCGCGTCGAGCATGTACGGAATGAGCAGCCGGTTCACGATGAAGCCCGACTGATCCCGGGCGACGATCGGCTGCTTGCCTAGGCGCCTAACGAATTCGAGCGAGCGCTCGAACGTGTCTTCGCTCGTGGTGATGGTCCGCACGACCTCGACCAGCCGCATGAGCGGCACGGGGTTGAAGAAGTGCAGGCCGACGAGCCGATCGGGCCGGCCGCTCGCCGCGCCCATCGCCGCGACCGTGAGGCTCGACGTGTTCGACGCGAAGATCGTCCGCTCGCCGGCAAGCGCATGCAGCTCGCGCCAGAGTGTGTTCTTCACGTCCAGATCTTCGACCACGGCTTCGACGATGATATCGCAGGCGGCCAGGCCATCGAGCTGCGTCGTGAACGTCAGCCGCTGCAGCGTGGCCGTGCGGTCGTCGGGTGTGAGCTTTCCCTTCTCGACCGCCTTGTCGAGTGACCTGGTGATGGTGGTGCGTGCTCTCGTGCAGAGCGCGTCGGTGAGCTCACGGACGATCGTCGTTAGGCCTGTCTGCGCGGCCACCTGGGCAATGCCGCTGCCCATGAGGCCTCCACCCACGACGCCGACCCGCGCGATCGTCGTCGCGGCGCTCGCGGGCGCCGTCACCGGATCACCGACGACAGCACGTCGAACAACGTGCCCTGCCGGGGAGGCTCCGGGTGCTCGAGCCGATCGAGCGCCTGCTCGAGCGCGAGCTGCGCGCGCTGGACGTTCGACCGGTACGACTTCGCCACGGCCGTGAATCCGACGCCGCCGATCGCCGCCCAGACGCCGCCGATCAACATCGCGACTGCCATCGACGAGCCGGGCATCGTCGCAGCCAGCGCGATGACGCCGCCGGCACCCGCGAGGCCTGTCCCGGCGAGCACGCCGCCACCGGTGACGCTCCGGCGCCGCGCGTCGCTGAAGGTCGCGTCGAGCCGGACGAGGACGCGCGCCGCGTCCACGGGAACGACGGTGGCGCCGACTTCGTCCGCCCTCGTGAGCGCGTACGCCCGCCCTCCGAGCCCAAACCCGCGTTTCATCTGGCCGAGGAAGTCGCGTCGCGCCTCCCACGTGATGCGCTCGGCGTACCGCCGACGCACGGTCATGCCCTCCTGGGTCTGCATGTACCGGTCGATTCGCGCGAGGATATCAGCCTGGGTGCCGGCGATGACGCGCTGGGCCCAGGCTGTGTTTGGCCCGAAGACGCCGGACACCCGCCCGGTGGGCTGCTGCACGACCACGCGCGTCTGTTCTTCGGCGATCGCCTGCCTAACGTGCTCCGGCGACAGCCCGACCTCCTTGCCCAGCTCGATGAGCTGGTCCTCGGTCATGGCTTCGGTGGGCTCGCTGGTCCCCGCCTGCAGCTCGCTCGCGCGCGCGAGCACGCGCTCGAGCGCCGCGCGATCGAGCGCGCGGCCGCTCGGTGCACGTTTATCGGGCAAGTCGGTCATATGCCGCCCAATACGACATCCAGCTGCCTCTGGATTCCATCGCGGATCGCGTCCGGCAGCGGAAAGGTCTTCGCGAGTGCCGCCATCGCGTCGCCACTGAAGGATACGCGGGCCGCCCGCAGGTAGTACCGGGCATACGCGTCCGCCATCTCGGGCGCCAACCGCTGGATGAGCATCGCGCCACCCCGCACGAGCGCTGGGCTCGCGTAGCGGTCGCTGACCCCGCTGCGCTTCTCGGCCGGGCTGGTGTTGTCCTCGATCGCGACGGACGTCACGGAGCTCACCACCTCGTGTGCGAACGTGAAGATCGCCTCGCGCGCGTCCGCCGACGTCTCGGGGTAGTTGACCGCCACCAGGCGCGTGCGCTGACCCGCGTCGAGCGTGCGTCCTTCGCCGTCGAGAGGTAGCGAGAGGAGGATCGTGCCGCGGTCCGCTCCCGCGTTGTTCAGGAACCGCGCGAACTTCTGTCGGAGGCCGCTCCGCCAGATCGAGTCGACGCTCGCCCGCACGCCGACTCGTTTCGTCTGCTCCTGACGCCAATAGGCCGAGAAGAACTTCGTGCGCTCGTCGTCGACCGCCTGAAGGAACAGGCGCAGCCACTCGCGGTCGGGCTGAGTCGGGAAATAACCCGCGAACAGCTGGATGATCTGCTGCGAACGGAGATCACCGGCCTGGTTCGGGTCGCCCTGTGTTCGCAGGAAGAGCTCCGCACTCTGGCGGGTTTCCTCCCAGGTCCCGAAGTAGAGCGGGATGAACTGTGCGGACACGAGATTCGGGAACGCGACGAAGCGCGACGCGAGCTTCTCGCGATTCGCGTCGATCATCGACAGGACGTTCGCGCGTTTCCGTGCGGCGACGACCGAGTCCCGATAGCCGCGTCGGAAGAAGGGAACGCGATTCGAGTCGGACTCGAGCAGGGCGAACGAGTGAAGCCACAGGTCGACGTGCTCGCGCGAGTCGACGGTCCATTGTCCCGCGGCCGGCTGCTGTGCCGGCTGCGGTACGGGGACGGGATCACCGCCGAGAGTGGTGCACGCGGACCCGGCGGCGGCAACCGCGCCGCACAGGAGGGCGCCTAACGCGATACGCACGGCGACCTCAGCCGGCGGCGCGCCCGCAGGTGGTGCAGAACTTCCAACCGACATCGAGCTCCGTACCACACGCCGGGCAGTTGGCCACGGTGAGATTCTGGCCGCAGTGCGGGCAGAAGGTGATGTTCCGACCTTCCGGCAGTGCCCCGCCGCAGTAACGGCAATTGCCCGATGCGACGATGGAGCGCTGCCCGATGGCGGAGGTGGTCGGCTGGGGCGCCACGACCGGCGCGGGCGGCGGTGGCGCGGCGGGCGGGCGGGCCGCGGGCGGTTGCCGAGGCGCTGCCGCCTGTTCCGGCACGCCTAACGTGGGCCGTTCGGCGATCGCCTCCGCCGGTGCCGGCGGATTCGCCGGGGCCTCGGGAGCACCGCCGCTTCCGGGACGCCGCACAGCCGGCGTATCGGCGGGACGTGCCCCGTCTGGCGCGAGCGACACCATCGTCGTCGCGTAGGCCCTGAACTTCGTCAGGTCCGGGTTCGGCGCGTCGAGCTCCGCGCGAAGGTCGGTCTGCATCTGGGGATCGCCGATCAGGTACCCACGCTCCCCCGACAAGAGGCGCAGCAACACGTGCTCGTAGTCCTGGTTCGTCTCGAGCTCCAACTCGCGACGATTGTGCCGGTACGGAATGAGCGTCGTGTAGAGCTCGGCGACCTCGAACGGGCGGCCCAGCAGGTCAGGGAAGCCCGTGCGCAGGTTCTGCACGAGCCGGCGATACATGCGGTCGAGTTCGTCCATGCGTGAAAAAGAGAGGACGGCGTTGGGGAAAGGCAAGGTGACCGAGGCCTCGGCGTATGCAAGCACCCGACCTCCCTTGGTACAAACGAAGGAGGGACGCCGTTCCCTTGGCGTCCCTCTCGGGTGGTGCAAGCCCGCGGGGCCGGAGCCGGGCGCTATCTCTTCTCGAGATTGTCCATCCGCTTGTCGATGTCGTTGCTGTACCTGTCGCGATTGCTACCACCGACCTGCGCGACCACACGCGTCACGACGTTCTCGGTGTGCTTCTTCGCATCATCGAAACCGTAGAAGTATCCGATGGAGATACCGACCACGAGCGCGAATGCAAACTTGAACATGACTGCCGAATCCGTGTGGGTCTGTTCTCATTGACGGCCTGTCGAGACCGCCGGTAACGGCGCGGCAGCCTTGAACGACGCCACTGACGGAAACGCGTCGATGTCTTTGCGCATTGCGCCACGCTCTCGCTGTGATGCAAGCCACGCGTCGAACTGCGACGGGACCAGCCCTTCGGAGTGGGTCTGCGTGGCCGCCGCCGATGTCGCGAGATGATTCGCATACTCGTTCTGCGGATGGCCATGATGGCCGCGCACCCACCGCCACTGCACCTGATGGCCGGCGACGGCGTCGACCGCCGCATGCCACAGCTCGAGGTTCTCGATCGGGCCGCTCTTCCGCGTCCAGCCGCGCCGCGCCCAGCCATGGACCCACGACTGCATGCCGTCCACGAGATATCGGGAGTCGCTCGTGAACACCACAGAGAACTGCTTGCCCTTCCGCGAGAGTGCCCGAAACGTCTCGATCACCGAGCGCAACGCCATCCGGTTGTTCGTGGTCGCGGGTTCCGAAACCCACAGATCGCGGCGGACGATCTCGCCCGACTCGGGCCGCATGTACTCGATGAGCGCGCCGGCGCCGCCGGGATTGTCGCCGTCGCGGCCATTGCCCAGACACGATTCGTCGGCATAGACGGCGATGAGCGGATGCTTGGCGCCGCCCGGTCTTCCCGCCGTCATTTCACGACCTCGATGGACTGCACTTCATCGATGTAGAACGTCATCACGGATCCGCTCGGGTGGCGCGCCTGGATCGCCTCACGGCCACCCTCGACGGACAGTCGTGACGGCACCACCACGTACTCCGTCCCGCGACGCATGACCGCGATCCGTCGCTTGTCGGTGATTGCTCGCTCGAGAAGGTCGTATTGCTCGTGCGTGAGTTGCGCCATCTACGACTGGTCTCCTTCCCTGAATCGCATGGAGGTGAGCCCCGCCTCGTCGATCGCAACGGGCACGATGTGCGGTGCCAGTTCGGTGACCGCCTCCCGGACACGGTCGACACTATCGTCGCTCGCAATGATCAACACGCATCCACCACCCGAGGCACCGAGCGCCTTTCCGCCCCGGGCTCCGGCGGCGCGCGCTCGCTCCAGGATCGAGTCGATGAGCGGCGTGGGGATCGACGGATGCAGCGCGCGCTGATGCTGCCAGTGCTCCCAAACGAGCTCGCCGAGCTCGTCGACGTCATTCGCACACAGCTCGTCGGCCATCGCCCGCGCGAGCGCCTTCATGCGGCTGAGCGCGTGGAGGACCCGCCGGTTTCGGTCGCGATAGGCGTCGAGCACCGCGGTGATCGTATCCCCGGAGATTCGCGATTCGCCCGTGTACACGACGATGCAACGACGCTCGATCGACTCCCTGCACTCGCGCGACAGCGACAATCGCCGGACGCGCGTGTCGTCGGCGAACGTGAGAGCGAGCGCACCGCCGTACGCGGCGGCATAGTGGTCCTGCCTTCCTCCCGGAACACCGAGGTCCTGCACTTCGATCGCGCGGCTCGCTTCCGCGAGCGTGGCCCGATCGATCGGATCGCCACGCAGCGCCGCAAGCGCCCCGGCCACGGCCACTCCGGCCGCCGACGATCCTCCGAGCCCGGCACCGAGCGGAAAGTCACTCGCGATCTCTATCGTGACGCCGGTGACTCCAGCGCGGCGCACAGCCGCTTCGGCCAGCGCACTGTCCGCCGCCCGACGAGTATCGATAGACGTCTCGCCGTCCCTGGCGGAGCGGAGACGCACAGTCGCGTATCGCGCGATCGCCATGTTGCAGACGAAGCCCCCTTCTTCCTCGCTGTACGGCGGGACGTCGGTCCAGCCGCCGCCGAAGTCGAGGCGAGTTGGAGCGCGCGCGAAGATGGTGGTCATTCGTCCGATGACTGTCGGGGAGGCATAGGCGCGGAAAACTACAGGGTAGCGGCGCCGCTGGCAGGACGGTTGGCTCCCGGGCGACTGGCGACTGGCGACGGGGACTATTCGTCCGCCGGCGACAAACCGCGCCGCGTGTACCGATCGAAGTACTCCCCGGCTCGCTCCAGGTCGGCCTGCTCGACGAAATCGCTGCCTAACGCCACGCACCCTTCCAGCGCCATGTCGCAGAGCGTCGGCGCCGTGGCGCGGAGCGTCGGGTCAGTCAGTCCATCCCGCCCGGCTCGCACCAACAGGTCCGCGTCAGGCGAACCGAGAACGTCCGAGGCCGCCTCGAGGCTGGGACCATGATACACGAGCCCCGCGACCAGGACGAGCGGAACCGCGTACCACTCCGGCGAGACCACGTCCGCGGAGCGAAGCTCGAAGTACCCGCGTGGGCGCACCTCGGGGAATAGCGTCGAGAGATGCAGGCGCCAGTCATCCAGCTTCACGCCGCGCGCGAGCCAGTCGGCGAAGCTCACCGCCGAATCGCCTGGGCCGGACATGAGAAACGCCGGTGCGTCGAGCGCGAACGCCAGATACTCCTCGACGACATCACTCTCCACCCCGAGCAGGCCGGTTCGCTTCGGGTCGAGCGTGCGCCACACGTGGCTGCGGAAGCTGCGATGACCGGTTTCGCGCCCGGCATACCGTGGGGAGTTCGCGAAGATCGCGACCATGTAGGGCGCCAGTGCGTTGAGCACCCGCCATGTCCGCTCTGGCGTCGCGCTGCCGTCCACGCAGACCTGGAACGACGCCGTCTGACGCATCATCCGCGCGCCGGACGGCCCGATCGTATCGAAGTGGCGGAGCATCCGCCGATACCGATCGGCGTCCAGCTGTGGTGCGACCTCCTCGATCGGTGTCCGTGGGTCGATCCCGCGCGACACGAGCTCCACGTCCGAGGGCGCCGCGCACGCGATCGCAGCGACCGTCTCCTGCAGCCGACCGACCAGCGCGCTCAGCGACGCGTTAGGCGCGGCGCTGATCTCGATCTGGCCGCCCGGCTCGAACGTGATGCGCCCGCCGTCCGGGAGGGCGATCTCGGGCACGTTCGCCTTCGCCGAACGGCGCTCGCACCATCCCGCGGTGGCTCCGGCCCGGCGCAGGATCGACAGGCTGCTGACGCCCGCACGCGACTCGAGCGGCAAGGGTCGGCCGAGCCGCGCGTCGACCGGAATGAGCTCGACTTCGGCGCCGATGCGAGGCGCGCGCCCGGCCGGCTGTGGCGCCGGAAACACGCGCTGCCGAAGGTCGTGCGCGAGCACGCACCGGTCCAGAACCGTCACGCGCGGGTACTGCCGTCGCGCGCGAGCGCCGCGACCACCAGAGCGTACGTCTGTGCCGCATCGGAGATCCACCGCTCGATGACCATGCCGGCGTCGCCAAGCATGGCGTCGAGCGACGCGCGATCGTACTTGCAGCTGATCTCGGTGCGAATGGACTCTCCTCCCGCAAATGCGATCTCGCCCACGCCGGGAATGGTCACGCGCTGATCGTCGGTCGACACGAGGTGCATCTCGATGCGATGGGCGGCGCGCTCGTAGAACGCCCGATGCTCGAACCTCGAGAGATCGAAGCTCGCGCCGAGGTCGCGATTCAGCACGCGGAGAACGTTCAGATTGAATTCGGCGGTGATGCCCTGCGAATCGTTGTAGGCCGCCTCGATGACCGCCGGGTTCTTCCGCAGGTCGGCACCAAGGAGGAACCGGTCGCCGGGTCGCATCGCGACCGCGACGTTCTCGAGGAGCGCACGGGCCTCCGCCGCATCGAAGTTGCCGATCGTGCTGCCGAGGAACCCGATGAGCGCCGGGCGCGGCAGGCCGGGATCCAGCCCGAGCGGGTCGGTGATGTCACCGACCACGGGGTCGATGCCTAACGTCGGGTACTCATCGCGCAGACGCGCGGCCGCATCATCCAGGAACTCGGCGCTGACGTCGATCGGCACGTAGACCTCGCCGCTCCCGGCGTACACCATGGCATCGAGCAGTCGGCGCGTCTTGTCGGCGCTGCCCGCCCCGAGCTCGACGAGCGCGCGGGGACGCAGCGCGACCATGAGCGGCGTGCTCCAGCATTCGAGCAGCGCGCGCTCCGTCCGCGTCAGGTAGTACTCGGGCAGCCGCGTGATCTCGTCGAACAGCTCGGACCCGCGCCGATCGTAAAAGTATTTCGGCGGCAGCTCCTTCTGCGGGCGAGAGAGCCCCCACGCGACGTCGTGCAGCAGCTCCGAGCGGAGCGACGCATCGGACCGGCCGGCGATGCTAGTCATCGGAGGCACACCGGAAACCGCTGAAGATCTGGCGGCGAATCGGGTAGTCCCAGTTGCGGAACGTATTGCGGATCGCGCCCGGGCGTGTGGCGAACGAGCCGCCGCGGAGCACCTTGTACTCCGTGCCGAAAAAGACCTCGGAGTACTCGGGGTACGGGAACGTCTCGTAACCGGGATACCGGCCGAAATCACTCGACGTCCATTCCCAGACGTCGCCGATCATCCCGTAGCAGCCTAACGGCGACACGTTGAGCGGATACGCGCCCACCGGCGCGGTGTCGAACGACAGTTGGTCGAGGTTGGCCCTGTCAGGCGTCCACGGCGCGTTCCCCCAGGGGAAGAGCCGGTGCTCACCCGTGGCCGGGTCGAAGGACGCCGCCGCCTCCCACTCGAATTCGTCAGGCAGGCGCTTCCCCGCCCACCGCGCGTACGCCGCGGCCTCGTGATAGGTGACGTGGCATACGGGACGTCGTGGGTCCACCGGGCCCGTTCGATCGAACGTTCTCGAATGCCACGTCGAGCCATCACGCCACCAGTACTTCGGCGAATCGGCGTGGTCGGTCTCCTTCCACGCCCAGCCCGCGTCGCTCCAGAGCTCGCGGCGACGGTAGCCGCCGTCCTCCATGAACTCCAGGTACTGCGCATTGGTCACCGGTGTGACGTCAATGCTGAATGGCCGAAGCTCGACGACGTGCTGCGGCCGCTCGTTGTCGTACGCCACGCGACGGTCGTTCGTGCCGATCGGCACCGCGCCGCCAGGGAAGCGAACCATCGAGCCGACCGCGACGTCGAAGCGGGGCTCGGGCACCGCGATACGTCGTGGCGCGCGATACGGCTCGCCGAGCTTGAGCTGCAGCGTCTGCAGGATCGTCTCGTTATGCTGGTACTCGTGCTGCGCCACCATCGCGTACACGTATCCGTCTCGCAGAAGCGGATCACCCGCCTCGAGATCCAGCGTCTCGATCTTCTCGAGCACCCGCTGCCGCACCTCGGCGAGGATCTCGAGCACCTCGTCACGGCCGGGCAGGTCGAGGGCACCGCGCACGCGCCGTGGATGCTCGAACGGGTTGTAGATGCCCGGCATCTCGCCGAACTCCACCGTGCCGTGCACGTTCCGGTTCAGCCACAGTTCCTCGAAGTGCGCGATGTGTCCCAGGTCCCAGACGATGGGGCTCATCAGCGGGTCGTGCTGGATGAGGAGGTCGTCATCGGCAATCGGCTCGATGAGCCGGATCGTTCGCTCGCGCGCCTCGCGCAGGAGCGCAACGATGCGCTCGACCGCGGGGTCGAAGCCGGGGCGCGTCTGAGTGGATTCTGCCATCGCTGGACCTCGAGTCGAAGGTTCGGCGTGATCGTCCTACTGAATCACCGGTCCACCCCGGCCGCGGGACAGGCCGGGCAGTCGGTGGAGCACAAATGCATCGCGTCCGGTTCCGGTTCCATACAAGCGAGGGAACCTCCCGGCCCAGCATGCGATTTGTGCCCTCGCACCCTCCGGGGCCAGAGGGGTGGTGTCACGGTATCTCCGTGAAATTGAACGGCCGACCTCGCTGAAAGGTGCCTCATGTCAACGTCTCTTGCGACCTCGAGTTGGGCTCGTCTAGGCAAGGTACTCCCAACCGCGCTCACCGACGCGCGACTGCAGTTGCACCACGCCGCACAGATCGCGGTGTCGGCGGCGATCTCGTACATCCCTGCGCGACCGGACGACAGCCACACGGCGCTGACCTGGCTTGAGCCGCTTCGCGCCCTGGCCACCGAGCAGATCCCGGCGGCACGTCAGTTCAGAGTTGCAGTGCGCGTGGAGGATCTGACACTCCACGTGATCGGGGTGAATGGGTCCGAGCCGGAGTCATTCCCGTTGCCCGGTCACACCATGGCCGATGGCCACGCGTGGCTGGGTGACGTCGCTGCTCAGGCTGCCTTGGACCCCGGGCGCTTCACGGTACGCAAGCACTACACCATACCGCCTCACCCGGTTGCGTCCGGCGCGCCCTTCTTTCTTGGCGCTGGCGCCGAATTTCGCGAGCTGGCGGACTATTGGTCGAACGCAGCCGGGTTGCTTGGCGCGCTGGCAAGAGCGACCGATGGCGCCGGACCGGTGCGAACCTGGCCCCATCATTTCGACATCGCGACGCTGATCCAACTACTCGGTATCAACGGGCGGACCATCGGGGTCGGTCAGTCACCCGGCGATGACTCGTACGCGGAGCCGTACTGGTACGTCGGACCGTATCCGTACCCGCCGGTCACGGCGCTGCCGCCCCTCGCCGGCTCGGGCCACTGGCACACGAAGGGCTGGGTAGGTGCGGCGCTGCCGGCCAGCGACTATGTCGGTGCGTCCGATCAGCAGTCGCAGGTCACCGCGTTCGTCGAATCGGCCGTCGCGGCATGCCGACGACTCCTTGGTGCGTAGAATCGCTCCGTTGGGGGTCAGAGTCTTATTTCATCGTTTGAACGCACCACGTGGTGCGTTCAAACGATGAAATAAGACTCTGACCCCCAACGGAGCGATTCTACGCACCAAGGA
>DASUGD010000354.1:0-33407 GCA_036274195.1 Gemmatimonadaceae bacterium | reverse complement strand
GGCAGCGTGACCTAACGTCACCGCTGCCGCCGCTCGCATCCAGCCGCACGATTCCCGATTCCCTATTCCCGATTCCCGACGGTGACCATTCAGGAATACCTCGACGAAGCGACACAGCTCGAGCGCGAGCTCGAGGAGCGGCTGGGGCAGATCGATCCCGCCACACGCGTCGATGCGGTGAAAGGCCAGCTGCGCGACTGGCGCGCCCGGCTCGACCAGCTGCAGAAGTCGATCACCAGCGTGCCGCCAGATGGCCGTCGTGACGCCGGCATCGCGCTGAATCGCGTTCGCAAGGGCTTCGAGGACGCGCTAGCGCGGCGCGAGGCGGCGGGCGCATCTCGAGGGGCACAGGCGGCGGCCGACCTGACCATGCCCGGCCGCCATCGCTGGCTCGGCGGCCGCCACCCCGTGACGCTCGTCATTCGAGAGATCGTGGAGATCTTCCGCGAGCTCGGGTTCACCGTCGCGTTAGGCCCCGAGGCCGAAACCGAGTGGTACAACTTCGGTGCGTTGAATTTTCCGGCGGACCATCCCGCCATGGACGCTCACGACACGCTCTACCTCGGCCCGGGGTCACTCCTGCGCACGCACACGTCCCCCGTACAGGTGCGAACCATGCAGCGCTGGGCGCCGCCCATTCGAATCCTCGCGCCGGGGAACGTCTATCGTCGCGATTTCTTCGACCCGTCGCACGCGCCGATGTTCTCGCAGATCGAAGGGCTCTCCGTCGACGAGGGCGTCAGCTTCGTGGACCTCAAGGCGACCCTGAACCACTTCGCGCGCCGCTTCTTCGGTGCCGGGCGGACCCGTTTCCGGCCCAGCTTCTTCCCGTTCACGGAGCCTTCGGCCGAGCTGGACGCACAATGCGGCGTCTGCGGCGGCTCGGGGTGCGCCACGTGCAAGGGTACCGGCTGGATCGAGATCCTCGGCAGCGGGATGGTCCATCCCGCTGTGCTCGAGGCGGCGGGCATCGACAGCGAACGGTACACCGGGTGGGCGTTCGGGATGGGCCCGGCGCGCAGCGCGCTGTCCCGATACGGCATTCCCGACATCCGGCTTCTCTACGATTCGGACGTACGCTTTCTGGAACAACTCGCCCGATGAACATCTCGTATAACTGGCTCAAGGACTTCGTCGACGTCGATCTCCCGCCGGCGCGGCTCGCAGAGCTGATCACCTCGCGGGCGGCAACGGTCGATGCCGTGGAAGCGCTGCGCGATGACCTTCGCCAATTCGTCGTTGCCCGCGTGGTCGAATGCGCGCCGCATCCCGACAGCGATCACCTTTCGGTGACCAAAGTCGATGCTGGCACCGGCGAGCTGCTCGACGTGGTGTGCGGCGCGCCTAACGTTCGGGCCGGCAAGCTCTACCCGTTCGCGAAAACCGGAACGAAGATGCCGGCGGGGTTCACGATCGAGCGCCGAAAGATTCGTGGAGCAGTGTCGAACGGGATGCTGTGCTCGGCGCGCGAGATAGGATTGGGCGACGAGCAGGACGGCATCCTGGAGTTGGACGTGGACGTCCCACCGGGCACGCCGCTGCTCGCCGCACTCCCGTCGGTTTCCGATTCTCGAATCGTGATCGACGTGGGCGCGAACCGGCCGGACCTTCTGTCGCACCTCGGTGTGGCGCGAGAAGTCGCGGCCGCGCTTGGGCAGCCGGTGAACGTTGCGAGGGCCCTTCACGAGGGTGCCTCCCTTCTCGAAGACAGGCCGGTCGCGATTCAGTCCGACCCACGTCGCGCCGTTACCGGCGGTATTTCCGTGACGATCGAGGACGTGGACGGTTGTCCGAGATACGTCGGTGCGGTCGTGCGAGGCGTTCGCGTCGGCCCGAGCCCGGATTGGCTGGCCCGTCGACTCGAGGGCGCTGGGGTTCGGTCCATCAACAACATCGTCGACATCACGAACTTCATGCTGCTTGGCTTTGGCCAGCCAATGCACGCGTTCGACGCGATGAAGCTTGCTGGACCAGCGGTCGTGGTGAGACGCGCGCGGCCAGGCGAAAAGCTGGTCACGCTCGACGGCGTGGAGCGCGCGCTCGACGAGAGCATGTGCGTCATCGCCGACGCGGAGCGCGCTCAGGCGCTTGCTGGAGTCATGGGTGGGCGAGACTCCGAAGTCACGGCGGACACGACCGAGATTTTCCTCGAAGTCGCCGCGTTCAACCCGAAGCGAGTGCGTGCGATGCGTCGGGCGCTCTCACTTTCCACGGAGGCCAGCTATCGCTTCGAGCGCGGCACGGACGCCGCGGCGGCAGCCGAGCGGTTGCAGCAGGCGGTCGCACTCATCATCGCGCTCGCGGGCGGAGCGGCCGAGTCGGCCGCGGATATCGCGCCGTCCCCGGTGGAGCCGCGACAGCTGCTCGTGCGCGCATCGCGGGTGAAGCAGGTGCTCGGCGAGCCGATCCCGGCGTCACGCATCACGCAGTTGTTGCGGACGGTCGGGTTCACTGCCGACGTGCGTCCGGGGACGGAGATGCTCGATCGGAGCGAGGAAGTCCGCGTAACCGTACCCACGTGGCGTGGCGACGTCACGGCCGAAATCGATGTCGTCGAGGAAGTGGCGCGCCTTCACGGATACGATGCGTTCTCCGACGAGCTTCGCCGCTTCAGAGTGGGCAACGTGCCGGATTCTCCTGACTTCATCCTCGAGACGAGGGTGCAGGATGCGCTCGCGGCGGAAGGGCTGTTCGAGGTGCGCCCGCTGCCGTTCGTTGCCGGAGCCGACGACACGCACGTTCGCGTTGCCAACCCGCTCGCGGAGAACGAGGCGCATCTTCGCCGGTCGATTCTCGAATCGCTCAGCAGCAGGGCCGAGTTCAATTTGTCCCACATGGAAGGGAACGTGCGGCTGTTCGAGATCGGCGCGGTGTTCGAACCACGTTCGGGTGCGGCGCTTCCCCTCGAGCGAAAGAGCGTCGGCGTTCTCATTATGGGTGACCGGCGCCCGCCGCACTTCACCGAGCCAAAGCCTCCCCGATACGACCAGTGGGATGCGCGGGCGATCGCCGAGCGCTTGATCGAGGTCGCGCTACCGACCGCAAAGCCGACGCTCGTCGCGGCCGACGCGGAAGAGCAGGCAAGAGGAATGTTGTGGTCGATCGAGCTCGATGGAGCTCCGCGCGGTGTCGTTCGCGCGCTTCGGCTCGACGCGCCTGTGTGGGCCGCACCCGCGTATGGGATCGAGCTGGATCTCGGTCCGATCGCATCGGAAGACGTCGCCGCCCCAGGCAAGTCGATTCATGGACAAACGCCACCGCCACCGCCGGCGAAACACGTCCAGTTCAAGCCGCTCCCGTCCACACCCGCGGCGCCGATCGACCTCGCGCTGCTCGTGCCCGATGCGGTTCGAGCCGCGGATGTGGAGCGCGTGATCCGGAGTAACGGCGGCGAGCTGCTCGAGCGGCTCACGCTGTTCGACGAGTTCCGCGGCCCCGGGCTGCCGCCTGACACTCGAAGCCTCGCCTGGCGATTGACGTTCCGCGATGCGACGCGCACTCTACGCGACAAGGAAATCGAAGGTCGCACGAACAAGATTCTACGCGCCCTCGAAGGAGAGCTCGGTGTCCGACAGCGCAGGGCCTGAATTCGCGTCGTTTCACGAGCTCGCGCAGCTCGTGCACAACCTTGGCGAAGAGCTTGCCGGGTTCCGCAAACGCGCGCTCACAGCCGAGGGTCGCCTCAAGGCTCTCGAGGCCGCGAATGGCCCTACCGACCTGTTCTCACATGAGCGCCTGGCAGTCGTCGAACAGGAGAACGCCGACCTGAAACGACGGCTCGCCGCGGCAACCGAAAGAACGAACCAGGTCGTTGCCCAGCTCCGATTCCTGCGCCAGCAGCACGAGCGTGCCGGGAGCGACCGATGAGCGAGAAGCGGAGCTCGGTGAAAGTGTCGATCGTGGGTCAGGAGCTCACGATCCGCAGCGACGCGACACCTGAACACACGCGCGAGGTGGCGGCGTACGTCGACAGGACGATTCGCGGCATCATGAATAGCGGCGCGGTGGTCGAGTCGAGCCGCGCGGCGATTCTCGCGGCGCTTCAGATCACCGACGAGCTTTTCCGCGCGCGCGCCACGCAGCATGAGCTCAACGAGTCAATGGACGCGCTGAGCTCCGAAGTGCGCCGGTGGCTCCCGCCCGCAAAGCGCACCGCTGCCGGAAGCTGAGCGCGCGTTAGGAGCGCAATTGCGCGCGAGCGCAGCACGCGGTAGCTTCTCGCAGACGACCAGTCGAGCTGTAGGTCCAAGTACCCTTTGCAGTTAGACCGTCCCAGCCCGCGCCCTTCGCCGGTGCCGGCTCGGAAAGTCCCTGTAACGGGAGACCCGACTCGCAGTGGTTACCCTCATCTCCTCGGCGCGAGTCGAGGTGGAGCATAGATCAACATGAATTCCACGGCACTGAGTGCTGCGCTTGGCGTATTGGTCGTTCTCGCCTCCGCAGCGTTTTTCTTTTTCGGCCGACGCGCCGGTCGAAGTGCAGAGCGCGAGACACAGCTGCTTGCGAAAGCGACGGCCGAACAGACGGCGACGCGGATCGTCGGCGAAGCCGAGCGCGAAGCGGAGTCGCTCCGGAAGAGCGCACTCATCTCCGGGAAGGAGGAGCTGATCAAGCTCCGCGAAGACTGGGAGGTGGAGGCGCGGCGGCGGCGAGAGGAAGTCGAGCGGGAAGAGAAGCGGGTTCAGGACCGCGAGACGATGCTGGATCGCAAGTTCGATGTGCTCGAGCAGCGTGAGAAGGAGGTCGGCCGGCGCGCCAGCGAGCTTGGTCGCAAGGAAAAGACGATCGCCGAACGCGAGCAGGATCTCGAGCGGCTCGTCGGCGAGGAAAAGCGACGTCTCGAGGCGCTCGCCGGAATTTCGGCCGAACAGGCCAAAGCCGAGCTGATTCATCGGCTCGAGGCCGAAGCCGAGGCCGACGCTGCCAACCGGCTCCGCGAGATCCGGGAGACGGCGCGCCGCAACGCCGAGCGCGAGGCGCGGAAGATCGTCGCCCTCGCCGTTCAACGCATCGCCGCCGAGCAGACAGCCGAGATCGCGGTGTCGGCGGTGAGCCTCCCCAACGACGAGATGAAGGGACGCATCATCGGACGCGAGGGCCGCAACATTCGCGCGTTCGAGCTGGCCACTGGCGTCGACGTCATCATCGACGACACGCCGGACACCGTCGTCGTCTCGTGTTTCGATCCCGTGCGCCGCGAGGTGGCGAGACTCGCCCTCGAGAAGCTGGTGTCGGACGGGCGCATTCACCCGGGTCGCATCGAGGAGGTCGTCAACAAGGCGCGACGCGAGGTCGACGCCGGGATCATCGAGACTGGCGAACAGGCAGCCTACGAGACCGGAATAACCGGGTTGCACCCCGAGCTCATCAAGCTGATTGGCCGCATGAAGTGGCGCACGAGCTACGGCCAGAACATTCTGGCGCACTCCAAGGAGGTTTCGTTCCTCGCCGGCATCATGGCGGCGGAGCTCGGCCTCGACGTGGCAATGGCCAAGCGTGGCGCACTCCTGCACGACGTTGGCAAGGTGCTCACGCACGAGCATGAGGGCACGCACGTCCAGCTTGGCGTCGAGGTCGCGACGAAGTATGGTGAGCATCCGCTCGTGGTGAATTGCATCGCGGCACACCACGACGACGTGCCGCACGAGAGCGAGGTGTCCGTGCTGGTTCAGGCTGCCGACGCGATCTCCGGCTCGCGTCCGGGAGCCCGCCGTGAGGCGTTCGAGACGTACGTGAAACGGCTCGAGGGACTGGAGCGCATTGCGTCGAGCTACCGCGGCGTCGACAAGGTGTTCGCCATTCAGGCGGGCCGAGAGATTCGCGTGCTCGTGACCCCGGACGACGTCGATGACGTGCGCATGGCGTCGTTGTCGGAGGAGATTGCACGGAGAATCGAGGCGGAATTGCAGTACCCGGGGCAGATCAAGGTCGTAGTCATTCGCGAAACGCGGGCGGTGGATTTTGCGCGCTGAAGCACACACAGCATCGACTGGCAGCACAGCGGGCGAGGGTCGGGACACCACGCACGGCGCGCGGCTGATCGATGGTACCGCCATCGCGCGTCTCGTGCGGCGCGACGTCGCGGCGGAAGTCGAGCGCCTCAGGGCGCTGGGCATCACACCAGGCCTGTCGGTCGTCCTCGTGGGTGACGATCCTGCGAGCGCGGTGTACGTGCGCTCGAAGGGGAAGGCGTGCGAGGAGGCCGGAATGCGCGGCGAAACGATTCGCCTGCCGGCGGAGACGAGCGAGGAGGCGCTGCTCGCGCAGGTCGATCGGTTGAACGCGGATCCGAACGTGCACGGCATTCTGGTGCAGATGCCGTTGCCGCGTCACATGTCGGCCGACAAGGTCATTCGCCGCATTCGTCCGGAGAAGGATGTCGACGGCTTTCACCCGGTGAATGTCGGGAAGCTCAACATCGGTGAGCGCGATGGCTTCGTTCCGTGCACGCCCGCCGGAGCGATCGAGCTCCTCGTCCGGAGCGGCGTGGAAACGCGGGGCAAGGACGCCGTGATCATCGGGCGGAGCAACATTGTGGGGAAGCCGATGGCCGCGTTGCTGATGCAGGATGCGCCTGGTGGCAACGCAACGGTGACGGTCTGTCATAGCCGGACCGTCAATCTTGCGGGACATATCCGCCGCGCGGACATCGTCGTGGCGGCCATCGGGAAGCCGGAGATGATCACCGGCGACATGATCAAGCCGGGGGCGGTCGTGATCGACGTCGGCATCAATCGCGTGAATGACGCTACCGTGCCCAAGGGCTATCGCATCGTGGGCGACGTGGAGTTCGCGTCGGCCCGCGAGGTCGCGTCGCTCATCACTCCGGTGCCCGGCGGTGTGGGTCCGATGACGATCGCCATGCTCATGAAGAACACTGTCCGCGCGGCGGCGCAGATCGCCGGCGTGTGACGGCGCGCCGCCGCGGGGGCCCGCCCTCGCCATCGTTAGGCGCGCTGGAGCTGTTCGCGGCGGAACCTCCGCCGGCGCGGGCGGAGTCGCGGCCCGCGTCCCGGGCGGCGCGCGCCGTTCCGCCACCGCCCCCGCGCAACGCGCAGAACGGCGGCGACGTCGCCGAAGCGCCACGGCGGGCCGTCTACGTCGAGGAAGCGGTCCCGGGCGCCACGCCGGGATCTGCCGTCTCGGTGATGGCGCTGACCGCCACCGCGCGCGATGTGCTCGAGGGCGCGTTCATGCCGCTCTGGGTGCGCGGCGAGGTCTCCGACTTCAAGGCGCATCGCAACGGCCACTGGTACTTCTCCCTGCGTGGCGAGGACGCGCAGCTCAAGTGTGTGGCCTGGTCGCGCGAGCGCCGCCGCATTCCGGCGCCACCCGACGACGGCATGCAGATCGTCGCGTTAGGCCGGCTCACGGTCTACCCCGCGCGCGGGGAGATGCAGCTCTCGGTCACGCGGATGGAAGCCGAGGGTGACGGGCTGTGGCGCAAGGCGCTCGAGCTCACGCGCGCTCGCCTGCAGGCAGATGGCCTGCTCGATCCCGCACGGAAGCGCATGCTCCCTCGGTATCCGCGCCGAGTCGCGGTCATTACGAGCCGCGATGGGGCGGCGCTCCGCGACATCTTCGCCGTCGTGCAGCGTCGATGCCCGTCCGTCGAGGTCGTCCTCGTTCCGGCGGCAGTCCAGGGAGACTCGGCGCCCGAGTCGCTGTGCTTCGCGCTCGACCAGGTCGCGCGCTGGGGTGATGCCGATCTCGTCATCATCGGGCGCGGCGGCGGCGCGCGCGAGGACCTCTGGGCGTTCAATGACGAGCGCGTGGCCCGCGCGCTCGCGACATGTCCCGTCCCGACCATCTCGGCTGTCGGCCACGAGATCGACATGTCCATCTGCGATCTGGTCGCCGACCTCCGCGCGCCCACGCCGTCGGCCGCCGCGGAAGCCGCCGTGCCGGTGCAGTCGGAGCTTCGCGAACGGCTTCGCATGTCGGCCGCGACGCTGAGCGCGCTCGCGTCGGAGCGCGTGGCGCGGGCCCGGACCTCCGCGGCTGACCTTGCCCGCGACATCGCTCGCGGCGCGGTGCGGCGAGTCGAGCGGCGTCGTCTCGAGCTCGAGTCGTCGGCCGCACGGCTGCACGCCCTCAGCCCACTCGCGACGCTGGATCGCGGGTATGCCATCGTCAGGACGGACGACGGGGGCACGGTGCGATCGGTCGCCAGCCTGCGGGCGGGCGCGCAGGTCGAGGTGGTGCTGCGCGACGGCACGGCGGCCGCGACGGTCGAACGCGTGGTGCCTAACGAGCAGCTCACGGCGCCGGGGAACACGGCGGAGGCGACGGCGTGACGTTCGAGTCCAGCATGGAGCGACTGGAGGCCATCGCGTCGCGCCTCGAGGACGAGGAGCTGGACCTCGACACGGCCCTCGCGCTGTTCGAGGAAGGCGTCGCCGAGCTCAGAGCGGCATCGGCGTTCCTCACGCAGGCCGAGGCGCGGCTCAAGCAGCTCAACGAAGCCGCCGACGGGCTGTTTCGCGTCGACGATCTGCGTGACTGACATCGCGGCGTTGAGTCTCGCGGTCGATCGCCGCGCGATCGACGACACACTCGCCGAGTTCTGCGCCACCGAGCTCGGAAGCATTCAACCCCAGGTGGCCGAGGCGATCCGTTACAGCCTGTTGGGCGGCGGCAAACGGCTGCGGGCGATGCTCGTCGCAGCCGCCTACGAGGCCGTTGGCGGTACCGGAGACTGCCGCGTTCTCGCCTCGGCCGTCGAGGTGATACACGCCTACTCGCTCGTGCACGATGACCTCCCGTGCATGGACGACGATGACGTCAGGCGCGGACGGCCGACGGTGCATCGGGTGTTCGGCGTACCCGTCGCGGCCTGCGCGGGGCTGGCAATGGTGCCGCTCGCGGCGCGGTGTGCCTATCGCGGAGCGCTCGCGCTCGGGTTGCCGTCGACCGCCGCGGCGGACATTGTTCGGGAACTCATGCGAGCGGCCGGGGCGGGGGGAATGATCGGCGGACAGCTCCTCGACCTCGAGGCCGAGGGCGTTTCGCTGCCGCTCGACGAGCTGGAGCGCGTGCACCGCGCGAAAACCGGTGCGCTGATAGTGGCCGCGGCGCGGGTGGGCGCCCGCGGCGCGCGGGCTACGGATCGTGAGCTCGAGGCGGTCGAGCGCTATGGATCGGCGATCGGCCTTGCCTTTCAGATCATGGATGATGTCCTCGACGTGACGGCCACGACCGACGTACTTGGCAAGACGGCAGGCCGTGATGCGGCGCTCGGGAAGAGCACGTATCCCGCGCTGCTCGGAACCGCCGGCGCAACCCGGCGCGCGGCCTCGCTCATCGCCGACGCGACCGGCGCACTTCGTGATGCGAGTATCCTCACCCCGGCACTCGATTCGATTGCCCAGTACGTCGTCGCACGCCCGTCGTGATGGGTGATCCGGGTGCGCCTCGCCACCTTCGACCAGACATGATTCTACTCGATACCCTGAGCTCGACCGCCGATCTGAAGCGCCTCAACCGCGACGAGCTGGCGGCGCTTGCCGGCGAGATGCGGGCGCGTCTCATCGACGTGTGCTCGCGAACCGGCGGCCACATCGGGGCGGGGCTCGGTGTCGTCGAGCTCACGATCGCGCTGCATTACGTGTTCGATACGCCGGTCGACCAGGTCGTTTGGGACGTGGGCCATCAGGGCTATCCGCACAAGATCCTCACCGGCCGCAACGCCCGCCTCGATACGCTGCGCCAGGAGGGGGGAATCTCCGGGTTCCTCAAGCGCGCCGAGAGTGAATACGACGTGTTCGGGGCGGGACATGCCGCCACGGCCATCTCGGCGGCGCTTGGCGTCGCCGCGGGTCGCGACCTCAAGGGCGAGAGATTCAAGGTCGTTGCCGTGCTCGGCGACGGCGCGCTCACGTCCGGTCTGGCGTACGAGGGATTGAACAATGCGGGCGCTGCGGATCGCGACATCATCGTCGTGCTCAACGACAACGAGATGTCGATCGCGCCTAACGTCGGCGCGATGTCCAAGTACCTGAACTCCGTGCAGCGCAATCCGCTGTACAACCGCCTGCGCTCCAAGATCGGCGAGGTGGCGGACCACCTGAAGGACCACGGCCCGGGTGTGCTCGCCGCCGCCGGCGGCCTGGTACGCAAGTGGGAAGAGAGCGTCAAGGCGTTTCTCACCCCTGGTGTCCTGTTCGAGGAGCTCGGGTTTCGCTACTTCGGCCCGATCGATGGCCACGACCTCGACGCGCTGATCGACACGTTAGGCGCCGTGCGACCCATGACGGGGCCGCGCCTGGTCCACGTCATTACCCAGAAGGGAAAGGGCTTCCCGGCGGGGGAACGGGGCGCGGGGGCCGCGGAGAAGTGGCATGCTCTGCCTCCGGGCCACGACCCGGCGACCGGCAACCAGATCACGGCCGCGGCGGGGAACCCGCAGTACACGAAGGTCTTTGGCGAAGGGCTGGCGGCGCTGATGCAGACGCGCGAGGACGTCGTGTGCATCACGGCCGCCATGCCCAGCGGCACCGGCACCAGCGCCGTCGCGAAAGCGCATCCCAAGCGGTTCTTCGACGTCGGTATCGCGGAAGGCCATGCGGTGACGTTCGCGGCGGGCCTCGCCACGCGCGGCATCCGGCCCGTCGTCGCCATCTACTCGACGTTCCTCCAGCGGGCGTACGACAACATCATCCACGACGTCGCGCTGCAGCACCTGCCCGTTGTCTTCTGCATGGACCGGGCTGGGCTCGTCGGAGAGGACGGTGAGACCCACATGGGGCTGTACGACATCGCCTACATGCTCGCCGTGCCCGGCATGACCGTCGTCGCGCCGAAGGACGGAGCCGAGATGCTGGCGTTGCTTCGCACGGGCCTCGCGCACGATGCCGGGCCGTTCGCGATACGATACCCTCGCGCTCCGGTCCCCGCGCCGGTGCCGCCGGTGGCCGACGTCCCGGCCGTCCCGTTCGGCACGTGGGATGTCGTTAGGCGCGTACCGGGTGGCGCGGAGGTGGCGATCCTCGCCGTGGGCACGATGGTGCTCCCGGCCGTCGAGGCGGCGGCGGCGCTGGCCGCGGAGGGCCTCGACGTCAGCGTCGTCAACTGCCGCTTCCTGAAGCCGTTTGACGAGCTCACGCTCGCCGCCGTCATGTCGGAGCACCGCAAGCTGCTCGTCGTGGAGGAGGGCACGGTGGTGAACGGCTTCGGCGCGTACATGGCGTCGGTCGTCCAGCGGCTCGACCCCGACGTGCGCGTCGCCGTGCACGGCGTGCCCGACCGGATCGTGTACGCGGCGTCGCGCGCGCGGCAACTCGCATCGTGCGGCCTGGACGCACTCGGGATCGCCGCGCGGGTTCGCGCCCTTCACGAAAGCGAGGCGCTCACCGGGTGATCCGCCTCGGAGTCGTAGGCCACCGCGGGTACGACGGCCTCGTCGAGATTCTGAGCACGGTGTTCCGATTCGCGGGTGAGCTCGGCCTGGAGCCCATCTTCGAGCCGGATCTGCTCGACGTCGCCCCCGGTGCTGGACGACTGGAGGCGGACACGGAGATCGACGCCCTGCTCACGCTCGGCGGAGATGGAACACTGCTGCGCGGCGCACGACTGCTTCGCGGCCGGCCCGTCCCAATCCTCGGGATCAATCTCGGGCGACTCGGCTTCCTCACGAGCTGCGGCCGCGACGAAACCGAGCTCGCGCTCCGCCGCTTGGCCGCCGGCGACTATCTGGCGGAGCGGCGCATGCAGCTCGAGGCGCGCGCGTTGGACCGCAGCGGCAACAGCCGGAAGCGATGGTTCGCACTCAACGATGTCGTCCTGCACAAAGGCGGCTTCGCGCGGGTCCTTCACCTGAGCGTATCCGCCAACGGCGATCCCGTTGGCTCGTACGCGGCCGACGGCATTGTGTTCTCGACGCCAACCGGGTCCACCGCTTACAGCCTCTCCGCGGGCGGACCGGTTGTCGTGCCGACACTCGAATCGATCGTCCTGACGCCGATATCGCCGCACACCCTCGGGATACGGCCGCTCGTTCTGGCGGCGGACGCGGAGCTCAGCGTGCATACCGATGATGGCCCCGACGAGCTTCTGGTGACGGTGGACGGTCAGGTCGGGACCACGTTTTCCGTTGGCGAGACCCTCATCGTTCGACGTGCCGACCGGCACGCGCTCATCGTGCGGTTCCCCGGCTCCACGTTCTTCTCCGTCCTAACGCGGAAGCTCGGCTGGGGCGGACTCGCCGACCGCGACGACAGACCGAAATGCTGACCGAGCTGCGAATCAGGAATTTCGCGATCATCGAATCCCTGACGCTGCCGCTGGCTCCCGGCTTCAACGTGCTGTCCGGAGAAACGGGAGCAGGGAAGTCGATCATCGTTGGGGCTCTGGGACTGCTTCTCGGTGAACGCGCGAGCGGCGACCTTATCCGAACCGGCGCCGACCGCGCCGTCGTCGAAGGCGTCTTCGACGTGGCTGGTCACGCGACCGCGTCGACCGTTCTCGACGACCGCGGCATTGATGTCGAGAACGACACGGTCGTCCTCCGGCGCGAGGTGAGCGCGAACGGTCGCGCGCGAGCATGGGTCAACGGAACGACGGTCACCGCCGGCGTGCTTGCCGAGATCGGGCGGCTGCTCGTGAATTTGCACGGACAGCACGAGGCGCAAACGCTCCTCGACGTCGATGCGCAGCGCCAGATCCTCGACGCCTTCGGCGGTGCGACGGAGCAGGCAAGCCGCGTTCGTGCGGCACACGAGGCGCTGGTCGCCGTCCGCCGCGACATTCAGTCGCTCGAGTCTCGCCGGGCGGACGCCGAACGGCGAGCCGATTATCTCCGCCACGTCACGCAGGAGATCGACGCCGCTCGCCTCGTCCCGGGTGAGGAGGAACGCCTGGCCGAAGAAGCGAGTCGCCTCGAGCATGCCGAGGAGCTCCGTTCGCTCGCACAGGGCATGACCAGCATCCTCGACGGCGACGAGGACGCCGTGCTGCAGCGACTCGCCGCCGTGCAGCGCGCTCTCGCCAGTATCCAGCGCATCGACCCGTCGCTCGCACGCCTCCAGGAAACGTTCGACGCCGCATTCTACGGGCTCGAGGAACTGTCGCGAGAGATCGTCGCGTACGAGGAAGGCATCGAGCTCGATCCGGAGCGCCTCGCCGAGGTCGAGCGGCGCCGTGACCTCATTTTCCGCCTAACGAAGAAGTACGGCCCGGCGCTCGGCGACGTGCTCGAGACGGCCCAGCGCGCGCGCGCGGAGCTCGACCTGGTGGATTCCGCCGCGTTCGACATCCGGCAGCTCACCGAACGCGAGCACGCGGCCGCGGCACACCTGGCCGATGCCGCCGCCAACCTGTCCGCCCTGCGCGTCGCGGCAGCGGACCGCCTCGCCAGAGCCGTCGATCAGGTGCTTCCGGACCTCGGCATTCCCGACGGTCGGTTCTCGGCCGCGCTGACGTCGCGGGCCGAGATCGGCGCCGCCGGCGCCGAGGACGTCGAGTTCCGGGTTGCGCTGAACGTCGGCCACGATGCGCGACCGCTGGCGCGCGTCGCGTCAGGCGGCGAGCTGTCGCGCGTCATGCTCGCGCTCAAGACGATCCTGGCGCGCCTCGATCACGTGCCCACGCTGGTGTTCGATGAGGTGGACGCCGGTATCGGCGGCCGGGTCGGCTTGCAGGTTGGCGAGACGATGCGCCGCGTCGCCGCACACCATCAGGTGTTCGCGATCTCGCACCTTCCGCAGATCGCGGCGCGGGCCCACCACCACATCCTGGTCGCCAAGGGCGCTCGCGAAGGCGTCACCACCGCCGACACGCGCGTGCTCGAGGGCGACGAGCGCGTCCTCGAGATCGCGCGGATGCTCGGCGGAGACCCGGAAAGCGCGGTGAGCCAGGCGCACGCGCGAGAGCTTCTCGCTACCGCGGCCGTTCCCGAACCAGCCCGGTCACCGCGACGGTCCAGGAAGCGTTAGGCGGTCACCGGCTCGACGACGACCCCGTTCGGGGTGGTCGCATCGGAGCGCCGAACACGCGCGTGTAGTAGCGTACCTGGAGTTGCGTCGTGAACTGCTTCGGCGCGTAGCCCGAGCCGCTGATCGACTGCCAATGTGAGAACTGTATCTCGATCGGGATGCGTGACCTGCCTCGATCGTAGGCGCGCAGCGTGGAAAAGCTCGCGCCGCCGCCGATGCGCTGTTCCTTCTGCTCGGTGCCCACACCCAGAATGCTCGCATCCAGCGTGATCGGCTGGCCGCTCGGGTCCTCGGTCGTGAACGTGCCCGTGTACTTGTCCTCGCCCTTCCGCCGATACAGATAGTTCGCCGAGAGCGCCAGGTAATCGTTGTAGACCCAGCGTGGCGACGCCTCGAGCTCGATGTAGTCGCCAAGGTCCCGCGACACGATCTGCTCGCGGTACTTCATGACGAACGGATTCCGCGCGACGTCCGGAATGCGAAACGTCCGTTGGTCGACCAGCTGCGCGCCGTATCGGCCTACCACCGACGCCCAGAATCGTCGGCCGAAGACGAAGTCGACCGCACCGTTGCCCTCGAAGTCGCTTTGCGCGTCTCCCGTTCCGATGTCGAAGATGTCGTCCGGCCGTTCCAGCTGCCCCGTGCCCAGCCGCGCGAGCGCGCCGGCGGCAACGCGTATGCCGAATCCTTTCCGGTGCGCGCGAGCAGCGGGGCCGCTGCCGAACGTGTCGAGCAGCAGCACCTTCGCACCGAGCTCGATGTCACCGATGTGACTGCGTTCGACCAGGCCGAGTGGCGCGATCTGCAGTGAATCACTGAGATATGTCGTCGCCTGAACCGAGCTGATTGGTGCGCCAGCCGCTACCGGATCCTCCCACGTGCCGAGGTTCGCGATGTACGTCTTGAACGACGCATTGATCGCGGCTACGCGCCCCACGATCGAGCTCTGAAACGCGCTGTTTCTCATCGGAACGAACGCATTGCCCTTCGCGGTGTCGTCGCCGGTGCCGTATGTCGTGGCGATGCCCGCCGCGAAGGCGCGTGCTTCGTTCGCGAGGGCTCGGGCGCGAGCCTGATCGGTGCACACGGGATCGGTGCTCCCGCCCGCGCACGCGTTGAGTCGCGCGAGCACGATGTCGGACGCGTTCACCAGCGAGTCGACAAGGCGCTTGTTCTGTGCCGTCGCCGCAAGTCCCTGACCCTGGATGAACGCCGGGTTGGGGCCGATGTTCGCGGGATTCCTCAGCTCATTCCGCGGATTCACATCGACCACCACCTCGGAGATGTTGTGCTCGTAGGGGACGCGCGCCGTGAGCATGAGGCGCGACGTCAACCCGACATCGAGTGCGAACTCGCTCCGAGTGACCCGCGCCGTGAAGTCCGTGCGCATCGGACCGAGAGTGACGTCGGCGTCCGGCAGTTGCGCGAGGTCGCGCAGTGACGTGCGAAGGGGTCGGAGCAGCTCGAGCTGCGCTGCGCCGAGCGAGTCACTCGAGAAGCGCGCGGCGAGTCGTTCCAGCGGACCGCCGGGCGTGTACACCTCGTTGTACGCCGACCAACCCACCTGCACCGTCCAGCGGAACACGCCGCCAGGTAACACGGTCGCATCGTCGCCTGCGCCAAGCACGCGCTGGGCGTGGCCGTTTCGCGGGATGATAGCAACAAGCGAGAGCGCTGCGCACACCAGGATCCTGCGATGAGTGGAGCGTAATCGCACGTCGTGAAGCAGTGATGTTGATGGTGGAGGTGGCGGCGGACGGAAAGAACGACTGGCGATGCGGCGGTCGCCCGCCCGGGCGTGGCCCGTTATGATGCCTGGGTGACAACGTCCCCTCAACATCACCACGCCGTGTCCGCTACGCCACTCCCCTCCGTCCCCTGGCTTCGAACTGGCAACCATTGGCTCGCGTTACCGTGCATCCACCCTGCCGACGGCTCGCTGCACGCGCTCGGGATGCTGCACCGCGGAGCCAGGGCTGCCGTGGAGTTTGCCGGTGGACCCGCGTTCGCGGAAGGGAACGCGCAACCGCTCGCCCGACTCGGGTTCAGCGTGAACGGTACTCCGGTGTCCCTTGCGCGAAGCGGCCTCGCCTGGGAACGCGCCATGGAATGGCTGCCAACGTTCACCTGCAGTACGGAATCCGTCGTGATTCGCGGGACGGTCTTTGCGCCGTACGGGCGTGACGCCGACACCGCGGGAGTCGTGTACGCGATCGCGGTGGAGAATCGTGGCCGTGCCGACATCGACCTCGCGGTCACGCTCGACGGAACCCTCGGGTACCGCCAGCTGCGCGTCCGCTCGTCGCGCCCGTTCGAAGACGCGCACGTGGCGATGCATGTGCCGGATGACGTCGTGGTGCTCAAAGGTGCTGCGCTGCCGGGCCTCGTCGCACTGGCGATCGGAAGCGATGGGAGCGCCGAGGTCGAAGCGCGCGGCGAGCCTGCAGAATATTCGATCCGGCGGACCATGCGAATCGCTGCGGGCCAACACGCGGACGTTGCGTTCTACATCGCCGCCGGACCCGAACAGGACGGTGCACACGCAACCGTGTCGGTGATGCGGCGTCGCGGGTGGCGAGAGCTTCTCACGGCGACGCGTGATGCGTTGCGCGAGCTCGAGCAGACGACCGGTCACGAAGCGCTCGATCGAATCATCAACCGGAACCTGCTGCTCGCCTACTTCTACGGCGTGGGCCGCGCACTCGACGACGCGCACTTCTACCTGGTTCGAACGCGGACACCCTGGCATGGTCGCGGTGTCACCTTTCGCGAGTGGGAATCGCTGACGTGGACACTCCCCGCGGTGCAGTTGGCCGACTCCGCACTCGCCCGTGAGCTCATTCTCCGAGCGTGTGAGGTGCACGGCTATTCGCCGGGCAGCGGCGTGCGCTACCTCGATGGCACCTTGTTCGAGCCCGGCTTCTGCCTCGAGGGTGCAGCGTCGTACGCTTTGGCAGTGGATCGGTACATTCGCGAGACGAACGACGACCAGATCGTCGAGGAGCCAGTGCTTGCCGACACGCTCTACCTGGCGTCCGACGACATCTCGGCCAGGCGCAACTCCGGCGTGCCGCTCTATTCGACCGAGGTGGCGCCGAGCGGAAATCCGGCGCCGCTGCCGTACACCCTGCACGGCAACGCGGTCGCGGCACAGGCGCTCGACGTCTTTCGTCGGACGCTGGACGAGCAGACGGCGCGCGACGTACAGGATCCCGAAGCGGTGCGCGCTGCGCTCAAGCGCCACTTTGCGCGCGACCGGGAAGGGAAGACGACGTACGCGTCAGCGATCGATCTGAACGGCAACGCCGTGATGGACGATGACCCGCTCGCATCGGTGTACTGGCTTCCGGTCTACGACGTCGTCGATCGCAACGAGTCCACCTATCGCCGCACGGTCCGAGCGGCTTCGAAAGACCATCGTTTTCTCGTGCAGCAATGCGCTCGGCTGCTTGGCCCGGAGGCGGCGGATGTGATGCAATGGGTCCGTCGTGCTCCGCTGGACGATGGTTTTGCTGCCGAGCAGATCGACGACAGCGGGCGCGCGCAGGCGAATGGCGGCGACGCGTCCGTTGCGGGGCTGCTGGCACACACGCTCTGGTACGCGGTGCATGCGCTCGGCGTCATGCCATGACGTCGCTTGTCGCTCGTCCGCGGCGGGCGTTATACTAGTTCGCACGCGGGAATAGCTCAGTTGGTAGAGCACAACCTTGCCAAGGTTGGGGTCGCGGGTTCGAGTCCCGTTTCCCGCTCTCGATCCGCTGGAGCCAGACGGTGGTGAGAGTCATCGCTGTAGAAGACGGGAGCGGCACGGGGCCGCTCCCTTTTCTTTTGTCGGCGTCACGCCGTATGCTCAACAGCGGCGGCGGCACAGGGCCGCACCCGGCCGGGGTGGCGAAATCGGTAGACGCGCGAGACTTAAAATCTTGTGGGGGTAACCCCATCCGGGTTCGAGTCCCGGTCCCGGCACTCGCACGACAGCAGCTTACCGCCGTGCACTTCGAGTCAACCCGGCGTTATCCACATCCCCGTGGTTGGCTACGATGAAAAATCGAGAGGTGGTTTGCCGCCATACAAGGTGAAGCGATGAACAGCCGCTTTCACCAACTCCAGGCGTTGCCGCTGGCCGCGAAGCATCGGAACCCGCGGACGCCATCTGAAAAGGAGGAACCCATGGCAGCTTACTTTCTGTGGCACAACCGCATCCTTGATGCGGAAAAGATGCAAGCGTACCTGTCGCAGGCGCTCGTGACGATGGCGCCCTACCATCCCGAGCTCGTTGTCTTCGATGAGCACGCGCACGCGGTGGAGGGGAACGCACCTGGGCCGAGGACAATCGTGATCAAGTTCGACTCCCGCGACACCGCGCTGGCCTGGTACAACTCCCCGGCATACCAGGAGTTTCTCCCCTTGCGCCTCGCCGCGACAGAGGGCTTTGGTGTGCTCGTCGACGGATTCGTGCCTGCGGGATCGTAGTCCCCATCATCATCGGCGGACGCACGAAGGGCGCCTCGCGGCGCCCTTCGTTTCCCACGTGATCGAGCTCGCCCTCGATCTCAGAAGGGAATGTCGTCGAGCGACATGCCTAACGGCGAAGCGTCGAGCGTGTCCGTGGACGCAACCGCGTCCGCGGGCTTCGCCGCCTGAGGGCTGGCGGTCACGCCAGGTCGGGCCGGCCAGATCACGCCATCGCACGAACGATCGCGACACTTGAAGTCCGGCGCTTTCGGATTGCGCTTGGAGAGCCGGTTGTCCCACATGCGGCCGCCACACTTGGGGCACGTTGGCGTGCCCGCGGTCTCGAGCACCACGGCGTCCGCCGGCACCTCGACGGGAGTCGCTTCCTTGGCGGTCGCCGCCGCGCTCTGGCGGGCGCGTTTTGCCGAACCCTGTGGGCGCGCCGGCGCATCGGCGACGTGCGACGAGGTGTCGGCCGCGACGGGCTCCGCCGGGAGACTCGCGCCGTTCGTCGGCCCGAACCGCCGCGCATACACGACGCCCGGGTCCTCCAACGGCTTGGCGTTACGTCCGTCGCCATCCATCGGTACCCAGTTCTGCTCGTAGCCGTACAGCTCGTGTGCGATCCCGAACCGGACCGCCGCACGCTTGAACGCATCGGTTGCGGCCGCTTTGTAGTCCCGGCCCGTGCCGACGTCCTCGCGGATGACGCCGAGGATCTGGAGACGTGCCTTGAAGGAGCATGACCCCCCGTCGGCCGCGTCGTCGATACCGGGCAGGGGAGGCAACAGCTCCAACGTCAGGTCCCACTCGCCGGGCACGACGGCATCCAGCCGCTCCCGCGCCGTGTTGGCTTCGATGTACGCGACGAATCGTGCGAAGTACTTCCCGTCGCGGGCGATGACTTTGCCGTCCTGCCGCCAGAAGACGACCCCGTTAGGCAGCGGTTCGGCGAGGCGCGACCAGATGTCGGCCTTCTCGGTGTGTACGTCGTGTCTCGCGATCATGCTCTCATCCCACCTTTCTGGTCCAGTCCAGTTTCCGGTTCGCCCGACGCACGTCCTCGACCGCCGGGCAGCTACGTCCATGCTCGCAGTACAATCCGTGCCGGTCGAAAAAGACGAGGTGCGTGCGGAACGCTCCATCGACCGTTTCGTCGACGCGAAACAGGTGCTCGACCGAAGTCCCCGCGCCGCACTTGGCGCGAGGGTCGAGCGGTTTGACGCGAACCTCCCGAACGGGTTCTTGCTGAGGGGCCTTGCCTCGTCCGACGGGTCGTCCGCGCCGCGACGGCCCTGCACTGCGAGACTTGGTGCTTTTTCGAGGCTGGGCCCCGGTCTTGGGTCGGCTCCTCCTCTGCTTGACTTTCATCACGCGACCACCGACACTGAGCAACAAATGTAACACAGCTTCGGGATACTTTCGGTTCCAGAAGCTACCCTTCGATGCAACATATGTCAACCGACGCCGAGAACTCAGAGCTCAACGTTGCCGGCGCTCCAGAGCTGACAGCGCTCGGAAAGCGCCTCGAGCTGCTGCGCCTGGACCGCCGGATGAGCAAGAGAGTCCTCGCCCAACGCGCCGGGACGTCGCGCCAACAACTCTGGCGCGTGATGACCGGGAAGTCCGAGCTGACCAGCTCGCTCTGCGCGCGGCTCGCCGACGTTCTCGAGGTCGATTCGCGACTCCTGCGAGACACGACAATCAACGTCGTCGATGGCACCGTGCCGCACCCGCCGCGCCCAATGCTGCACTCCAGAGGCTCCTCGCAAGCGGCCGGCGCAGGCCTCAGGGTGCGCCCGACCACTCCCCCTGACGGCCCCTTCGCAGGGACATTCGAGGAGTTCATTTCGGCTGCGCACGGGCTTGCCCGCACGCTCGACACCCTTCCGAACACAGAGGATGGCCGCCGCCTCAAGCGGATGTTGCTCGACGCGATTGAAGACATTGCCATCGCCCGCGCTCTTAAACTGCCGCAAGTGATCTTCGACCTCCGCCGCGCGGTGGTCAACGCGGACGACTGAGCCGTCAACGACCTCGGCCGTGGGCGCCTAACGCGAAGACAAGCGGCCCGCCCGGGACGGCGTGGCGCACGTCCTGCAACCCGCTCCCGGCTCTCCATCCAAGAGGCCTCATGGACAAAGGACTCGACTTCCTCAAGAGCCAAGTCAGCAACGCAGCGATGCAGCACGGCACGCTGCTCAAGAACCTCGAAGACCACGAACGTCAGGCTGATGACATTCGCTATCGTGATCTCTGCTCACGCGCCATTCCGCAGATGCGAGAGCATCAGCGAATGCTGGAGGAGTATCAGCAGGCCCTCGACGCCAAGGCAGGCGTCACCAAGACCGTCGTCGGGAAGGCAATGGGAGCGGCCCGCAGCCTCGCCGACGCTGCCCGCGAAAGTGATTTCATTCGACTCGTGGGCGATATCGTCGAGGCGCGTCAAGCCCAGGATACCTTCGCAACGTTCCGCGAGGCGGGCAGAACGCTCGGCAATGCGCAGCTGCAGGAGATCGGTGACGTGGGCGAGCGTCACCACGAGCAGTTCGTTCGGGACGCCAATCGTCTCGCGCAGCAGATGTTCGTCGAGCACGTGCGCGGCGTCGAGGCAGGCGCCGAAGCTCGAACGACCGCGAACGTAGAGTCGCCAAGGCCGTAACGCGCGTACACGCGCACGAGACATTGGCGCGCGGCGCATGGTGCACGCTCCGCGCGCCGATGCTCCCAATGCCGGACCCGGCTGGATAGCTTACGCGCATGACCGACGTCGTCGCGCTCTGCGCCGAGATGCTCTCCATCCAGTCGCCGACCGGCGGCGAAAGCAAGATCGTCGACTTCGTGTCGCGGCGGCTCGTGAGCCGCGGCTGGAACGTGACCGTTCAGGAAGTCACACCCGGTCGAGGCAACGTGTGGGCCTCGCGGAGCGGCGGCGGTGTCACGCTGTCCACACATCTCGATACGGTCCCCCCGTACGTGGCGCCGAAGCTCGATGGCGACCGGCTCTACGGCCGTGGCGCGTGCGACGCAAAGGGCATCGCCGCGGCCATGCTCGCGGCGGCGGATCGGCTGGCCGAGTCCGGCGAGGACCGCGTCGATCTGCTGCTCGTGGTCGGTGAAGAGAAGGGCTCCGACGGTGCACGTGCCGCCAATCATCTCCCGGCCACGAGTCGGTTCCTGATCAATGGCGAGCCGACGGAGAGCCGGCTGGCGAGTGGTGCAAAGGGATCGCTGCGCGTAACGGTCAGGACGCGCGGCCGCGAGGCGCACTCCGCGTACCCGCATCTCGGGCGCTCCGCGATCGAGCCGATGCTCGACCTTCTGCCGACGATTCGCTCGCTTCCGCTGCCCACCGATCCGAGACTCGGTGACACGACCGTGAACATCGGGACGATTCGTGGCGGTACCGAGGCCAACATCATCCCCGGCGAGTGCGAGGTGGAGCTCATGTTCCGTCTCGTCGGCGACGTGGCGGCCGTCAAGCCGCTGATCGAGCAGTGGGCGTCCGGCCGAGCCGAGATCACGTACGGGTCCTACATTCCCGCGCAGCATTTTCATGTGGTGCCCGGGTTCGACGTCGCCCCGGTCGCCTACACGAGCGACATCCCGCTGCTCGGACGCTGGGGCACTCCGCTCCTGTTCGGCCCGGGATCCATCCACGTCGCCCACACACCTAACGAGCACATCGACGTGCGCGAGCTGCGCGCGAGTGTCGATACCTACGAGCGCCTCGTCCGCTCACTCCTTACCGCATGACTGCTTCCGCGCCTCGTGCCCGCCGCGTTCCCGTCGCCATCCTCGGCGCAACGGGCGCTGTCGGGCAAACGTTCATCCGCTGTCTGCGCGATCACCCGTGGTTCGAGCTGACGGAGCTGGCGGCCTCCGAGCGCTCGGCCGGAAAGCGATACGCCGACGCGACGCGCTGGCTCGAGGGGGAGCTTCCCGGTGAGCTGGCCGATCGCCCCGTCCTGCGCTGCGACCCGGGTGAGATCAGCGCACCGATCGTGTTCTCGGCGCTCGATGCCGCAGCGGCCGGCGATCTCGAGCCCGCGTTCGCACGGCGTGGCGCGCTCGTGCTGAGCAACGCGAAGAACTTCCGAATGGATCCGGACGTTCCGCTGGTGATTCCCGAGGTGAACGCGAGTCATCTGGCGTTGCTCGAGGAGCAGCGACGCACGCGAGGCTGGTCGGGTGGCATCGTGACGAACGCGAACTGCGCGGCCACCGTCGCCACGATTGCGCTCGCGCCGCTGCACGAGGCGTTCGGAGTACGTCAGGTATTCGCGGTCACGATGCAGGCGGTGTCCGGAGCAGGGTATCCGGGCGTCGCCTCGCTCGACATCCTCGGTAACGTCATCCCGTACATTGGCGAGGAAGAGCCGAAGATCGAGCGCGAGATTCCGAAGATGCTCGGCTGCGTTCAGGCGGGAGCGCTCGTTCCCGCGCCGCTTCGTGTGAGCGCGCACGCCAACCGGGTGCCGGTCGAGCATGGGCACACGGTCTGTATGTCCATCAAGCTCGACGAGCCTGCGGCGCCCGAAGACGCACTTCGCGTGCTCAGCGAATGGCGCGGCGACGCGGCTGTGCGTGGCCTCCCCAGCGCGCCGGAGCGAGCGCTGGTGGTGACCGACGCGCTGGATCGACCGCAGGCTCGTCGCGACGTGGAGCTGGGGGCGGGGATGACCGTCGTCGTCGGACGCGTGCGGAGCGACCCGCAGCTCGACCTGCGCCTGGTCGCGTTAGGCCACAACACCATCCGCGGTGCCGCGGGCGGCTCGGTCCTGAACGCCGAGCTGCTCGTCGCGACCGGCGTCGTCGGCTCGGCATGATCGTCGTCAAGTTCGGTGGCACGTCCGTCGGCGACGCGGCAGCCATCGAACGCGCGACGGACATCGTGCGCGGACGCCTGGCGCGCCAACCGCTCGTCGTCGTCTCGGCGCTCGCTGGCACGACCAACACGCTGCTCTCGATCGCGGAGCAAGCCGAGAAGGGACAGCTCATCGGGGCGCTGCGCGGCGTCGAAGGCCTTCGTGAGCGTCACCTGGCGGAGGCATCGAAGCTGCTCGGCGATCGCGGCGTCGGTGCCGAGGTCGCGGCAGATCTCAGCGCGATGTTCGACGAGCTCGCGAGTCTGGCAGAAGCGCTCTCCGTATTGGGGCACTTGACGCCGAGAAGTCTCGACGCCATCGCGTCCATCGGCGAACGGCTCTCATCGCACCTCATCGTGGCCGTGCTCTGCGCGCGGGGTATCCCCGCCCAACTGGTGGATGCCGGTGACGTGATGATCACCGACGATCAGTTCACGCGCGCGGAGCCGCAGGCGGAGCTGATCGCCGAGGCGACGCAGCGCATCGTTCGGCCGCTCGTGGCGTCGGGTACCACGCCGGTGGTCGGCGGTTTCGTCGGCGCGACCGCTGCGGGCGTCACCACGACGCTCGGACGCGGCGGTAGCGACTACAGCGCCGCCCTGTTCGGCGCCGCACTTCGCGCCGAGGCCATCGAGATCTGGACGGACGTCGACGGGATGTTGACCGCCGACCCGCGCGTCGTGGACGGGGCACGCCTGATCGAGCAGATCCGATTCGACGAGGCGTCGGAGCTTGCCTCGTTCGGCGCAAAGGTCCTGCACCCAAGCACCATCGCGCCGGCCGTCAAGATCGGCATCCCGGTATACATCTACAACTCGCGCCGCCCCGAAGGCTGCGGAACCCGCATCACGTTCGACGCGCCGCGTCGGCCGGTGAGCGCGATCGCCGGAAAGCGCGACGTGGCGCTCATTCGCATCCGCACCCCTCGCATGCTGCTCGCGCACGGCTTCATGCGGCGCATCTTCGAGATCTTCGACGAGAACCGGACTTCCGTGGACGTCGTGGCCACGTCCGAAGTCTCCGTGTCCATGACGATCGACGATGCAACCCACCTCGACGCGTTGTTGGGCGCGTTGACCGCGCTGGGCGACGTTTCGGTCGAGCGGAACCGCGGCATCGTCGCGCTGGTGGGCGCCGGGTTGGGCGACAGCACGGCGACGATGGCGCAGGCGCTCGCAGCGCTCGGCAACGTCACGGTGCACATGGTCTCGCTCAGCTCAGGCGGGATCAACCTCACGCTGCTCGTGGATGGCGATCAGGTGCTCGAAGCCATGCGACGGCTCCACTCATCATTCTTTCCGGTGAGTCGGTGAGCGTCCTTCGCGTGGCAATCGTTGGCGACGGCAAGATGGGCCGGGCGGTTGCCGACCTCGCCCGCGAGCGCGGCTGGACAGTTGCGGCCGTGCTCGGGATGAAAGAGAACGAGCAGGGTAGCGGCCTAACGCGTCAACGGCTCGGCGACACCGACGTGGTCATCGAGTTTACCGAGCCCGCCGCGGCGCCGGCGAACATCCTGGCCGCGGCGCGCGCAGGGTATCCCGTCGTCACCGGCACGACCGGTTGGGCCGATCAGCTCGACCGGGTCGCGAAAGGCGTTCTCGATGTGCAGGGTGCGCTGGTTCACGCGCCCAACTTTTCCGTAGGCGTCAACCTGTTCCTTGCGCTCGCGGCGGCGGCCGGGCGTGTGATGCGTCGAGCGCCTCAGTTCGACGCGCACATTGTCGAGACCCACCATGCGGCGAAGAAGGACGCGCCGTCGGGAACGGCGATCGCGCTCGAGCGCGCGGCGTCATCGGAGCTCGCGCGATCCATCCCCATCACCAGCATGCGCACGGGTCACGTCCCTGGCACGCACGAGCTGTCGTTCGACGGGCCGTTCGAGCAGATCCGGCTGACGCACACCGCGCGCGATCGACGGGTTTTCGCGGACGGTGCTCTGCACGCCGCAGAATGGGTGCTCGGCCGCCGCGGCGTGTTCACCATGCGAGACGTGCTCGATCTTGGATCGGAGACTGACTGATGCCCAGAGCTTTGACCGGGTGCGGGACGGCGCTCGTCACGCCGTTCACCGCACAAGGCGACGTCGATGAAGCGGCGCTTCGGCGCCTCGTGGCGTGGCAGATCGCCGAAGGTGTGCATTTTCTGGTGCCGTGCGGGTCGACGGGGGAGGCGGCGACACTTTCCGCGGCGGAACACCGGCGTGTCGTCGAAATCACGGTCGAAACCGCCGAAGGGCGCGTCCCCGTGGTCGCCGGCGCCGGCACGAACGACACCGCGCGGGCCATCGCGTTGTCGCGGGAGATGCAGGCGGCCGGGGCGACGCACCTTCTCCACGTGTCGCCCGCCTACAACAAACCACCCCAGCGTGGCATCATCGCGCACTTCCGCGCAATCGCCGATGCGGTGGAGCTGCCCATCGTCGTCTACAACGTGCCGGGACGGACGGCCAGCAACATCGAGGCGCGAACCACGCTCACACTGGCCGAGCATCCGCGCATCGTGGCGATCAAAGAAGCATCCGGCAATCTCGCGCAGGTGACCACGATCCTTCGCGAGCGGCCAGCGGAGTTCACCGTGCTTTCCGGCGACGACGCCCTCACGCTGCCCATCATGGCTGCGGGCGGTGAGGGTGTCATTTCCGTCGTCAGCAACGCGACGCCGCGGCTCATGGCGCGACTCGTCGACCTGTGCGCGAGCGGGGACTTTCCCGCGGCGCGCCAGCTGGCGATGCGCCTAACGCCGTGGTTCGAGGCGGCATTCATCGACTCGAACCCGATTCCCGTGAAGGCGGCGCTGGCCAGGATGGGGAAGATCCAGAACCATCTCCGCCTCCCCCTGGTGCCGCTGGCCGAGCACCACCACGCGCCGCTGGAGACAGCCCTCGTTGCGGCCGGAGCCATTTCCGCGTGACGACAGCTTCGCTTGCAACGCTTGCCGAGCGCATCGATACCCTGGCGGCCACGCCGCCCGGCGCGGCGCTGCCTGACGACGCCGAATCCGTCGTCGCGCAACTGTTGACGTTGCTCGAGCGTGGCGAAATTCGCTCCGCGGAACGCGAACGTGACGGCACCTGGCGCGCCGTGCCGTGGGTGAAACGCGGCATCCTCCTCGGGTTTCGCGCTGGTCGCGTCGTTTCGATGCCTGACGCGAACGGCGCCGCAGGCACCGCCTGGCCGCCCACGTTTTTCGACAAGCACACGATCCCGCCACGTGCCCTGACGCTGGCGGATGGCGTGCGTGTAGTCCCCGGTGGCACGTCGATTCGCCGCGGCGCGTTCGTGGCGCCGGGGGTCGTGTGCATGCCCCCCGCGTTCATCAACGTCGGTGCGTACATCGGCGCACGGACGATGGTCGACTCGCACGCGCTGGTCGGCTCGTGTGCTCAGATCGGAGATCGGGTGCATCTGAGCGCGGGCGTACAGATCGGCGGCGTGCTCGAGCCGATCAACGCGACGCCCGTCATCGTCGAGAGCGATGCGATCGTCGGCGGGAACTGCGGCGTATACGAGGGCACCGTCGTCCGCGCACGCGCAGTGCTGGGTGCCGGTGTCGTGCTGACGCGGGGAACGCCGGTGTACGACCTCGTGCGCGAGCAGGTGTACCGCGCCGAGTCGGGCAGGCCACTGGAAATTCCCGAGGGCGCCGTCGTCGTGCCTGGCGCGCGCGCGGTGCGTGGCGCGTGGGCCAGCGCGGAAGGGTTGTCAGTTCAGACGCCACTCATCGTGAAATACCGAGACGAGAAAACCGATCTGGCGACGGCGCTGGAGCAATGGCTGCGATGATCGCGCGCCCGGCCAGCCTCGCCGTCAGAGTGCCCGGCGACAAGTCGATCTCGCATCGTGCGCTCATCTGCGCGGCGCTCGCGAGTGGCCGCTCGCGCATCCGGAACATCCTCCCGTCGGCCGACGTGCGCTCGACGGGCGGTGTGCTCCGGGCGTTAGGCGGTCGAGTGCCGCAGCTCGCGGACGACATGCGCGTGGACGGTCGCGGCCTGGCCGGCCTGGCGGCGGCGGAGACGCCGCTGGACTGTGGGAACAGTGGCACCACGGCGCGGCTCATGTCCGGCGTGCTGAGCGGCTGTCCTTTTGTGAGCCGTCTCGTTGGCGACGCGAGCCTCAGCCGCCGTCCGATGGGTCGCGTGGCGCGGCCGCTCACGATGATGGGCGCGCGGTTCGCGTTCGATTCTGGAGACCACCTTCCAATGGTTGTCACCGGCGGACGACTCCAGTCGATCGACTTCGACAGTCCAACGGCCAGCGCGCAGGTCAAGAGCGCGATTCTGCTCGCCGGCCTGGTTGGCCGTGTGCGCGTGACGGTGCGGGAACCGGTGCGATCCCGGGATCACACCGAGCGGATGCTGGCCGCATTGGGCATCGAGCTGCGGTCGATAGGTCTCGAGGCGTCACTCGAGCCCGCGCCGGAGCTCCTGCCGTTCCAGATCGACGTCCCGGCGGACCCATCATCGGCCGCATTTTTCGCCGCGCTGGCCGCCGCGGGTGGCGTCCGCGACGGTGGGCCACTCGAGCTGACCGACGTTGCGCTGAATCCGACGCGATTGGGCTTCTTCCGCATCCTGCGCGACATGGGGGCGGACGTCGCGTGGGACGTTCATCGCGACGAATGCGGCGAGCCGGTGGGGACCATTACCGTCGCGCCGCGTGGCCTCGAGGGCGTGGAAGTCCGCGGCGAACAGGTGCCGGCGATGATCGACGAGTTGCCGATGCTCGCGTGTCTCGGCGCGTTGGCGAACGGCGTTACCGAGATCCGAGGCGCGAGCGAGCTGCGGGTCAAGGAGAGCGACCGCATCGCCGCCGTCGTGCACAATCTGCGCGTCGTGGGCGCGGACGCGGACGAGCTTCCGGACGGCCTGCTCGTCCGAGGAGGCGGGGGCAAGCGAGCGTTAGGCGGCGCGGTGCAGACCCATGGCGATCATCGTCTGGCAATGGCGTTTGGCGTCCTCGGTGCGCTCTCCGGGAATCGGATCACGGTCGATGATCCGGACTGCGTCTCGGTCTCCTATCCCGGATTCTGGTCGGACCTCGAACGGGTAACCGCGTGAGCCCGCAGGCGTCAGGCGCGGCGCGAATCGTCATTGCGATCGACGGGCCCGCGGCGTCCGGCAAGTCATCCACCGCGCAGTGGGTCGCGTCAGTGCTCGGCTTTCGGCATGTCGATTCGGGCGCGCTGTACCGCGCTGCCACGGCAGCCGCCATTCGGAGCGCCGTGGCTCCCGCGGAATGGACCGAGGACCTGGTGTTGCGCGCGGCCGAGAACGTCACCCTGAGCCCGCGGAGCACGTCGTTCGCGCCGTGCATCGGCGGCGTCGACGTCGAATCGGAGATCCGAGGGGCGGAGGTCACGCGCCACGTGTCGCGCGTGGCGCAGATGCCGCGGGTGCGCGCCTGGGTAAACGCGCTGGTGCAGGAGGCCGCAACGCGCCACGACATCGTCGTCGATGGACGCGACATGGGCACGACGGTCTTTCCCAACGCGACGCTCAAGGTGTTTCTGATCGCCGATCCGTGGGAGCGGGCGCGGCGGCGGCTCACCCAGCAGATGGGTCGACGCCCAACGGACGCCGAGATCGCCGAAGAGACCGACCGCCTCGTTCATCGCGACGCCCAGGACGCGACACAGACGGTTCAAGCCAAGGACGCGGTGCTGATCGACACGACCTACCTCACGCAGCCTGAACAAGTGGAGCGGATCGTGGCTCTCGCGAAGGCCGTAACTCAGCGCGGAAACGATACTTCCCCCGTTGACGATCACGCAGGCTGACAATACATTTGACGGTTCGCGCGAATCGAACCCAGAACCCGTCCGCAGGGGCGGTGTTTGTCGTCTCGATTCGTTTCACTCCAACGCACTCGACTCGGCGCGGCGAGCCTAAAGATCCGCGGTTCAGGAGACACTCTTCGGTATGCCCGAGCTAGAAACCACCACCCCTTCCACCGGCAACGTGCTCACAGCCCGAGAAAAGCGCGATCTCCAGAAGTCGCAGCTGCGGCCGCTTGCCAACCGCCGTCCCGAGCTCTACGAGGAAGACGAGTACTCCTCCGAGGAGTACGAGCAGATGATGGACATGTACAATGGCACCCTCGCCTCGATCGAAGAGGGTGAAATTGTAAAGTCCCGCGTGCTCGAGATCCGCGACAACATGGTCGTCCTGGACATCGGATTCAAATCCGAAGGGACGATCCCGCTCGAGGAATTCAAGGATCTTCCCGACATCAAGCCCGGTGACGAGGTCGAGGTGCTCCTCGAGCACCTCGAGGACCAGGAAGGGTCGGTCGTCCTCTCGAAGAAGAAGGCGGACTTCATGCGCGTATGGGAGCGCATCCGTCTCGCCTACGAGAACGATCAGCCGGTCGAAGGCACGCTCGTCAAGAAGATCAAGGGTGGTGTGGTCGTCGACCTCATGGGCGTCGACGCATTCCTCCCCGGCTCGCAGATCGCGCTGCGCCGCGTGCCGAACATCGACGAGCTGCTCGGCCAGAAGTACGAGTTCAAGATCATCAAGCTCAACAAGCGCCGCCGCAACATCGTCGTCTCGCGTCGCGTGATCCTCGAGACCGAGCGTGCCGGCAAGCGCGAGAAGCTGATGAAGGAGCTCCAGAAGGACCAGGTTCGAAAGGGCGTGGTCAAGAACATCACCGACTTCGGTGCCTTCATCGATCTCGGTGGTGTCGACGGTCTGCTCCACATCACCGACATGTCGTGGGGCCGGATCTCCCACCCGTCGGAGATGGTGCAGATCGGACAGGAGCTCGAGGTCAAGGTGCTCGACATCGACTGGCAGCGTGAGCGCATCTCACTCGGCCTCAAGCAGCTCCAGGCGTATCCGTGGAAGGACGTGGCGGCCAAGTACCCGGTGGGCACACGTGTCACCGGCAAGGTCGTCTCGATCACCAACTACGGTGCGTTCATCGAGCTCGAGCCGGGCATCGAGGGTCTCGTGCACATCAGCGAGATGAGCTGGACGCGTAACGTTCGTCACCCGTCGAAGCTCGTGAGCATCGGCGAGACGATCGAAGCCGTCGTGCTGAAGGTCGATCCGAACGAGGAGAAGATCTCGCTCGGCATGAAGCAGACGGAACAGGATCCGTGGATGGTGTTGCCGCTCAAGTACCCGGTTGGCACGCGCATCAACGGAAAGGTCCGCAACCTCACGAGCTTCGGCGCGTTTGTCGAGATCGAGCCGGGGATCGATGGCCTCATTCACATCTCCGACATGAGCTGGACCAAGCGCGTGCAGCATCCGTCGGAAGTCGTGAAGAAGGGCGACGCCGTCGACGTCGTGATCCTCAACATCGATTCGGACAACAAGCGCATCTCCCTCGGCCTCAAGCAGGCCGAGGAGGATCCGTGGCTCCGCATTGGTGAGACGTACCCGGTGGGCACCGAGCTGCGCGGCAAGGTCGTGCGCCTGATGGACAAGGGCGTGGTCGTCGACGTCGGCAACGACATCGAGGGCTTCGTTCCGGTGAGCCAGCTGTCGCCCATGCGCGCGGTCTCGAACCCGGCGGACATCGCGTACGAGGGAATGAACCTCGACATGCGCGTGCTCGAGGTGGATCCGATCCACCGCCGGATCGTGCTGACGGTAACCGACATTCCCGCGGAACAGCCTCCGCGCCCGGAAACACCGCCCACGGTGCATACGGACGACTCGGATATCATTCCGACCGAGGTTGTGTAGTCTCGTTAGCCATCAGCCATCAGCTCGAGCGGCGGAGCGTCGAAAGACGGTCCGCCGTTTTGCTTTCCGTCGTCTGGGCTGATGGCTGATGGCTGATGGCACGCTGTCGCGTTAGCTTCTCCGATCTATGACCATGAAAGACAAGCTCACCCTGCTCGAGCAGCGGCGCACCGAGTCCGAGCAGGGCGGTGGCAGCGCGCGCATCAAGGCGCAGCACGACAAGGGAAAGCTCTCCGCGCGTGAACGGCTCGACGTGCTGCTCGATGAAGGCACCTTCGTCGAGTTCGATCGGTTCGTGACGCATCGCTCGACCGATTTCGGACTCGACCGGCTGAAGACGTACGGGGACGGCGTCGTTACCGGATACGGCCGAATCGACGGGCGTCTCGTGTACGTGTTCTCGCAGGATTTCACCGTGTTCGGCGGGTCGCTCTCCGAAGCCTTCGCTGAGAAGATCTGCAAGGTGATGGATCTCGCGCTCCGCAACGGTGCGCCGGTCATCGGCCTCAACGACTCCGGCGGCGCGCGCATCCAGGAAGGCGTGGTGTCACTCGGCGGGTACGCCGACATCTTCCTGCGCAACACGCTCGCGTCAGGCGTCATCCCGCAGATCTCGGCGATTCTCGGTCCGTGCGCGGGCGGCGCGGTCTACTCGCCGGCCATCACCGACTTCACGTACATGGTGCGCGGCACGTCGTACATGTTCGTGACCGGGCCTAACGTGGTGAAGACCGTCACCCACGAAGACGTGACGATGGAGCAGCTCGGCGGTGCCGACACGCACGCCGGCACCTCCGGCGTCGCTCACTTCGCGCACGACTCCGAGCTCGCGTCGCTTCAGGCGATCCGCGACCTGTTCCGGTTCATCCCGTCCAACAACCTGGGCGATCCGCCGCGCGGCAGCGGTCGCGACCCGCGTGACCGTCGGGACGAGTCGCTGCTCGACGTCGTACCGGACAACGCGAACAAGCCGTACGACATGCACGAGGTCATCAAACGCGTTGTCGACGACGGCGAGTTTTATGAGGTGCACGCCGCCTACGCCGGGAACATCCTGTGCGGGTTCGCGCATCTCGGTGGGTACAGCGTCGGCATCGTCGCGAACCAGCCCGCGGTGCTGGCGGGCGTCCTCGACATCAACGCCTCGGTGAAGGCCGCGCGATTCGTCCGGTTCTGCGACGCCTTCAACATCCCACTCGTGACGTTCGAGGACGTCCCGGGCTTCCTGCCCGGCGTGGCCCAGGAACACAACGGCATCATCCGGCACGGGGCGAAGCTGTTGTACGCGTACTGCGAGGCGACCGTGCCGAAGCTCACGGTCATCACGCGCAAGGCGTACGGCGGCGCCTATGACGTCATGAGCTCGAAGCACATCCGCGGCGATTACAACGTCGCGTGGCCCACGGCGGAGATTGCCGTCATGGGGCCAAAGGGCGCGGTCGAGATTCTCTTTCGGCGGGAGATCGCGGAGAGCGACGACCCCGCCGCCGCGACGGATGGGAAGGTCCGCGAGTACACGGACAAGTTCGCGAACCCCTACGTTGCGGCGAGCCGCGGCTATGTCGATGACATCATCGATCCGCGCGACACACGGCCGCGACTCATCGACGCCTTGTCGACGCTCGAGCGTAAGCGTGATCGCAACCCTCCCAAGAAGCATGGGAACATTCCATTGTAGGGAATCGGGAATAGGGAATCGGGAATCGGTCGAACGGCGACAGCCGTTCGATACCGCGAGAGACCGAACCGGTGTGCCTTCGATTCCCGATTCCCGATTCCCGATTCCCGATGTTCTCTAAAGTCCTCATCGCCAACCGGGGGGAAATCGCCGTACGGGTGATTCGCGCCTGCCGCGAGCTCGGCGTTCGATCGGTCGCCGTGTACAGCGACGCCGACGCGTCTGCGCCGCACGTGCGCGAGGCCGACGAGGCGGTGAACGTGGGCCCGGCGCCGTCCGCGGAGAGCTACCTGCGCGGCGACCGCATCGTCGAAGCCGCCAAGCGTGTCGGCGCCGAGGCGATCCACCCCGGTTACGGATTTCTGTCGGAGCGCGAGTGGTTCGCGCGACTCGTTCGGGACGAAGGCCTGGTGTTCATCGGGCCGCCGCCCGAGGCGATTGCGGCCATGGGGAGCAAGACGGCGGCCCGTCAGCTCGCGATCGGCGCGGGCGTTCCGGTGGTGCCGGGCACGACGTCCGCCGTCCAGGACGCTGCCGAAGCCGAGCGGATCGCGGCGGAGTTCGGCTATCCGGTGCTGCTCAAGGCGGCGGCGGGTGGCGGCGGGAAGGGAATGCGCGTCGTCCGCGAGGCACGCGAGCTGGCGTCCGCGCTCGACGCCGCGCGCCGCGAGGCGAAGAACGCGTTCGGGGATGATGCCGTCTACGTCGAGAAGTACATCGTCGGGCCGCGCCACGTCGAGATCCAGGTCCTCGGCGACCAGCACGGCACGATGTTG
>DASUGD010000353.1:0-5484 GCA_036274195.1 Gemmatimonadaceae bacterium | reverse complement strand
TTCCCACGCCCTGGCGTGGGACCGATGCGTTAGGACTCTGACCCCCAACGGACCGAAATCACTCGCGAAGGCCGTCCATCTTTACATGGCGGGTCTTCGACGCCCGCCATAGGTTCCTCAGGGCAACCACGGCAGGTCTTCGCACGTGCCCACGCCGCCGTCACGAGATATCGGTTCGACCAACGACGGTCGGCCTTCCGACTTCTTCCCACCGAACTGGGAGGAGTTGTCGGGGTTGCTCGATGAACTGCTCGATACGCCGCTCGAGGACCGCGCCGCTCGCCTCGTCGAATTGAGCGCAGGGGATTCAGCGCGGCGGCACGCGCTCGAACGGTTGCTCGCGGAGGCCGAACGCGAAACGCCATTCCTCGACGAGTCCGTCGCGCACCGATTCAAGGAGCTCGCGCACGACGATAGTGCGACAGCACTACCCGAAGTTCTGGCCAACCGCTATCGCGTCGGGCGAGAGCTTGGCCGGGGCGGGATGGCGAGCGTGTACCTGGCGCGCGACGAGAAGCACGGGCGCGACGTCGCCATCAAGGTCATCCGGCAGGACCTGTCGGCCTCGCTCGGCCACGAGCGATTCCTGCGCGAGATCGAGATCGCCGCGCGCTTGCGGCACGCGAACATCGTCCCGCTGTACGACTCGGGCGAAGCGAGTGGCTCGCTGTTCTTCGTCATGCCGTACGAGGAAGGCCAATCGCTCCGTGAGCGGCTTCGAAGTGGCGGGGCACTGCCGATTCCCGACGCGCTCGGCGTGCTACGTGATGTGGCGCGCGCGCTGGCGTACGCGCACGAGCATGGCGTGGTGCACCGCGACATCAAGCCGGACAACGTGATGCTATCCGGTGATGCCGCCGTGGTTACTGACTTCGGCATCGCCAAGGCGGTGAGCGCCGCACTCACCCCCGCCCCGGACGGTACCCTTACGCAGGCGGGCACGATCATCGGCACGCCGACCTACATGGCGCCGGAGCAGGGGACAGGTGATGTGGGGGTCGACCACCGTGCCGACCTCTACTCGTTCGGTTGCCTCGCCTACGAGCTGTTCACGGGCCATCCGCCGTTTCAGGAGCGGACTTCCCACCTGTTGATCGCGGCGCACCTCATGACGGTCCCGCGTCCGATCACGGAGCTCCGCGCGGATGTCCCACAACCCGTAGCGGACCTGATCGCACGCTGCCTCGCGAAGGCGCCCGCCGACCGGCCCCAGAGCGCGCGCGAGCTGCTGCCGGCCCTCGACGGCGTCAGTGCACCGGCGGCAATATCGCCAACGCGTCAGAGACGGCCTCTCACGAAGCGGGCACGAGGGTCGGTAGCGGCTGCAGGACTTGCTCTGGTGGCTGTACTCGCGGGGGGCTATTTCGCGACGACGCGGACGGCGAGCGCCGCACCAGTTACGCTTTCGGTGCTCCCTTTCAGGGACTTTGTCGGCGACAGCGCGACCGAGCTCTTCGCCGATGGGCTTTCGGACGAGGTGACGTCGGCGTTGACCCGTGTGCCCGGCATCTTGATCAAGAGCCGCATCGGAGCGCAGAGGTACCGCGGTCAGCCGTCGCCGGACGTCACCGAAGCCGGCGCGAAGCTCAAGGCCGACTACATCGTAACGGCAATGGTACGGCAGGCGGGCGGCCGCTGGGTCGTGTCCGCCGATCTCGAGCGCGCCGCCGACGCGTCGACCGTCTGGGCGAATCCGCTACAGTTCGGACCTAACGAGCAGACAGCCGCGGCCGAATCGGTTGCCGACAGTATCGCCGCCGCGCTCGGTCGACTTCTCCCGGGCAGAGTAGGCGTTGCGGCCGTGCGGTCGGCCCATCGGCCCAATCCCGAAGCATACCGCCTCTACCTGCTGGGTCAGGGAAAGCTCGCCCGGCGCGGCCTGAACGTGAGCGACGCCCGCGACTTGTTCCGTCAGGCCATCCAGCAAGACTCGCTCTACGCGCAGGCATTTTCCGGCCTGAGCATGGCGCTTTCGCTCATGCCCTGGTTTCACCACACGCCGTCGAAGGACGTCCACGACGAGATCGTCGCCGCCGCGCATCGCGCGCTCGCTCTCGATTCGACGCTGGCACTCCCGCACGTCGCGTTAGGCATGGCGGCGATGCAGACGTACGACTGGAAATCCGGGGCGACCGAGCTCGCGACCGCTGTTCGCACGGAACCCAACAACCTCGAGGCGCGGGTGCAGTACGCCCGGCTGCTGCGCGTCAGCAACCGGTACACCGACGCCCTGGAGCAGTTGCAGGCGGCACGCAGCGCCGATCCGGCCTCGGCGCTGGTGCTGAGCCACCTGGCCTGGACCTACTTCGTAGATGGTCTGATCGATAGCGCGCGTGTCGAGATGCGTCATGCCGTCGAGACGGATCCGACAAACCTGCCCACGCGCTATTTCGCGGAGCGCGTGTACCTCGACCCCCGGATACACCGCCTTGCGGAGGCACGCGCGATTGCCGAAGCCTACCCCGATGGCTATGGAATGGCGAAGACAGGTGATACGTTAGGCGTCCGTCACCTGCTGGATTCACTCGATGCGCGGCCTCCCCAGTGGGGTGACGAGACGCAGCGCGCGATGACCTACCTCGGACTCGGCGACACCGCCAGAGCGCTGTCCGCGCTCGAGCGCGCGAGCGACGCGAAGGAGCTGTGGCTGATCACGTCGGACCTCGGTGACCCCGGATACGACCCCATCCGCGCGAGTGCTCGATTCCGCCGGCTGCTGGAGCGCGTGGGAGTGGCACAGTTCTACCCACCGGAGAAACCCCGGTAACCAGTCATATGGCGACCCGTCGGGTGCCGTCATAGCTTCTCCACGCAACCACCGTAGGTGCCAAAGCTCGTGACCACAGAGCCGTCGTCAGGCGATGCCGATTCGACCAATGACCCCCAGCCTGCCGACCTGTTGCCGCCGAATTGGTCGGAGCTGGCGCCCCTGCTCGACGAGGTACTCGACGCGCCAGTCGAGTACCGCGCGGCTCGCATCGTCGAGTTGAGTCGGGGGAATCCGGCGCGCCAGCGCGAGCTCGAGCAGCTCCTCGCCGAGGTCGAACGGGAAACGCCGTTCTTCGACGTCTCGGTCGCACAGCGCTTCGACAAGCTCGCAACCGACCAGGCCACGCCCGCGCTACCCGAGGTCCTGGCCGGACGGTATCGCGTCGGCCGGGAGCTCGGGCGGGGCGGGATGGCGACCGTCTACCTGGCGCGGGACGAGAAGCACCGGCGCGACGTCGCCATCAAGGTAATCCGGCAGGACCTGGCCGCCTCGCTGGGTCACGAGCGCTTCCTGCGCGAGATCGAGATCGCTGCGCGGCTTCGCCACCCGAACATCGTGCCGCTGTACGATTCGGGCGAAGTCAATGGCTCGCTCTTCTTCGTCATGCCGTACGAGAGCGGGCAGTCGGTGCGCGAGCGGCTGCGCGAACGTGGCCCATTGCCGATCGCCGATGCGCTCAGCGTGCTGCGCGACGTAGCGCGGGCGCTGGCCCACGCCCACGAGCAAAACGTCGTACACCGCGACATCAAGCCGGACAACGTCCTGCTCTCCGGTGATGCCGCCGTGGTTACTGACTTCGGCATCGCGAAGGCGGTGAGCGCCGCCCTCACTGCCTCGCCCGAAGCCACGCTCACGCAAGTTGGCACCGTCATCGGGACGCCCGCTTACATGGCGCCCGAGCAGGCGGCGGGCGACGCGGCGGTGGATCATCGCGCTGACATCTACTCCTTCGGCTGCCTTGGCTACGAGCTGTTCGCCGGCAGGCCGCCGTTTCAGGAACCGAGCACGCATCTGCTCATTGCCGCGCACCTCGCGGCAACCCCGCGGCCGGTCACCGAGTTGCGGAGTGATGTACCAATGTCGGTGGCCCAGCTGCTCGCGCGCTGCCTGGCGAAGGCGCCGGCGGAGCGACCGCAGAACGCACGTGAGCTTCTGCCCGCCCTAGACGGCGCATCGGTCGTGGCGGGTCTACCGCCGGCCGTGGCTTCGCCTAACGTGGTCCACCGCGTGGCTCGCGGAAGAAAGTGGGCGATCGGCGCGCTCCTGGCTGCAATCATGGCAGCCGCCACTTTTGCGGCCACGACCTGGTTCGGCAGCACGGCACCCATCACGGTGGCCGTGCTCCCGTTCGCCAACATTGCCGGGGACAGCGCGATCGCTTACGTCGCCGACGGTCTCGCCGACGAAGTCGCGTCGGCGTTGGCACGCGTGCCCGGCATCACGATAAAGAGTCGCGTCGGCGCGCTCGCGTACCGCGGCCGCCTGGCCCCCGACGTCAAGGAAGCGGGCGCCCGACTCAAGGCGGACTACGTCATGACGGCGGTCATCCGTCAGGATCGCGGGCGCTGGATCCTGTCGGCCGATTTCGAGCACGCCGCAGACGGCAGGAGTCTCTGGGACGACCGCTTCGTCGTCAGCCCTAACGAGCAGGCCAGTACGGCCGACACGATCGCCGCGAGTTTGACTGCGGCGCTTCGACGACGGTTCCCGCGCGCCGTCGGTTTGGCCGCGGCTCGGCCGCCTGACCGGCATATCCCCAGCAGCGAGGCGCACCGTCTCTATCTGCTCGGACTCGGGAGGCTCATCCACCGCGCGCGCAGCGTCGATGAGGCCGTGAGCTATTTCGGCCAGGCCATACGACAGGACTCGCTTTACGCTGACGCGTACTCCGGTCTGGCCATGGCACTCGCGCTCATGCCATGGTTCCACGGGGTACCGCCCACGCAGGTGCACGATTCGGTGGTCGCGGCTGCCACGCGTGCGCTCACGCTCGACTCGACGCTTGCGTTGCCACACGTCGCGCTCGGGCGGACATACTGGAACCTCTACGATTGGCGACGCGCGGAGTCCGAGTTCGAGACGGCCGTCCGTCTGGACCCCGCCAACGTGGAGGCCCGGGTGCAGTATTCCTGGCTTTTTCGCAACACCGCGCGTTACGCCGACGCACTGACGCAGTTGCGCGTCGCCAAGAATCAGGATCCGGCTTCGGCGTTGGTGTTGAGCCACATCGCATACGCCTACTCCCTGTCCGGGCAAATGGACAGCGCGCTCAAGGAAATTGAGCGCGCGGTCGCCACGGACTCCACCAACCTGACCACGCTGGTGATGGGAGCGCACATCTATCTCAAGGCCGATAGCCTCAAACGGGCGCACGCCCTTGCGGCTCGCATCAGGACGCCGTACGTGTTGGCGAAGACAGGCGATCTCGAGGCCACTCGTGAGGAGCTTCGTAAGCTGAATGCGCAACCCGGTCAGGGACAGGACGGGCGCCTCGCGGAGATCTACCTCGGGCTTGGCGACACGGCTCGTGCCCTGTCGGCGCTGGAGCGTGCAACCGACGCCAAGGATTTCTGGGCAGTGAGCCTCGGGCCGGGCGCCGATTTCTACGACTCGATCCGCCACAGCGCGAGATTCCGCAACATGATCGTGCGCGTCGGGCTGGGCGACTACGTCTCGGCCTTGACGCGCTGATTTGGGATCGTGAGGGGTCAGAG
>DASUGD010000352.1:0-47247 GCA_036274195.1 Gemmatimonadaceae bacterium | reverse complement strand
GTCACCTTGCTCACCGAGCCGACGGGGCTCGTCTCCGTCATCCCCCAGCCCTGCTGGATGTACATGCCGTGACGATCCTGGAACGCGCGGATGAGCGGCTCGGGGACGGCCGCACCGCCGACGAGCATCCGGCGGAGCGGTGTGAGGTCGTGCTTCGTGGGGTTCGCGTCGAGGTATTGGAGGATCCCCAGCCAGATCGTCGGCACGCCGGCGGCCATCGTGACACGCTCCCGCTCGAACAGCTCGACGAGGCTCGCGGCATCGAGATGTGGTCCCGGCATCACCTGTCGCGCGCCGGACACGGCCGCCGTGAACGGAATGCCCCACGCGTTCGCATGGAACATCGGGACGACGGCAAGCACCGTATCCCGCTCCGTGATCCCCGTGACGTCGGCGATCAGTGTGCCGAGCGTGTGGAGGCAGACCGAGCGATGCGAATACAGGACGCCCTTCGGGCGGCCGGTCGTCCCGGACGTGTAGCACATCATCGCCGCCTCGGACTCCGGCAGCTCGGGATACTCGTACGATGGGTCGCCGGACGCGATGAGCGCCTCGTAGTCGATTGCGCCATCGGGGAGCGGCGTCTCGGCGTTGTCACGAACGACGATCAGGTGACTGAAGGCCACCTTCGCTCTGAGCTGCTCGGCCAGCGGCAGCAGCGACTGGTCGACGATGACGGCGACATCGCCGGCGTGCGACGCGATGTACGACAGCTCGTCGATGTGGAGCCGGATGTTGAGGGTGTGGAGGATCGCGCCGGAGCACGGCACCCCGAAATACGCCTCGAGATGACGCAGGTGGTTCCAGCACAGCGTGGCCACGCGGTCGCCGCGACCGACGCCGAGCCGCTGCAGCGCCGAGCCGAGTCGGCGCGCGCGGCCTAACGCAAGCGCGTAGGTCGACCGCTCGATCGTTCGGTCGGGGCGCCGCGACACGATTTCCTTGTGCCCGAACATGGACTCCGTTCGGCGCAGCATTGCGGTGATGGTCAGCGCGTAATCCATCATGAGTCCGTCCATGCGCACCTCCGGAGGCGGGGACCAGCCAGGTCTGGGCGTCACGAACGTGGCGCCCGCCGCAACCGCTGTAAAGGTCGCGGCAGGCACAAAACACGGTTTCTATTTAGAGCGCGCCCCGCGTCTGTCGCGCCGCGCGCATCGGCGCCGGCTCGGGCTCCGGAACGGGGAGGAAGTCCTCGCCCGGATTGATGAACTGGTCGTGCTCGATGTTGTACTGCTTGTCGTAGAGCTGGCGATAGCGTCCGTTCGCCGCGAGCAGCTCCCGGTGCGTGCCGCGCTCGATGATCCGACCCTCTTCCATCACAAGGATCTGATCGGCGCTCTCGATGGTCGACAGCCGGTGCGCGATGACGAACGTCGTCCTGCCGCGCCGGAGCGAGCGGAGTCCGTCACGAATCAGCGCCTCGCTCTCGCTGTCCAGGCTGGATGTCGCCTCGTCGAGAATCAGGATGCGCGGGTCGGCGAGGATCGCCCGCGCGATCGCAACGCGCTGCCGCTGGCCTCCGGACAGCTTCACGCCGCGCTCGCCGACGATCGTGTCGTACTTCTTCTCGAACCGGTCGATGAACTCGTCGCAGTGCGCGATGCGGCTCACCGCCCTGACCTCCTCGTCCGTCGCGTTAGGCTTCGCGAACGCGATGTTCTCCTTGATCGTGCCGTCGAACAGGAAGTTGTCCTGCATCACCACGCCCAGATGCCCACGATAGTCGCGAAGCCGGAGCGTCGCCACATCACGGCCGTCGACGAGCACGCGGCCATGGGTCGGACGGTTGAATGCGCTGACGAGACCGATGAGCGTGCTCTTCCCCGCCCCGCTCGAGCCGACGAGCGCCGTGGTAGTGCCGGCCGGGGTCTCGAACGACACGTCGCGGAGCACCGGCACGCCCGGCACGTACTCGAAGCTCACGTTCTGGAACGCGATGTCGCCGGCGATCTCGCGAATGGGATCGCGCCGCTCGTCTTCCTGATCCTCCGTGGCGGTCTGGCGAATCTCACGGATACGATCGAGCCCGGCGAACGCTTCGCTCACCTGCGTCCCGATCGACGCGATCTGCACGAGCGGCGCCGCCACGAGCCCAATGAAGAAGATGTACATGACGAAATCGCCGAGCGTCATGGAGCCGCCCACGATCGACCGCCCGCCGACGATGATCATGAGAACGCCGATCACGCCGACGATCACCGTCGTAGCGGCTGCGACGGCCGAGGTCCCGGTGATGGTCGCCGCGACGTTCTTGAACAGCCGCTCGATCCCGTCCGCGAAGATGCGCTCCTCGCGCTCCTCCGCCGTGTACACCTTCACGGTCCGAATCCCGCCTAACGCCTCACCCAGGCGGCCGGTCACCTCGGCGTTGATCTCGTTGCGCTGGCGGAAGAGCGGCCGGAGCCGCTTGAATGCCACCGCCATCATACCGCCGAACGCCAGCAGAACGAAAATCGTCGACGCCGTGAGATGCCAGTTCAGATAGAACAGCACGCCGAGGGCGATGATCGCCGTGAGGAGTCCGCCCGTGAGCTGAACCAGGCCGGTGCCGATGAGATTCCGGATCCCCTCGGCGTCCGTCATGACGCGCGTGATCAGCACGCCCGACTTGGTCGCGTCGAAGAACGAGACCGGAAGTCTGAGCACGTGTCGCTGCACGTCGATCCGCATGTCGCTGATCGCCCGTTGCGCGGCGACGCTCACGATCTGCGACAACGAGAACGACGTGATCGCCTGCACGACCGTCGCGGCGCCGACGGCAAGCGCCAGCGGCACCAGCTTGTCCAGCTGGTGCTTGGTCAGGACGTTGTCGATCAGGTATTTCGAGCTCGCGGGGAGCACGAGGCCCGCGAGACGGTTGACGAGCATCAGCGCGAGCCCGATCGACAGTGACCGTCGGTGCTTCCAGATGAGGGAGCGGGCCTCCTCCCACGCCCGCGCCATGTTCACGCGCGGCTTTTTCGTTTTGCCGCCTTCAGCCATGCAGCCTCAGTTGACTCGTTTGGCTGGAAAAGTAATGCCTTGCCCGGTGTCGACTTCGTGACCCGCGTGCCGGAGTGTGCCGACCGCGCGCTCGAGATCGACCTCGCGCACCAGGACGTAGTCCGTGTCGTGCGTCCCGATCGCGAGAATCGGGATGCCGGCATCGGCGAGCGGCTGCGCGAGGGACACGAGCACGCCCACGAGCTCCGGCGCGAGTGTCCCGTCCACACGCATGGCGACATAGCCGCGCAGGCATTCCGTGCCCTGCGGCACGGCGTCCTCCCCACACACGATCGACAACTCGTCGGCTGTGCGCGTGATCGACACGAACCCGGGCCCATTCGCCCACGACGGAACGTCATCCGCCGGCGCCAACCGGCACACCGCGAAGCGGCCCGGAACGCTGAGAACGCGAAGCCGGTGCGAGCTCGCCATTCAGCCTTCGCGCCGCACGCGGCCGGCTCGCATGTGGATGGGCCATCGAACCAGTCGCCGCTCGCCGTGCGTGCCCCACACGGACCGGAGCTCGTCCTCCAACTCGACCACCGGGTCTCGACCGATCGCCCTGGCCAGCGCGTTGGTCGCAGACCACGTCCGCACGTATCCCCCGAACTCGGCGAGCGACAGGTGGCTCTCGATGTTCAGCGTCGGCGCGGCGACCTCGTCGATCGGGATTGCGATGCCCCGATATCCCTCGTCGACGAGCTTGCGGTCGGACGGCCAGTACGCCCCGCACGTCTCGGCGTAGTACCGGAGGACGATCGCGTCGAGCTCTCCGTCCAGGACGGGTCGCGTGTAGCACCAGACGGCGAGCACGCCGCGTGGAACAACGACGCGGCGCACCTCGGCGAAGAACTGGTCGAGCGGCAGCCAATGCAGCGCTTGCGCGACAGTCACGAGATCGATAGACGTGTCATCGAGTCCGCTTTCGTCCGCCCGAGCGACGCTGTACGAGACGCGCGGGTGCGGCGACGCGTGCGCGATCTGCTCTGCGCTCGCATCGGTCGCGAAAACGCGGTCGAATCGTTCGGCGAGCGGGAGTGCCGCCTGGCCGTTGCCAGTTGCGCAGTCCCATACACGATCGCGTCGTTCGGGAAGCGACGCCACGAAGTCGAACAGCTCGGCCGGATACCTCGGCCGGAACGTGGCGTAGCTCGCGGCCGACGCCGAGAAGTGGTCCTTGAAGCCCGGGTTGGTCATCGTTCTCGTGGCGATCCGACGGTGGACGCAACGGACTCACGGAACCGGCGAGCCAATCGCTCGTCCACATTCTAGCCATCTCTCTCTTCTCGAACCAAGGTGCCGTGTTCGTTCCAAAGCTGATCACGACGCTCCGCGGGTACGATCGGCGGCAATTCATCAACGACCTCACTGCCGGAGTGATCGTCGGCATCGTCGCCCTCCCGCTCGCGATTGCGTTCGGGATCGCGAGTGGGGTGAGGCCGGCGCAGGGTCTCTATACCGCGATCATTGCGGGCTTTCTGATTTCCGTGCTCGGTGGATCGCGTGTACAGATCGGGGGGCCGACTGGCGCCTTCGTTGTCGTCGTCTACGCGATCGTCCAGCGATATGGCGTGTCCGGCCTGGCCGCCGCGACGCTCATGGCCGGCCTCATTCTGGTGGTGCTCGGGGTCTTCAAGCTCGGCACGATCATCAAGTTCATTCCACACCCGCTCGTTACCGGCTTCACGTCGGGCATCGCGGTGATCATCGCATCCAACGAGCTTCGCGACTTTTTCGGACTGCGCGTGGAGAAGGTTCCCGCGGATTTTCTCGAGAAGCTCGAGGCCCTGTGGGGAGCGGCGAGCACGGTGAACCCGTGGGCGGTCGGGATCGCGGCGTTTACGCTCCTGCTGTTGGTCGCGTGGCGGCGTCTCAACTGGCGGTTCCCGGGACCGATGGTGGCGCTGATCCTCACCGCGGTGGTCGTTCGCCTGTTTCACTTGCCCGTGGAAACGATCGGGAGTCGCTTTGGCGTCATCGATCTCGGGTTTCCGCGCCCCGCGCTTCCGTCACTGGCGCTCGCCGACATTCGCGGGCTGGTGGGCCCCGCGTTCACGATTGCCGCGTTAGGCGCCATCGAATCGCTCCTGTCGGCCATGGTGGCCGACGGCATGATTGGCGGCCGCCATCGATCGAACATGGAGCTCATCGCGCAGGGCGTCGCGAACATTGCCTCGCCGCTGTTTGGCGGCATTCCGGCCACCGGCGCGATCGCCCGCACGGCCACCAACGTCAAGAATGGCGGCCGCACGCCGGTCGCGGGGATCGTTCACGCGGCGACGCTCCTGCTCATTGCGCTCGTGTTCGGGAAGTGGGCAGCGCTCGTGCCTATGGCGACACTCGCCGGCGTCCTCATGCTCGTTGCGTATCAGATGAGTGAGTGGCGCGTGTTCCGGGCCGAGCTTCGTGGGCCGCGCGAGGATGCCGCGGTGCTCCTGACGACGTTCCTGTTGACGGTGCTCGTCGACCTCACCGTCGCGATCGCCGTCGGAATGGTGCTGGCTGCATTCCTGTTCATGAAGCGCATGGCAGAGGCAACGAACATTTCGGCGGTGACGCGCGACCTCCGGGCGGACGGCGACGATACGACCTATTCCGCGCCCGGTGCCATCAGCCGGCGCAGCGTCCCGGACCGCGTCGAGGTCTTCGAGATCAGCGGGGCGTTCTTCTTCGGGGCCGCGGAAGCCTTCAAGGAGGCGCTGGGCCAGATCGCGGGCAGACCGTGGGTCATCATCATACGCATGCGGGATGTGAGTCTCCTGGATTCGTCGGGACTTCATGCACTCCGGGAGGTCGTCCGGCGCTTTCGTCGCGACCGCACACTCGTGCTACTGGCCGAGGTGCATGCCCAACCGCTCGCGGTGATCGAGGCATCGGAGCTGTTTCACGAAATGGGCGACGACATCTTCATGGACATCGACGACGCGCTGGACCGCGCGCGCGCCCACGTCGCCACGCGAACCACCGGCTCGATGCCCGCCTACGGTGCTCCCGCCGCCTAACGCCATCGCGATCGGCACCGGAACGAAAAAGAATCGCCGCGCCATACCTGGCGCGGCGAACTTCGTTTCTGACTCTGTTCGCTCAGCCCGGCGGAAGCGAGCGACGGATTTCCTTGTTGCCGGCCGCGACGCCCAGCGCGACACTGAGCCCGAACGCGATAGCGCTCCCCGCACCGACGACCGGAAGCAGCCAAACGATGGGGGCCGCGATGAGCGCCGCACCCACCCCCGCGACAATCGGCGCGAGCGGACTTCTCGCCGCATCGACGTACCGCAGCCGACGCGCGACGAAGTCCTTCGCTTGTGTAAACCCAATGATCACCGCTGCCGTCGACAGCGCGAATGCGAGCAATCCCAACACGTGTCTACCCCCTCGTGATGTAGCGACCGATGACTCTTGGGTTACGTACGACGACGATCAGACCGCGGTTTCGGGACGGAGTTGGCCTCGCGTATTGGCGTTCAACCACCGTGCCTCTAGCATACAGCGAATGCGAGCCGTGGTCATTACCCGCCCCGGCGGGCCGGAGGTGCTCGAGATCCGCGACGTCGATCCGCCGCAGCCTGGCGCGGATGACCTGCTGGTTCGCGTGCGCGCGTCCGGCCTCAACCGGGCAGACATCCACCAGCGCAAAGGCGGCTATCCGGCACCGCCCGGTTCGCCGGCAGACATCCCCGGTCTCGAGTACGCAGGGGAGGTCGCAGGCGTTGGGCGGGATGTCCATGACTTCGCCATCGGAGATCGCGTTTTCGGCATCGCCGGCGGCGGCGCGCACGCGGAGCTCATCACCGTCCCCGCAAGGACAGCCGCGCGCGTTCCATCGGGAGTGTCGTGGGAAGACGCCGGCGCGATTCCCGAAGCGTTCATCACCGCGCACGACGCGCTCGTCTCACAGGCTCATCTCGCTCGAGGAGAGCGCGTGCTCATCCATGCGGTTGGCAGCGGTGTCGGGCTCGCTGCGGTGCAGGTTGCGAGAGCGATGGGCGCGGTTCCGTATGGCACGTCGCGAACACCCGACAAGATCGAGCGCGCGACGCAGTTCGGACTCGAGCGCGGCGCGGCGATTCGCGATGCCAGCGAGCTCGCATCGGCTGCGAAGGAGTGGGCGCCGGAAGGATTCGATGTCGTGCTCGATCTGGTCGGCGGCGCGTACACGCCAGCCAGCATTGCGACGATGGCCACTCGAGGCCGGCTCATGCTCGTCGGGCTCGTCGCAGGCGCTACTGCCACGTTCGATCTGCGCCGAATCCTTTCTCGGCGACTGGCGCTCATCGGGACCGTGCTTCGCGCGCGGTCGGTCGACGAGAAAGCGGCGGCCACGGACGCATTCGCCCGGGACCTCCTCGAAGGGTTCGAGAATGGCGCGCTGCACGCGGTGGTCGATCGAATCTACCCGCTCGAAGCCATCGCGGATGCACACCGGCGCATGGAATCCAACGAGTCGTTCGGGAAGGTGGTAGTCATGCCGTAGGACGACTGCCGGGAAAGGGCGCGACGGGGGGTCGGACCGGTACGGTGAATTCGACCCCGCCCGCTTCGTCTCGGACGCCGCGGCGTGCGAGTTGTCACGCCCGCAAGGCGCCGCGGCGCGGACGATCGTCATACTCAACGGTAGGTTTCAGCACCGCGTCGGGCTTTACCCGGCTCATCCCGGTCGTGACAGCGCGGAGGATGTTGTGAGTGCTGGTTCGTCGGCGGTCGCAGCACTGATGGTGATCAGCGGACCGTTCTTTCCGCCATCACTGCTCCAGCCCGGTCTTCGTGCCGATACGCGCCGCTGTGCCGTTGGCACTCACGTGAACCAGAGCGACTGCGCCCTGATCGGTGCGCAGTGGGTCGTGACCACTGCACGCGCCGTGGCAGGCGCCCGGCTGTCGGGTGGCCACCTCCACGTTCGCATCGGCGACACCGAGTACGCCGTCGAACAGCTGGTCCATCATCCCAAGTGGGACGGGGGAGTCCGGCACGACGTGACGCTGCTCAGGTTGGCCAAGCGCGTTCAGGCGTTTCCGTTGCGCCCGTTACCCGGGGAATTTCCCACGAAGCTCGATTGCATCGCGCGGCACGCGATGTCGGAACGACAATGGGTTTCGGCGACGATTGGCCCGTCGCCCGTGTGGGACGATCGCGGCATCACGGCGCTCGCAGCGAAGCGGTGGGCCTTCCTGACGAGGGTGCGGACTTTCATGGACGCGTGGTCCGGGCGATCGACGAACGATTGATCACGGCATTGGGTGAACGACACGCCGGGCGCGAGCGTCATGCCCGCGGCGCCGGACTATCCTACTTCGCGCCTGCCCGCCCGTCCGCTACGAACGCGATCCGGTCGCCCCGCGCGTTCACGGTAAGTCGCGTGATGCCCTTCACACCCGCCGTTCCGAGATCGGCAATCTCGCGCCATTCGTCCCCTGCCTTGCCGGACCACTGGAGCAGCCTGGACTCGCGGCCGCAGAGGATCGATCCGTCGGGGAGCCACGCGTAGTCCTCGACACCTTCGGGCAACCGAACGAGCCGCACCGTGTCCCGGCGTACCGGATCGAGCGACTCGATCCACCACTCCGTCGGCGACGATTTGCGCACGAAACTGATGCGCTGAGTGCCCGGAATTCTGTGAAGCGAGCGCCCGATGTTCGTCGCGATCGTGTCCGCATTGGCCGTCCGGGTGTCTGCCAGCTGCAGCGTGTTCGGCGAGCCAAGCACGAACAGGGCGAGGGTGTGGTCATCAGCCCACGCATAGTAGCCGACCGGTCGAACGCGCTCGAGGATGACGGTGGGCGCTCCTCCATTCAACGGGAACCGCCAGAGTCGCTGGGTCGAATCGCGCTCGACGCGTACGACCGAAATCGCACTACCGGCATCGATGGGTGTCGCCGAATACTCACTCTCCGGCGCGGTAGCCGTTACGCGGGTCGTGCGTTTCGTCCCGGGATCGTAGCGGTAGATATCCGCCTGCGCATCGTCACGAACTGATGTGAAGAACACGCCCCGGTCGTCTTCAGCAAAGCTGGGCTGGTTGTCGTAACCGGGCCGATCAGTGATGTTCATCGGGACGCCGACGGTCGCCGCACCGCGGTGGAGCGTAATGGGGGCGATGTAGACGTCGGGCGGCGCCGGTGCGGAACGGGCGACCGGAGCTTGTTGGGCACTCGCGGTCGCGGCGGTCACCAGGGTCAGGAAGCCGTTCACCGAAAAAAGTGAGCGCCGGCCGCGCCGGGCCAAGAAGTTTCGTTTAATGGTGAACACAGTTGGGCTGTGGGGTAAAAGCGCGTGGCGATCGGCGAGTGTGCCGAACGTTGCGTGAGCATGGTACGACACAGGCTGCTGAGAGCGCAATTCGTTGGTACACCGTGGGGTGGCCGGGGTATGGTATGGCGCTTGCCCGCGGTCGTCACGGAGGCCGACGCTCCAAGCGGTCGCCACGAACAGCACACGGAGATCACATGCGTCGGTTCGCTGGTGCACGAACGCGGTCGATGATGCTCGTTGCCATCGTGGCAGCGATTGCGCCGTCCGTTGTCGAGGGCCAGTACTTCGGGCGGAACAAGGTCCAGTACCAGACGTTCGACTTTCGCGTCCTGAGCACCCAGCACTACGACATCCACTACTACCCCGCGGAATCGACGGTCACCGCCGACGCGGCGCGGATGGCGGAGCGCTGGTACACTCGGCTCTCGGGCATCATGCGGCAGAACTTCAACAGGAAGCCGCTGGTCTTCTACGCCGACCACCCCGATTTCGAGCAGACGAACGTCATCGGTGGCTTCATCGATCAGAGCACGGGCGGTGTGACCGAGGCGGCCAGGAACCGCGTGGTGATGCCGTTCACGGGCATTTACGCGGAGAACGACCACGTGCTCGGGCACGAGATGGTGCACGTGTTCCAGTACGACATCGCCGAGACGCCGACGAGCGGCGGCTTTCAGGGACTCGGCCAGCTTCCCCTCTGGTTGATCGAGGGCATGGCTGAATACCTCTCGGTTGGCCGAGACGATCCGCACACGGCGATGTGGATGCGCGACGCCGCGCTTCGCAACGACCTGCCGTCGATCAAGAAGCTGACGACCGACCCGCGCTACTTTCCGTATCGCTACGGGCAGGCTCTATGGGCCTACATCGGCGGCAAGTGGGGCGATCAGGGCGTGAGCGACGTGTACCGCGCGTCGCTGCGCGGCGGGTGGGACGCGGCACTGCGTCGCGTCATCGGCATCTCGAGCGATTCGCTCTCCACGGAGTGGCTCTCATCCATTCGAGCCACCTACCTGCCCCTCATGGAGGGCCGCACCAATCCGATCGAGTTGGGGCACGCCCTGCTCGGCAGCGGGAAGGAGCCGGGCGACATGAACGTCGCGCCGGCCATCAGTCCGGATGGCAAGTATGTGGCGTTCTTCGCGCGGCGTGGCCTGTTCACCGTCGACCTCTTCGTGGCCGACGCGAACACCGGCAAGATCCTGCGGAAGCTCACCGGGCCTAACGCGGACCCGCACTTCGATGCCTTGAGCTTCGTGAACGCATCCGGGTCGTGGTCGCCCGACAACAAGAAGCTCGCGTTCATTTCGTTCGAGCAGGGCGACAACCGTGTCACGATCTTCGACGTGAAGTCGCGCTCCGCACAGCGAAGCATCAAGATCAACGGCGTTGGCGCGATCAACGACGCCGCGTGGAGCCCGGACGGCCAGTCGATCGCCGTCAGCGGGCTGCATGGCGGCGTCAGCGATCTGTATCTCGTCGACGTCAAGTCCGGAAAGGCACGACAGCTGACGAACGATCGTTATGCGGAGCTTCATCCGGCGTGGTCGCCCGACGGGAAGACGCTCGCCTTCGCCACGGACCGGGGACCAGGCACGAGCTTCGAGACCCTGAAGTACGGGCCGATGATCCTGGCGCTCATGGACATGCCGACCGGGAACGTCCGCGAGCTCCAGATCTTTCCCGGCGCGAAGCACATCAACCCACAGTTCACGCCCGACGGCCGGCAGCTGTACTTCGTGTCGGATCGCGACGGCTTCAGCGAGATCTATCGCCTCGACCTCACGAGCAACCAGGTCGTCCAGATCACGCGCACCGCTACGGGCGTCAGCGGCATCACCGCGCTGTCACCAACGCTCAGCGTGGCGAGTCAGACCGGCCGCCTTGTGTTCTCCGTGTTCGACAACGGCGGCAACCTGATCCGCGCACTGTCCGCCGAGGAGGCGTCGCACGGTGTGCCCGTTCAGGCGGGAGCGTTGCCTCCCGGCGGGCCGCCTCCCGACGCCGCGGCTCGACAGGACACCGCGACGCCACGCGACACGGCGGCGCGACCCGACACGGCAGCGCGTCCTGTCGCCGCAACACGACCCGACGCCACGGCAACAGAGCAAGGCGCACAGCAAGGGGCACAGCAGGGGCGACCGGCCGCCGGGATTCTCGTTCCGGTGGACGCAGCATCCACGAGCATTGTCGAGACGTACCTCGCCGATGCGACAACCGGGCTTCAACAGCAGGCGATTACGCACGGCTCGTCGTACAAGCCGAAGCTCGAGCTCGCGTATCTCGGTGCGCCGACCGTGGGCGTTGGCGTCAGCAACCAGGCGTACGGGAACGGGATCGTCGGCGCCGTGTCTGCGGGATTCTCGGACATGCTGGAGACGCGCGAGGTTGGCGCAGCACTGGCGGCCCAGGGAACCTTCAAGGACATCGGCGGCCAGGTTTACTACAAGAGCATGAAGCGCCGCTGGAACTGGCTCACCGGCTTGAGTCACGTGCCGTACGTGCAGGCGTTTCAGACGTACAACAACGCCATCATCGATGACGTGCCGGTCGTTAGGGTGGACCAGATCATCCAGCGCGTCTACGTCGAGAACGCCTCGTTCATCACCCAGTACCCGCTCTCGCAGACGCGCCGAATCGAGTTCTCCGGTGGCTACAACCGGTACGCGTACGGCAACGAGGGCTTCTCCTACTACTACCTGCCGAACGGCCAGTTCCTCGGGCAGGAGAGAAGCAATATCCCGGCCCCGCCGAGCATCGCCTTCGGTCAGGCATCCATCGCGCTCGTTGGCGACTACTCGTACACGGGGTTCACGTCGCCCGTTGCCGGCGGCCGGTACCGGTTCGAAGTGTCGCCGGCGGTCGGCCAGCTCAATTTCACCACGCTGCTGGGCGACTATCGACGATATTATTTCGTCCAGCCGCTGACGTTCGCGTTCCGCGGGCTGTACTACGGTCGGTTCGGGTCGGACGCCGACAACCCACAGAAGCTGTCGCCGCTGTACCTGGGTCAGGAGACGCTCATTCGCGGATACGACGCGAACAACTTCGGGCCGGAGGAGTGCACGCCGGTCAACAACACGGCCACCCAGACCGGCTGCGCCGAGATCGATCGGTTGTTAGGCAGCAAGATCGGCGTGATCAACGCGGAGATGCGGTTCCCGCTGTTCGGCGTGCGAGAGTTCGGGCTGATCAACTTCCCGTATCTGCCCACCGACATCGCGCCGTTCTTCGACGCCGGTGTCGCCTGGGCGAAGGGCGACCCGCCGACCTTCGAGTTCAACCGCACGACGCTGAAGCGCGTGCCGGTGTTCAGCGCGGGAATCAGTGCCCGCATGAACATCCTGGGCTACATGGTACTGGAGGCGTACTACGCGTACCCGTTCCAGCGCCCGCAGAAGGGCGCCCACTTCGGCTTCGTGCTGTCGCCCGGCTGGTAATAAAGGCGCAAACCGCAGTAACAAGCGGGCCAGTCACTGAGTTTGTCAGCCATCAGGCATGAGCTCCCGAAGGAGCAGCCGCTCGAGAGCGTGCCTCCAGGACCTGATGCCCGATGGCTGACAACTGATGACTGGTCCGCTTGTTCCTGCTGTTTCCACCGCCCGCGTCGTTACGGCGCGGATGCCGGGGTTTCCTTTGCCTTCCGCACCATCTCCCGGAGGTCGCCTAACAGCGACGCGACCTCGAACACCACGCCGTCCTTGATGGTGTACTTCACGCCACCACGCTGGACGAGCTTGCCGTTCTCCTCCACCTGAAGGCCCGTCCCGTACAGCACCTTCATGTTGTGCAGCGGGTTGCCGTCCACGACGATGAGATCCGCCTTGAACCCGGGCCGAACCACGCCGGTATTCGTTAGGCCGAGGAGCTTGGCGCCGTTCGACGTGGCGTGCTGGATGACCTCGAGCGGGTGAAAGCCGGCCTCCTGCTGCATCTCCATCTCGCGGATGGTCGTGAACCCGTACAGCTCGTAGATGAACCCCGCATCGGACCCCACGGTGACGTTACCGCCGCGGCGTGCGAACTCGCGCACCCACTGCATCCAGATCCGATAGTTGTTCCGCCACATGATCTCGTCGGCGGTCGTCCAGTCGAAGTGATAGGAGCCATGGCGAGTCGCGTCCGGCTCGAAGTTCTGCATCACCTGCGGGAGCGCGTAGTCATGGAACCACGGCTGCGTGCGCGCGCGCTGCAGGTCCCGGTTGGCCTCGTAGATCGCGAACGTCGGGTCCCACGTCACTCCGTGGGCAAGCATCGTGTCGAGCACTGCGGACAGGCGCGACGAGTCCGCCTGCCGCCAGATGTCGCCGGCCCATCGGAAGCGATCGAGCTCGTTGTCGTAATTGTAGGAATCGGGAAAGTTCTGCGGCCCGGGCGTCGCCGCGTCGGGAATGCCATACCAGTGCTCGATGCTCTTCACGCCGAGCCGTGAGGCACCGATCGCGTCGAGCTCCTGGATCTTCATGTCGGTCGCGATCGGCAAGCCCTGCTTCTTCGCCTCGTCGGCGATCGCTTCCCAGACGTCGGGACGGTTGATGAACACCTTGAGGCCCGCCGCGCCCTGTTGCTTGAGCCGCCTGACGAGTGCGTGCGCCTCATCGGGCGTATTTGCGCCTACGACGGCGTACGGAATGATCGTCGGCGCGGAGATCCTGTTCTCGGCCGACAGCTTCGCGTGCGCGACGATCGTGTCGATCCCTTCCATGGAACCGGGATCACGAATGGTCGTTATGCCGTGCGCGAGCCAGAGCTTGTACCCGTAGTCCTTGGGCATCGCCTTGCCCGCGCGGCTGAACTGGATGTGCGCATGCACGTCGATGATGCCGGGCATGACGGTCATGCCCTTCGCGTCGATGACCCGGTCGGCCGTCTGCTGTTGTTGCCGCTCGCCCGGAACCGAGCTGCCGGAGAATTCCGCGGGCCGCGATGCCTGGATCGAGACGATGGTGTTGCCCTGCACGAGGATGTCGAACGGCCCGCGCGTCGGATTACCGGCACCGTCGATGACGTTCGCGTTCTTGATGAGCAGACGGCCATAGCGCTGGCCGCTCGAGGGAGCAGGAGCCTGGCTCGCCACGGGGCGGGAGACCAACAGGCTCGAGGCGACGAGGATCGCGGCGAAAAGACAGCGAGTCATTGGCTGGGGACTAGGGACTGGGGACCGGGGACTCGGCCTGGATGCTATTAGCACCGAGGAGGCGGGCACGCCAGTAACTAGGGTCCCTGTCGAGTCCCCCAGTGCCCTGCCCCCAGTGTGGAACAAAGGCTGCCCCGACCGCGCTCGTGGCGATGCGCCGGGCGTCGCCTGGAACCACGAACCCGCTCGACGATGACACCCCTCGTGCGCAGCTCGCGACGCGTGTTCACGGTATGCTGTGCCGCGTCCTCACTCGTCGGTTTGGCGGCGTGCAACAGCGACGAGGACACCCCGACGGGAACGGGCGGCAGCAGCTCGCGGCTCGTCTTCGCATCCAGTCGCGACAACCCCGCGACGTTCGAGCTGGACCTGTACACGGTGAACCCCGACGGCTCCGACCTGCGACGCATCACCCAGTCGCCAGGCGACGACGGGGAACCCACCTGGTCGGCGAAAGGGCGCATCGCGTTCACGTCGTCGCGCGACGGCAACAACGAGATCTATACCATGGCCGATGACGGGTCGGACATCGTCCGGGTGACGAGCAGTCCCGACGCGTTCGACGTGTTCGCCGCGTGGCGGCCATGACCGTCTGTCGGTAGGTTGACGTGTCGCGCGCGCGGTCGCCATGGGTGGCGCGCGCCCCACGTCGCCATGTCTCCGACCGAGCGCTCCGCTCCGCCACGCCGCATTCTCCTCGCCGACGCCGATGCGTTCTTCGCGGCGGTGGCGAGGCTCGTCGATCCCGAGGGCGCCGGTCGCGCGCGCTTGCTCATCGTCGGCGGCGCACCGGGAAGTCGCGGCGTCGTATGTTCGGCGTCCTACGAGGCGCGGCAATTCGGCGTGCGATCGGCGATGCCGATCTCTCGCGCGCTCAAGCTCTGCCCCGAGGCGTTGTGCGTGCCTGTGCCGCGTGCCGCCTGCTCGACGAAGAGCCGCGAGATTGCCGCGGTCCTCGGGCGGTTCGCGCCTGTCGTCGAATGCGCGAGCATCGACGAGTGGTACCTGGATCTCACTGGAACCGAGCGGCTCTACGGCGGCCGTACGATCGAGGACGTCGCACTCGCCATTCGCGCCGCGGTCCTGGCGGAAACCGGCCTGATCGTATCGTTAGGCGGCGGGACCTCGAAGCTCGTGGCCAAGCTCGCGGTAGAGCTGGCGAAGTCGAAACCCGACCGGCCGACATCGGGCGTGTTCGTCGTGCCCGATGGCGAGGAGGGCCGATTCCTCCAGCGCTTCGACCTGGCGGACATCCCTGGCATCGGTCCGAAGTTCCGCGGGCGACTCGATCGCGCGGGGCTCCGGACCGTGGGAGACGTGCTGCCGCACGACGCCGCCACCCTGACGCGGATGGTCGGAGAGCGTGAAGCGGCGTGGTTGTGGGACCGCGTGCGCGGCATCGACGATGCGTCGGTATCCACGCGCGACATCCCGAAGCGCATGAGTCGCGAGGAAACGTTCTCGCGCGACCTCGAGAGCGACGACGACCTCCATCGCGAGCTGCTGCGTCTCGTGACCCGCCTGGCGGCGGATCTGCGCGAGCAGGATCTCGCGGCGCGCACCGTGACCGTCCGGCTGCGCGATGGAGACTTCAGGACTCGGCAGGCGAGCCGGACGCTGCCGCAACCGGTGATCTCTGACCGCGTCATCCTCGCGACGGCCCGCGCGCTGCTCGCTCGGCTCCGCCGCGAACGTCGGGTGCGGGCTCGTTTGCTCGGCGTGGCGCTCTCGTCGCTGGGGGTGCCGGATCGCGCCGCCCAGCTCTCGCTCTTCGAGTCGCCGTCATCGCTGCTCGAAACGTCTCGGGATCGAGCGCTCGCGGGCGCCGTCGACCGGCTGCGCGCGAAGTTCGGTGACAAGGCCATCGTGCCGGGCCGCCTCACCCGGCGGCCATCCTAGCGCGACCCGCGGCTTAGAGCGGGACCAGCTCCTCGGCGCCGAGCGTCACGTTCTCCGCGGCCGGGTCCAGGGCGTGCCTAACGAGACCCGTCGCGAGCTCCGCCCCGGTCAGCGAGTGGACGCTGCCCGCAAAGCGGCGGGCGCCGACGACACGGGCGAGCCCCGCGATCACGTTCGCGACGCCGGCGCCCGCCCGCTCGAGTGGCCGGGATTCATCGCGCCCGGGCCCCGTGATGAACGACGGCCGCGCGATTGTGTACGGCAACCCGCTGGCGCGGAGCAGCGACTCGGCACGCCAGCGCGCGACCAGGTACGGGTTCGTGCTGTGCTCGCGAACGCCGAACGACGACAGGTACACGAAGCGCGGCTTGCTTCCGGATACCACCGCCGCGCGAATCAGGAGAGCAGTCAGGCCGTAGTCGATCGATTCGTAGCTCTCCTTCCTTCCGTGGGAAGCCGACGCGCGGCGCCGAGCGCGTGTTGTGCCGAGCAGCGAGAACACGTGGGTGGGCTGCAGCGCCGACAGCGTCGCGGTCATCGCCACGTCGCCCCACGGCGTCGTGTCGACAGCCGCTCCGGCGGCCTCGAAGCGCGTGCGCCACTCCTCCACACGAGACGAGTCCGGCCGAACGTGCGCCACCGTTCGAACCCCGCGACCCACGAGCTCCCGCACGACCTCACGCCCGGTGTAACCCGTTGCTCCCGCGACGAAGGCGATCTGCATCAGTGACTCGCGCGCGCCAGCCCGGCCGTGATATTCAGCTGGACCCGCTCGATCTGCCGTGCGTTGTCGCTCACGAGCACCGCTACGAGGTTGTTGGACGTGATGACGGTCGGCGGTAGCGGCCACGACGCCGGGCCGCCGCGACGCGATACCGTCGTCGTGTCGATGGCGGCGACGGCCTGCTCACGTTCCTTCGCGGACTTGAAGATGTAGACGTGAAGCTGTGCGTCACCGAGCGCGTAGGTCGTACCGGCAACGGGGAATATTCCGGTTGGTGCCGGGCCCTTGTTGATCGGAACGAAGCCGGCGTCCGTGAGGCGCTTTTCGATGCTGCACGGCTGCCATTCGCCCTCCGACACACAGGCCGGCGTGGTCACCGTGGGGCGTGACGCCGGCTCGCTAGCCGTCATCGGGGCGGAATCGCCCCGCGGGGATGCGGAGGCAGGCGAGGCGCTCGTCGCAGGCGACGTGCTCGAAACGCTGGAATCCGCCCGAGCCGGCGCCTCGCGCTGGCACGCCGGGAGCGCCGCGACTCCACAGCACACGGCCAACGACGCGACGAAGTGTCGGTGGATCGTGCGCCGCTCAGGGGTCACTCGAACGCCGACCCGAACCCCGCGGTGGCGTCGAGCTCGAACCGCGGAATCTGCGCGTCGAACGACGAGTCGTCGTTTCGCACGAAGTGATAGTCGCCTTCCATGTGGCCGCTCGGCGACTTGAGGATGATGAAGCTCTGATACTCGTGCACCTTGCCCGGCGCGATGATCGGCTGCTCGCCGATGACGCCTTCTCCCTCCACCTGACTGTCCTCACCGATGGAATCGTGGATCCGCCATCGTCTGCTGAGGAGCTGGGCTGGCAGCTTCCCGACGTTCTCGATCCGGACGTAGTACGCAAACACGTAATGCCGCGCGTGAGGACGCGACTGCTCGGGCAGGTACGTCGGCCGCACGGTCACGCGAATGCCGTGCGTTTCTCGATAGAAGAAGGGGCGTCGTGACATCGTGGACGAAAATTTAGGCAATCACACGCCGCCGTACCACTCATAGCCGCGGTCGCTCCAGTAACCACCCGAGCGGGTGGGAAGGAACACGATGCGGGTGAGGTATTTCGTGTTCTTGTATCCGAGCTTGACGGGGGAATGGACTCGTGCGGGCGCGCCGTGTCCCGGACCGAGCAACGCGCGGTCCATGCCGTATGCGACGAGCGTCTGCGGGTGCAGCGCGCTGTCGATGTCCCAGGACTCGTGGTAGTCCGAGTCGAACGACTGGAAGTCCACGTACTTCGCGTCGGGCGTGACGCCGGCAGCACGGGCCAGCTCGCTCATGCGCACGCCGGTCCACTCGGCTCGCGCGGTCCAGCCTTCCACGCAGAAATGATCCACCTTCTGCGTCGTGCTGCGCATCTTCATCAGGTCGTCGAGGGTGAGCGACAGGGGATTGCGAACGGCCCCGCTGACCTCTAGTCGCCACACGCCGCGTTGCGCCTCGTCCCACACCGGCATCGTGTCGGAGATGAAGTAGCGCGGGAACGATCGGCCACTCAGCCGCGCGTCCGCGGCAACCCTGCTGCGCGAGCCGGAGGTGAAGAGCCATCGCTCGAGCCCTTCGTTCTTCCGCTCGGCGAGCTTGAGCAGCGAGCTGGCCTTTTTCGGCCCGAACGAGTCGCACGCGGCGAGTATGGACGCCGCAACCGAGCTCGCGCTGATCGTGACGAAGCGCCGTCGGTTCATCGATCGAAACCTCCACCCGAATTCGGGGCAGCCGCGGATGTGCGCCGCCAGAAGAACGGTCGCGCGTTTCGCGCCTCCGGTGACTTCGCCTCGTTGTAGCCGCCCGTAATCATGGATCGGATCGAGTACGGGTCGACGGCAAAGACCATGATCACGTGAACCACGGTGAGCAGCACGAGACAGATCATGACGACGAAATGCCAGTAGCGGGCCCACACGTACCCGCCTAACAAGTTCGTGAGTGGCGCGAGCTGGACGGGCTTCCAGATCGCAAGACCGGTCACGACCGCGAGCGCCCCGAAGATCGGCATGGCGAAGTAAGCGGCCTTCTGGAGGGCGTTGTGCTTGCCCTGATGTGGGTGATCGCGTCGCGCGAACAGATAGAACTTGACCATCTCCCAACTATCGCGAATGTCACCGCGACGAGGCACGAGATCGCGCCACTCGCCGTGAAGATAGATGAAGGTCACGTACACGAGCCCGTTCACGAACAGCAGCCACATCGCGGCGAAATGGTAATTACGCGCGCCGGCGAGCCATCCGCCGAACGTCAGCACGTTCGGGATGGGCTTCCCGGCGAACGGATAGCAGCAGAACGACTCGCCCTTTCGCGCGAACGCCGGGAACGCGTTGAAGATGCGGAGGCCGCTCGTGACCATGAGGCCGAGCGCGAAGACGTTGACCCAGTGCGTCACGCGGACGACCCAGTGGTGGCGAGGTCGCCGCCTCGTGGGCCGGGCCGCGGCCGCCGGCTCGCGCGCCGCTTCCGCGGACACGGGTTGCGTGAGCTCCGCGTCGGCGTTCGTTCTACCTAACGACCGCCCACTCGCTGTGGTCATCCAATTCGCTCCATGATTGTGCCAACGATGCCGGTCCGCGGGCCGCCCTTGCCTTCTTACGGTAGCGGCCGGCGACGTGTGCCCGCAATCAGCCCGCCGATCCGTGGGCACCTACCGGCAGAAACACCGCCCGTGTTCATTTCGTTCCGGCACGCTGGTCAGCGTGGCTGACGCGCCACCTCGCGTTGCGCGAGGCGGCCGCCCACATCACCGACCGATGAGGGAGCAATGGCGGACGAGATCGACTACAAGCTGATCGGCGATGACCTCCAGGGCGTCATCATCACGCTCGATCCGGGCGAGGCAGTCGTCGCCGAAGCCGGTGGCATGATGTACATGCAGGACGGGATCCGAATGGCGACCAGCCTCGACATGACGGGGCGAGGCGGCGGACTGTTCGACAAGCTGATGTCCGCGGGCAAACGCGTCCTCGCGGGCGACTCGTTCTTCGTCACCTGGTTCACGAACGAAGCCAACCGACGTCGGGACGTCGCGTTCGCCGCGCCGTACCCGGGCAAGATCCAGCCGATCGACCTCCGCGAGGTGGGCGGGACCCTGATCGCCCAGAAGGACGCGTTTCTGTGCGGCGCGCGCGGTGTCGACGTGAGCATCGCGTTCTCGCGGCGCCTCGGCGCCGGTTTCTTCGGCGGCGAGGGGTTCATCCTGCAGAAGCTCACCGGTGATGGGCTCGTGTTCCTGCACGCGTCAGGGACGCTCGTCACGATGGACCTCGCCGCGGGAGAAGCGCTGAACGTCGACACCGGTTGCCTCGTCGCGTTCCAGCCCTCGGTCGATTACGACATCAAAACCGTGCCCGGCGTGAAGACCGCACTGTTCGGCGGCGAAGGTCTGTTTTTCGTCCGACTCACCGGTCCAGGCCGTGTCATCCTGCAGACCCTGCCCTTCTCGCGCCTTGCTGACCGCATCATCGCGGCGGCGCCACGCGCTGGTGGCTCGCGTCGTGAAGAAGGAGGAATGCTCGGCATGCTCGGCGGGATGCTCGATGGAGACTCCTAGCCGGCCACAACACCCCATTCGATGCCCATCGCAACCATCAATCCGGCCACTGGTGAAACCGTTCGAACGTTCGATGCGCTGAGCGAGAGCGACGTCGCCGCTCGGCTCGAGCGAGCGGTTCGCGCATTCCAGCAGTGGCGTGTGAGGCCGGTCGGCGAACGTGCGGCGGTCGTCGGCCGGGCCGGCGAGATCCTGGAGAAGGACCAGGACCGGTACGGTCGGTTGATGACGCTCGAGATGGGCAAGCCGCTCAAAGCAGCCATCGAGGAAGCCGCGAAATGCGCGCTCGCGTGCCGGTACTACGCCGAGCATGCGAGCGAATTCGTCGCGCCCAGGCGGATTGACGGAGACGAGGTGCAGTACCAACCGCTCGGCGCGGTGCTCGCGATCATGCCGTGGAACTTTCCGTTCTGGCAGGTAATTCGTTTCGCCGCGCCGGCGTTATGCGCCGGCAACGTCGGGATCCTCAAGCACGCCTCGAACGTTCCGCAGTGCGCGCTTGCCATCGAGGACCTGTTCGCGAGCGCGGGCGCACCCCCCGGCGTCTTTCAGACCCTGCTCATCGGCTCGGATAGGGTCGACGCGATCATCGCCGACGAGCGCATCGCTGCGGTGACACTCACCGGCAGCGAGCCGGCCGGGCGCCACGTCGCCGGGACTGCCGGGAAGAATCTGAAGAAGACCGTGCTCGAACTCGGTGGGAGCGACCCGTTCATCGTCATGGCCTCGGCCGACATCGCGAAGGCTGCGGACGTCGCGGCGAAAGCACGGACGATCAACAACGGACAATCGTGCATCGCGGCAAAGCGATTCATCGTGCACGAGCGTGTCGCCGATGAATTCACCCAGCGATTCGTCGAGAATATGCGAACCCTCCGGGTCGGCGACCCGCTGCGACCCGACACCGACATCGGCCCGCTCGCCACGCGCCAGATCGTAGATGACCTGGAGAAGCAGGTGACCGAGAGCGTTCGTCTCGGCGCACGAGTTCTCACCGGCGGCAAGCGGGTCTCCGGCACAGGCAACTACTTCGAGCCGACCGTATTGACCGATATCCCCGCGGACTCCCCCGCCTATCGGGACGAGCTGTTCGGGCCCGTTGCATCGCTGTTCCGTGCGCGTGACCTCGACGACGCGCTACGGCTTGCGAACGACACGAGCTTCGGGCTCGCGGCGGCCGCCTGGACTCGTGACGAGGCTGAAGTGGACCGCTTCATCCGCGATCTCGAAGCCGGGACCGTGTTCATCAATGGCATGGTGGCATCCGACCCGCGATTCCCGTTCGGCGGTGTGAAGCACTCCGGCTACGGTCGCGAGCTGGGCCCGTGGGGATTGCACGAGTTCGTGAACATCAAGACGGTGCGCCGCCAGGCGGCGCCGAGCGGGAATACGGAATGACTGGGGAGTGGGGACTGGGGACTGGGAACGGAGCATCGTTGTCATTCCTCGCCTCCGCGCCTCCGGCGCTGCGCTCGGGATGACGCGCCGTTTCGCCGTCGCCCGTCGTCCGTCCCCGGCAGTCGCCAGTCCCCCGTCGTCCGTCGTCCGTCCCCGGCAGTCGCCCGTCGCCCGTCGCCTAACGCCCCAGCACCCGCCTCCACCACCGCGGGCGCGCCAGCGGCACTCCACCGTTCGATTCACCCAATGGATTCGCCTGGGCGCTGGCCTCTGCGGCGCGCACGAGCCCACGCCACGCGGCCTGCATGGTGGCGGCATCCGGAAACCGGTGCTCGGTGTCGCTCGCCAGTCCACGGCGAAGCCACTCGGCGAGCTCCGGCTCGAAGTCACTGAGGTCGAGCTGCCCGGCCAGCTGCTGCGCCAGGATCGCCGGCCCCGTGCGGCCGGGAAAAGGCGGACGGCCGCGCAGCACGTACACGACGATCGCCGCCACGGCAAAGCAGTCCACGGCCGGGCCCTGGGGCTCGCCTAACAACTGTTCTGGCGCGGCAAACGCCGGCGTCCCGCTCGCGCCGCCGGCATCCTCGCCAGCGACCTTGGCGATGCCGAAGTCCGTGATGCGCCATCGGCGATACCGATCGATCAGGATGTTCTCGGGCTTGAGGTCGCGATGGATGATGGAATTCGCGTGTGCCGCGACCAGCGCGTCGAGCACGGCGTCCACCTGTGGTGCGATCTCGGCGAACGGCCGAGGACCGTTGCGCGTGATCAGGTCCGCCACCGAGCCACCCTCGGCAAGCTCCATCGTGTACCACGACACGTCCCCGCGACTGTCCCAGTCGTAGATCGGCACGATGGCCGGGTGCGCGAGCTGGGCCGCGAGCCGAGCCTCGCGACGGAACCGCGCCACGGCGGACTCGTCGCTCGCCACGTTAGGGTGAAGCATCTTCAGCGCGACTTCCCGCTCGAGCGACAGATCGCGCACTCGCCACACCGTGCCGAACGTTCCCTTGCCGAGGAGCGCCAGCACGTCGTAGTCGTCGCCGACCGCCCATCGAAGCCGGGATTCCTCCGACTGCCATCCCTGCTTCCCCACCGCGATCTCGCCAGTGACGATCACATTGCGAGACGACGACGCACGATCCAGCGTGCGCAGCAGCGAGACGATCGAGCGATGCCGCTCGCCCGGATTCTCCGCGAGCGCCCGATCCAGCGCCGACGCGACGGACTGCGGCACGTCGGGTCGCACCAGTCGCAGCGGGGGCGGATCGCTCGACGGCGGAAGCTCGCCGGTCAGGGCGGCGAAGCAGGTCGCCGCCAGTTGCCACTGGTCGCTCGCGGGAGTTGGTGCCCAGCTGCCACCGACCGCCCATTCCGGCGCCGTCGGGGTCCAGCGCCGGTCGGGCGCGACGCCATTCGGCAGATCCGCTCGCGGAATCGCCCACTGCCAGCCGAGCAGCCAGATGCGCCCCGTCGGTGCGACCCACATGTGCTCGGGAGACACTGCGCCGTGCGCGACGCCGGCGTCGTGGAGGTACGCCACTGTGGAGCCCACGGCACGAAGCAGGCGAAGCATGTACGGCACGTCCTCGGGTCCCGTGCGCCTAACGTGAGCGCCGACGGTCTCACCCTCGATCCACCGTCGCAGGTACCCCGGTCCACGCCGAACGTCCTTGTACCTCGTCCAGTAGTGGTACGTCGTCGGGATCGATGGGTGATTGCGGTGCCCGAGGTAACGCGCTTCCGCCGCGAGCCACGCATAGTGCGCGGGGTCGGGTGCCGTCACGAGCGAGAGCGACCGCCCGAGAGCATCAATGATCTCCTGGTAGTGCCGATATTCGGCAACGAGCCCTTCCCCACCCCACCGCCAGTCCGGCGGCAACTGCCAGTCAGCGAGGTGGCTCGGTAGCTCGGAGGTGAGGCGGTTGGGTCGCGGGTGATCGGCGCTCACCCGCAACGCTCGCACGCCATCCACTGGAGTCAGGGCCATTTCCGAAGGATGCTATGCCTGTGGCGCTGCTGCCAGCGCGATGACCACGCGCGTCCCCGTCCCACGACTGCTCGATACGGTGATCGCTCCACCCCACGCATCCACCAGGCTCCGGCTGATCGCCAGTCCGAGTCCGCTCCCACTCGTGCGCGTGGAGAAGTGCGGCTCGAAGATCTTCGGCAGCACATCGTGCGGGATCCCGACGCCGTCGTCGCCGACGACGATCTCCACGCGGCCATCGGTGCGAACGACGTCGACGTCGACGTGCCGCGCGTGAGCGAGGCGCGCGTTTTCGAGCACGTTCAGCAGCACTTCGCGGAGCTCGTCGCCGCTCGCGATCGCGACTGCCCGATCGTCAGCGCCGGCAACACGCCACGACACCTCACCTTCGCCCATTCGCTCCAGCTCCACCACATCGCGTACGATCTCCGCGACATCGATCGGCGTGCCAGCCGGCCGTTCCGTGGGCGCCGTCCCGTACCGACTGAACGCACGTGCGATCTCGTCGAGGCGATCGATCTCCGACAGAATGCGGCCCACGTTCTGGTCCAGCACACGCTCGTAGTCCACGCGTCCGTCGCGATGCGCGCGCTTGAGGTGCTGGACGCCCAGGCGGATAGGCGTGAGCGGGTTCTTGATCTCGTGCGCCACCTGGCGTGCCATCTCGCCCCACGCAAGCACGCGCTGCGCCCGGGCCAGCTCGGTCACGTCGTCGAGTGTGAGCACGGCGCCCGCGCGTCGTCCAAGGCGCGCGAGCCGTCCGTGGATCTGTCGGCCGTGGAGCTCGAGATCGAACTCCTCCTCGTCGCTCCCGCGCTCGTTTTCCACGAACGCGCGCACGCGCTCCGTTATCTCGGCGTCGGCGACGGTTCCGAGCGGCGTGCCGGGAGGCAGCGGTTTCTCGAGCAGCGCGTCGGCCTGGGGATTCGCGATCGTCACCTCCAGCGACGGTGCAACCGCTATGACGCCGCTCGCCACGTTGCGCAGCACGGCAGCCGTACGCCGCTGCGCCTCCTCGAGCGCGCTTCGACTTGCCGACAGGTCGGCGGCCATCTGCCGAAACGCCGAGAACACCGGGCCGAACTCCAGAAGGGGCTGCTCGGCGAGACCGGGCTCTCGTTCGCCGGCAGCAACCGCGAACGCCGCGCGCCGTAAGGCATCGATCGGTCGCGCGAGGGTGCGAGCCGTGTTACCACTCAACCAGAGCGCGGCAAGCGCGCCGGCAGCGGTCACGAACAGGACGAGAATCCCGAGGTCGCGGCGCTGGCGGTCGAGCGCGAGCTCGTCGGTGCGCGCGGGCGTGGCAACGACGATGCGCGGCGCCCCACCACCAACCGTTGCTGCGCGATAGCCGACGAGCGTCGGAACGCCGCCGACCTGCTGCCGGGCGCTGCTCGCCACCTCATCGCCAAGCGACACCGTCAACGCGATGTCCTTCGGCAGGAATCGTCCGAGCGGCGCGATCTCGTCGTACAGCGAATCGCTGGTCGCCCGCAGTTCGCCGTCGGCATAGAGGAACAGCGGGGCCCCCAAACGTTCCTCCTCGTCGTCGAGACGGTCGAACCGCTGAGCGGCCGCGAACGCCCTGAGCGTCTCGCGCACGAGGAGGTCGCGCGACTGGCGGTCGTCGCTCCGCAGCCGCTGGTACGACCAGATGGCGAACACGATCGCTGGCACCACGAAAAATCCGAACAGCGAGATCGTGAGCCTGGCGCGGTAGCTTGCGGCCCATCGGCCGACTCTGGCGCTCGCCCACCGTGCGAGACCGCCATCGGCGGCAGCGTTCAGCGTCCAGATGACCGTGATCAGCGCAACGTCGAGGAGGACGATCAACACGCCGCGCTGGATCAACGCGGCCGGCGATCGCAGCTCGACCTCGACGTGCACCCGCGTTGGCGCACCGGATGCCATGATGATCCAATCCCCATGGAGCTCGTCACCGATCCGCTGCCAGCGTCCGGACCGAGCGGCGCGCTCGTCTGTCGCGTTAGGCGCGAGCGTCAGCGAGTAGGGCGGCTCGGCCGCCGCTGGCGGGGCGAGGCCGATCAGCGCGCTGAACGGATCGTCGCGGATGAGTCGCGTTCGCGGCGGGACCGTGACCGACGTGAACCGGCCGGATCCCTGCGGCACCGCGAGGACGAGATGCGCGCCGGACGCGCCATGACCGGCGTGGATCACCGCCACGCCGGTGCGTCGCGCTTCGGCCACGACCGATGACACTTCGGACGTATCCTGCCGGAACTCCGAGAGGACGAGGGAGGCGTCGGGGCGGAGGCCGCCGGCGTCGGTCAACGACCACGCTGTGAGCTCGGCCGCGTACCCGGCGTCGTCGAGGTCGGAGCGGACGTAGCGGTCGAGAAGGTCGGCACGAGTGACCGGTGGAGCGCCCTGCTCGAGTTCCCGCGCCATGCGGTTGAGAAAATCCTGCGCGGTCGAGTCGAGTGCGCTCAAGCCGGCCACGTCGCGCTCGGCGAGATCGACGCGCTTCTTGGCGACGGTTCCCCACACGAGCGTCGCGGCGCCACACCCCGCAACGACCGCCGCCGTCAACACGAAGCCGCGCGCACGGCGCGCCAGCGCGAGCGCCCCGATCGCGATGATCCAGAGGACTGGATACCAGTCGGGCCAACGTCCGGGCTCGGCCCAGAGCACTGGCGCGATGACCGCAGCCACCCCCGCGAAAGTCGGAGCCACGAGAGGGGAAAGGCCGCGACGGTGACCGAGCAACGCCTGGCCCGCGGACACGCCCGCCAGGAGAATCGCGACTCCGGCCAGGAACAGCGCCACTTCCCACGACAGCCACAGCGCCGACGTCACGCCCCACGGCGGCGGGCTGATGCCGCGCGCGAGGTCACGCAGCAGGAACGGGCCTAACGCGGCGATCGCGAGAACCGCCAGGAACGCCAGCCACCGGGACGGCAACCGAGCCGGCGACCGCAGCACGGCCAACAGCCCGAGCAGCACGAGACCACTCGTGAGCATCAGCGCGCCGACGCTTGCCGTCAACGGCCCCCCGAGCGGCGCAAGATAGACAACCGGATCGAACAACCGCGTGACACTCGAGAACGTCGGGTTGAGTGGCACGAGCGCGAGTGCGCCAATCGCGGTCGCGACCGCGAGGAGCCGTTGCGCCGCCGGAGACGGGCGCGCCCACGCGCCGATCAGGAGAAACGCAACCGCGATCGCGAGGAGGACAGCACCTCGGCGCGACGCGCCCTCGACCGCGCGCAGGCGCGCCTCCGAGGGAGTAATGGACGACGGTCGGGCACCGAACAGCGTGTCAGTGCGCGAGGCGAACAGCGTGAACCCATTCGGCGTCGCATCCGCGGGCTGGTATTCGTAGCCGCGGACGCGTGCCACCCGCGCGACGTCGGCGTCGAGCGGCTTCGCGAGCCGATCGGCCGGAGGATCCGCGTGAACGAGCGCCGTGGCAACCGCGCGCAGATCGCCGCGTGTTGCCGTGGCGTACAGTGTCAGGTAGAACGGGGTGAACGATGCTCCGAGACGCGCCGTCAACGTGTCGGTGCTGGCGCGGAGTGTCCCGGCCCAGGCGATTGGACGATCGCCTCGATACAGTACGACGCCGCGCTCGGCGCTGGTTCGCCCGACAATGCCCGACAGCGCGCCGAACGCCGCGTCAGGATCGGCGGGGACTGAAAGCGCGGCGCGAGCCGTTTTGCCGAGATCGCTGGCTGTCGCGAGCAGGGCGCGCTCGAGCTGTTCCGCCGCTCCGAATTCGATGTCCGCCCGGTACGCGGGCCACGCGCGGTCGATTCGCGCGATCGAGCGCTGCGCGATGGCCGCGGCGCCCGCGAACGCAATCATCGAGGCGACGAACCCGACCACCCACCGCCTGCGCGCGCCGAAGCGGAGTCCGGCGCCGAGCGTGAGTGCGGTGGCGACGATCGACGCAAGCAGATAAGGTACGGACGGAGTCCGCAGCCATTGCGCCCCCGCTAGAACCGATACGGCACCGGGCGAAAGCCAGAGGGCGCGCCACCACACCGAACGCAATGCCGCCTCAGATCGCGTGGGAATGACCGCTCCTTCTCCGTTGCCCGCTGCGAAGCCGCGCCTCCTCAAGGAAATGATCCCATCGGAGGTCGCCGCCGCCCAGGCGGCGGACCCACGGCTGATCGTTCCAGTCGGCACGTGCGAGCAGCATGGTCCTCACCTGCCGATGAGCTGCGACACGATCATCGTCGAACGTCTCGCCGACGACCTGTCGGCGGAATTCTCGGTGATTCGTGCCCCAACAATCGAATACGGCGTCAACTCCACCACCGAACGGCTATTTCCGGGCAACGGCTCGGTCAGAAAAAAGACGCTGCACCGGATGCTCAATGACCTGCTCGACTCGTGGGAATCCTGCGGGTTCGAGGAGTTCATCCTACTGACGGCACACGGGCACGATCCGCATCAGGAAGCGCTGGCCACGGTGATCACGAAACGCGCGCGCGTCCGCGTCGTGGACATGTTCGCGGTGAATCTCACTGATCTCCTCGAGGGCCAAACGGAACCGATGCACGGCGACGAGGTGGATACCTCGATCATGCTCTATATCGCGCCCCACCTGGTTCGCATGGAGCTCGCCGAGGATTATATGGTGTCGCGAGAGTCGCTGCGACGATACCGCCGCGGCTGGCTTCGAGTTCCCAAAGGCAGCTCGGGCTCCATCGGTCGCCCATCGCTCGCGTCGGCAGCGAAGGGCCGCGCGATCTACGAGCGAATTCGTAGCCGCGTGAGCGACCGGATCTTCAGAGCCCCGCCCGCCGACGAATAGGGACCATCCTGTAAGGCATTGCCAGATTGAAGTTTACTTGTTACCGCCGCAGACCGGTCGTCGTCACAGAACCGGTGCTGCTGACGGGTGTATATTCTCCTCATGAAACCGCTCACGCTGGTAGCGTTCCTCGCCGCCCTCATCGCTGGCCCGTTGTCGGGCCAGGTCGCTACGCTGGACGAAGGCAGCTTCACGATCAGCGTGAATGGCGAGCGAGTCGGGCGTGAGGATTTCCGAATCCGGAGCACCCCGGGCTCGGCTGGGCCCGAGGTCGTCGCTACGGCGACCGTATCGTACCCGAATCGGCGCGTTCTGTCGCAAATGCGTGCCGACTCGGCAGGGGTACCGTCGCGCTACGTGGTCGAGGTCAAGGACGGGCCGGCCAACGAGGAGCGTGTCGACGGCAGCGTTTTCCGCGGTCGCGTGAGTGCCCGGGTCAAGAATAGCCGCGGCGAGTCGGCCAACGAGTTCGTCGTGTCCCAGGGCGCCTTACTCATCGACGACGACGTTTTTCACCAGTATTATTTCATCACGCGTCGCCAGAGTCCGGTGGGTCCCGTTTCGGTGATAGTGCCCCGCCGAAACACCCAGGTTACGATGCGCGTCGCCGACGCCGGCACGGAAAAGCTCGCGATTGGCGGTACAACGCTCGACGCGCGACACTACAGTGTCGCCGATCCAGGCGGAGCCAATCGTGAGGTCTGGGCCGACTCGAGTGGTCGGCTCCTCAAGGTCGCGATTCCGTCGAGAGGCGTCGTGGCTCTGCGAGACGATCCTCCGCGCTGACGGGCGATTCGCTGTAGATTGGCGATTCGAACGCCCCGCTTCGCGGGGCGTTTCGTATTTACAGGTCCCTGAAACCGCCCGTTTATGTCCCACGTACGCTCAGCCAGCCTTCAGTCCAGGATCAGTCTCATGCGCTTAGTCGCTTGTGCGCTGCTTGCGCTTGCGCCCGTCGCCTCCGCAGCCGCCCAGTCGCGTGACTCGGGTGCTGTTGCGCCGGCGCCGATCTTGTCCCTCGAGGACGCGATCAGCATCGCACGTCGAAACAATCCCGTGTTCCTTCAGACGCGGTCGGCGCAGAAGCGCGCCGGCGCGGCTCTCCGGTCGTCCTACGGCGTGCTGCTTCCGCAGGTCTCCACTAGCTTCTCCAGCGCCTATCGTGAGGGACGGCCGCAGTTCTTCGGTGGTCAGGCGTTCGGATCCACGTCCGATATCGTGTCCACCGACGCACAACTCAGCGTCGTTGCCACCTATAACGGGCAGAACCTGCTCGCCCCCAAGGCACAGCGTGCGACCCTCGACGCCGCCGAGAGCGACCTGTCCACCGCCGACGCGACGCTCCGCTTCACGGTGACGGGGCAATACCTGAACGTGCTCGCAGCAATGGCCCGGGCTCAGCTGAACGATTCCCTGCTGGCGAGCGCCAATGCGCAGCTCGAGCTCTCGCGCGCACGAGCCGCCGTGGGGGCCGCCACGACGCTGGACGTGCGGCGCGCCGAAGTACAGGTCGGCCAGGCGCAGGTCGCGGTTCTTCGGGAGCGGAACAACATCGAGACCGAGAAGCTGCGGCTGTTCATGCAGCTTGGCGTCGAACAGCCTGCCAACGTTCAGCTGGTGACCAGACTCCCCGTCGAGGAGCCAAAGCTGAATCTCGACGAGCTGCTCGCGACAGCACGCCGCCAGAACCCGGCGCTTTCGGCCGCCCGATCGCGGGAATCCGCTGCCAACACCGGCGTCTCCCAGGCCCGGTCAGCGTTCCTGCCCACGCTGCAGCTCCAGACCGGAATCAGTGGCTATACGAGTCAGGCAACGGATATCGACCAGACCATCGCGCAGCAACGGAACTCCGCCGCAGCCGGCCTGGCGGGCTGCCTCAGTACTGACTCGGTCCGCACGGCCGTCGGACTGCCGAGTATCGCAGGCGCATGCAGCTCGGCCTACACGTTCACGGACGCGAACGCCGCGGCAATCAGAAAGGAAAATCAGCGGTACCCGTTTGGCTTCACCCGGGACCCGATCACTTTTTCCGCGTCGCTGTCGCTCCCGATCTTCAATGGGCTGCAGCGCGAGCAGCGGATGCAGGAGGCAGAGGCCAACCGGAACGATGCTCGCTACAACGTGCGAGCGACCGAGCTGCGGCTCAAGGCCGACATCACGAGCGGGTACAACAATCTGCTGACGGCCTACGAGGCGGTGCAGATCCAGACCCGGAACTCCGAGGCAGCTCGTGAGGCGCTGGCCCTGGCTCAGGAGCGGTTCCGCGTGGGAGCGAACACGTTCGTCGACCTCGTGCAGGCCCGCGCCGACTACGAGCGCGCGGAGAGTGATCGAATCACCGCGATTTACGAATTCCACCGGGCATACGCCACGCTCGAAAGCGCGGTCGGCCGCCCCCTGCGTTAGGCATAGAGGACGAGATGAGCAAAAAGGTGAAGTGGTCGATCGGCGGCGCCGTGATCATCGGGATCGCGGCGTTCATGGCCATCACCGCAGCCAAGCGCGGCAACAAGGGTACCGAAGTCCGCATCGAGTCGGTGCAGAGGCGTGACCTCGTCGCCTCGGTCACCGCCAGCGGCCAGGTGCAACCACAGACGAAGGTCGATGTGGCCGCGGACATCAGCGGCCGCATCGTCCGCCTCGCGGTGAAGGAAGGGCAGATGGTCCAGAAGGGTCAGTTCCTGCTCGAGATCGACCCTGCCCTGTATCTCGCCGCCGTGCAGCGCGCGGAAGCAGCGTTGAGCGCATCGAAGGCGCAGGAGGCGCAGGCCAAGGCCAACCTGATCCAGGCACAACGCAACTATCAGCGTTCGGCGGAAATCAAGAAGGCGAACGCGCAGCTCGTCTCGGATGAACAGCTCGAACAGTTGAAGACCGCCGCCGAAGTGCAACAGGCGCTGCAGGAAGCCGCGGTGCATCAAACGGAGCAGGCGGCGGCTCAGCTCAAGGACGCCCAGAGCAGCCTCGCGAAGACGACGATTCTCGCCCCGATGAGCGGGCGGGTGACGCGTCTCGCGGTCGAGCAGGGCGAGACGGCCGTACCCGGCACGTTCAACAAGGACGCTGCCACGCTCCTCACGATCGCGGACATGAGTGTCCTCGAGACCAAGGTGAAGGTCGACGAGACCGACGTGGCGCGCATCGAGCTGGGTGACTCGGCGATCGTGCAGATCGACGCGTTTCCGGACACGACGTTCCTCGGTCGCGTGACGAAGATCTCCAACAGTTCCGTGAAGACGGCGGCGACGTCCCAGGGTTCGGCTGACCAGGCCGTTGACTACGAGGTCACGATTCAGCTGGTCAACCCGCCGAAGGACACGCGACCCGATTTCTCGGCGACGGCGAAAGTGGTCACCGACGCCCGTACACAGGCGCTCTCGATCCCGATCATCGCGCTCACGGTGCGCGAGAACGAGAAGCTCGAGAACACCGACACGTCGGCGATCGCGCTCGGACGAGCGACGAACACCAAGCAGGTGGGCAAGAAGGACGTCGAAGGGGTCTTCGTGGTCGGGCCAGACAACAAAGTGACCTTCCGGCCCGTAAAGGTTGGAATCGCCGGCGAGAAGTACTTCGAGGTGCTCACGGGTCTGAAGGAAGGTGAGCGCATCGTCGGCGGGACCTACCAGGCGATTCGCGAGCTGAAGGATGGCGCACTGGTTCGCGAGCCCAAGAAAGACGACAAGAAGCCGCAGGTATCCAAATCGTGACCCCAAACACGACCGGCGAGCGCGTCGAGGACGCGCTCGCGACGACTGGCGAGCACTCCCTCAGCACGACTGCCGAGCGCAAAGCGGTCGTCGATGCGCCGGGCCAGGCGCCGACCAAGGACTGGGTAATCGTCACGCGCGGGCTCAAGCGCGAGTACGACATGGGCGGTGAAGTAGTGCGCGCGCTGCGCGGGGTCGACCTCGCCATCCGCCGGAACGAGTACGTCGCGATCATGGGTCCCTCGGGCTCGGGCAAGTCGACGCTGATGAACCTCATTGGCTGTCTCGACACCCCGAACGATGGCGAGTATTGGCTGAACGGCACGCTCGTGTCGCAGATGAGCGATGACGCACTCGCCCGTGTGCGGAACAAGGAGATCGGGTTCGTCTTTCAGACGTTCAACCTGCTCCCGCGAGCAACCGCGTTGCATAACGTGGAGCTGCCGCTGGTCTACGCCGGCGTCTCGGCCGATGAGCGCAAGCGCCGGGCGAAGGAAGCCCTCGACCGCGTCCAGCTCTCCAATCGCATGGACCACCGGCCTAACGAGCTGTCCGGCGGTCAGCGCCAGCGCGTCGCGATCGCGCGGGCGCTTGTGAACAATCCTTCGATCCTGCTCGCCGACGAGCCGACCGGGAACCTCGACTCGCAGACGTCCGAGGAGATCATGAAGGTGTTCGAGGGCCTCGCGTCGCAGGGCCAGACCGTGATCATGGTCACCCACGAGCCCGACATCGCGGCACACGCGCGCCGCGTCGTCGTCCTGCGCGACGGTGTCATCGCGAGCGATGACCGCCGCGCAGCGTTCGCGGCACGCATGGGGCTCTGAGTGCAGTTTCTCGAAGCCATCCGGCTCGCGCTGTCACAGATCAGGGTGCAGAAGCTGAAGAGCTTCTTCACCCTGCTTGGCGTCGTGATCGGCGTGATGTTCCTGATCGCGGTCGTGTCGATCGTCGAGGGCATGAGCCGGTACGTCGAGGAGGATTTCGCGGCGAAGATCATCGGCAAGAACACCTTCTCGTTCCGTCGCCGGCCCGACATCAACGTCGGCAACGTGAGCGATGAGACGTGGCGGGAATATTCCCGGCGCCCACGCATCTACGAGGCCGACGTTGCCGTCGCACGCGGCGCTCTGCCGCCGGGAACGGTCTCCGCCGTCGAGAACATGACGTTCGCGTACGCGAACTCGCAGTACGGCCGGCCGCGTCAGGTGCAGGTCATCGCGACGGAGCCGGAATACTTCCGGATGAAGTCGTACAACCTCACGAGCGGTCGCGCCTTCTCCCCGCAGGAAGCCCAGCTCGGGACGCCCGTCGTGGTCATCGGGACCGAAGTCGCGAGTCATTTCTTCCGTGGTCTGGACCCGATCGGGCGCGAGCTCCGCATCGGAGGCAACACCTTTACGGTCATCGGTCTGCTCGAGAAGCAGGGCAACGTGTTCGGCTTCTCGCTCGACCGCATGGTGATCGGGCCGTACAAGTCCGCGCTGTCGCGCGTCACCAACCCCCGAGGGGACATTGACGCGCTGGTGGTGCAGGCGCCGACCCGCGAGATGATCGGCGACGCCATGGAAAGCGTGCGCGAGGTCATGCGAGGGTTCCGCCGGCTTCCACCGGCGCGCCCCGACAACTTCGCGCTCGAGACGTCGGACGCGGCGCTATCGTTCTTCGACGAGCTCAAGGGCAAGCTGATCTTGTTCGGCACCGCTTTGCCAGCCATCGGGCTGGTGGTCGGCGCGATGGTGATCATGAACATCATGCTCGTGGCGGTCGCCGAGCGCACCCGGGAGATCGGGATCCGGAAAGCGTTAGGCGCGAAGCGGCGGGACATCCTGTCGCAGTTCCTCGTCGAGTCGGCCACGCTCAGCGTGTGCGGGGCCGCCATCGGGATCGGACTCGGGATCGCGCTCGCCAAGGTGGTGGCCGCGGTGTCACCACTCCCGGCGAGCGTCGCGCCGTGGTCGATCGCGCTTGCCCTGCTGGTCGGCGCGGGCGTGGGGATCGTCGCGGGAATGTACCCGGCGAGCCGGGCCGCGAGGCTCGACCCGATCACGGCTCTTCGCCAGGAGTAGCGCAATGCGGCTGCTCGATCGGCTGACGATCATCAAGGAAGGAATCGGCATCGCGCTGGACGCCATCCAGTCCAACAAGGTCCGGGCGGGCCTGACGATCATGGGCGTGGCCGTCGGCGTCTTCGTGGTGACCGCCATGGCGGCTGCCGTGCACGGCATTCGCGCCAGCTTCCAGAGCGATGTGGACGCGTTCGGGGCGACGTCGTTTCAGGTGCGCCGGCGAGGCATCGATCTCGGCGGCTGTGATGGCACGGACGAAAATTGTCCGGAGCGGCGCAACCCGGCCCTCACCCTCGGCGAGGCAGCGGCCATTCGGCGACTTCCGGACGTGCAGGCCGTGACGGTGATCTGGGGCGACTCGAAGCCGTTCCGCTATCACGATCGGTACCTGCGGGACGTCGGGTACGATGCGCTGAGCTCCGAGTGGCTCGAGACGGATGCCGGCGACATCTCGCCGGGGCGCAACTTCTCCGCGCTCGAGGAGCAGGCCGCTGCTCGCGTCGTGATCATCAACGATTCGCTGCAGTCGCAGCTGTTCGCGGACAGCGACCCGATCGGCAAGGAGATTCAGATCGCGTCGGAGCCGTTTACCGTCATTGGCGTGTACCACGCGACGGCCGGGTTCCTCAAGACCATGGACGGTAGAGGACCCGACAAGCCTCGAGCCATCATTCCGTTCATGACGGCCCGGCGCCACCTCGGGCTCTGGGAGCGCGGCGTGGTGATGATGGTGAAGCCGAGGGCCGAAGCGCTCCAGAGCCAGGTCATGGATGACGTGACGGCGACTTTGCGCGGGATGCGCGGGCTGCGGCCGGGTCAGCCTAACAACTTCGCGCTGGTAACGTCCGAACGCATGATGGAAACGTTCGACAAGATCTTCGGGGCGATCTTCATGGTCGGCCTGGCTCTCTCGGCGGTGGGGCTGCTCGTCGGCGGCGTCGGCGTCGTCGCGATCATGATGATCTCGGTGACCGAGCGGACGCGCGAGATCGGAGTGCGCAAGGCGCTGGGCGCCACGAAGGGCACCATCCTTTGGCAGTTCCTCGTCGAAGCCGCGACGCTGACATCGATCGGCGCGGTCATCGGCCTTGTTGGTGGCGCGGGCGTGGCGGCGCTCATGAAGCAATTCTCGCCCATCCCGGCTGCGGTTCCGACGCCGGCTATCCTCGCCGCGCTGGTCGGCAGTGCCGTCACCGGGATTCTCTTCGGCATGATGCCCGCGGCGCGCGCGGCGCGACTCGACCCCGTCGAAGCGCTGCGCTACGAGTAATCGGGTCGGGAAACAACGACAGGGCCGAGACGTAGGGTCCGGATCGACGGCAGCGAGCGCGCCGTCCTCACCAGCATGAGAGATCCGAACCCATGCCGTTCTTCGAGGCGATTCGCCTCGCGCTGACCCAGATTCGCGCGCAGAAGCTGAAGAGCTTCTTCACGCTCCTCGGCGTCACCATCGGCGTGATGTTTCTCATCGCCGTCGTCTCCATTGTGGAAGGCATGAGCCGCTACATGGAGAACGACTTCGTCGGCCGATTGATGGGCATCAACACGTTCGAGCTGCGCCGTCTGCCGAACATCAACATCGGCAACGTCACCGACGATGAGTGGCGCGAATGGCAGCGGCGGCCACGAATCAGGGTCTCCGACATTGAACCGATCGCCTCGGTGCTGCCAGCCGGCACGCGCTGGGCCACCGAGAGCAGTGACAACGTCCAGGCCGAGTCGCCGTTCGCGCGCCCTCGCAAAGTCGTCGCCCAGACGGTCGACGGCGACTACTTCGACATCAAGAAAATGCGGCCGTCCCTCGGCAGGCTGTTCTCCGCTCATGAAATCGCCGCAGGGTCCGCTGTGATCGTCGTCGGCGACGAGGTCGCGAAATACTTCTTCCCTAACGTGAACCCGATCGGGCACGCGCTCAAGTTGGGCGGCATTCCGTACGAGGTAGTCGGCGTGGCGGAGCGGCAGGGCTCCATCTTCGGCATCTCGCTCGACAAGTTCGTGATCGCGCCCCAAAGCTCCGCGCTCCAGCGACTCGTGAACCCGCATGGCGTCATCGACGGATTGACCGTGCAATCGCCGAACGCCGAAGCGCTCTTGTCCACGATGGAGCAGGTACGTCAGGTGATGCGCGGGCGTCATCGGCTGCGGCCGGCGCAGCCGGATAACTTCGACCTCTCGACGTCGCAGTCGGTGCTCAAGTTCTGGGAAGGCATCAAGTCGAAGATGGTCGTGGCCGGCGTGGCCCTGCCCGCCTTCGGGCTCGTGGTCGGTGCGATCGTGATCATGAACATCATGCTCGTCGCCGTTGCGGAGCGGACGCGTGAAATCGGGATCCGGAAGTCGCTCGGGGCGCGGCGGCGTGACATCCTCGCGCAGTTTCTCGTCGAGTCGGCCACGCTGAGCACGGTCGGCGCGCTCGCCGGTATCGCGTTAGGTGTCGGCGCCGCCCAGGCCGTGGCCGCGCTCTCACCCCTCCCGGCCACCGTCGCCCCGTGGTCGCTCGTCGCCGGCACGCTCGTTGGCGCCGGCGTCGGCATCCTCGCGGGTGTGTACCCGGCGAGCCGCGCCGCTCGGCTGGACCCGATCATCGCCCTGCGACAGGAGTGAGGTCCGGACTTCGCGCCACGCCTGCCGACTTGCCACTCATGACTCACGACTCTCGTATGCCCCGCTTCCAAGGGATTGCTTCCGTGTTCGAGGGCGTCGGGATCGCGTTCGACGCCATCCGGTCCAACAAGGTTCGCGCCGGCCTAACGATTCTCGGTGTCGCCGTCGGCGTGTTCGTGGTCGTTGCCATGTCGGCAGCCGTGCACGGCATCAACGCGAGCGTCGCGCGCGATCTGGAATCCGCGGGCCCGACGAGCTTCTACGTCTATCGCGTGCCGATCTCGCTGGGTGAGGCGTGTGACGGCACCGACGACACCTGCCCGTGGCGGCGCAATCCGCCGCTGACCGTCGACGAAGCAGCCGCGATCGGGCGGCTGGAATCGGTCGAAGCCGTCACCGCACACATCGGCACCAACGCGTCGTTCAAGTATCACGATCGGCTCCTTCGCAGCGCGGGCCTCGATGGCTACACGCCAAACTGGACCGACGTCGATGGAGGCGACATCTATCCGGGCCGCAGCTTCACCTACGCCGAGCATCAGACGGCGGCGCGCGTCGTGATCGTGAACGAGAAGATGGCGACGCAGCTGTTCAACGATTCCGACCCGCTGGACAAGACAATCGACGTCAACGGCGTTCCGTTCACCGTGATCGGCGTCTACCACTATACGGCGAGCTTCCTCGGGAAACCCGGATCCTCCACCAGTGGTGACGCACCCATGGCCATCGTGCCGCTCGAGACCGCCCGGCGCGACCTCAACGCGAGCCTGCACTGGCTCGACCTGACCGTGAAGCCGAGATCCACGGCGCCGCAGGCCGAGGCGATCGATGACGTGACCGCGCTCCTGCGCGCGCGCCGCGGCATCCGTCCCGCGACCGCCAATAACTTCTCCGTCGTCACGTCCGACCGGTTGCTCGAGGTCTACAACGGGTTTTTCGGCGTTTTCTTCCTGGTCATGGTGGCGCTGTCGGGTGTAGGGCTCATGGTAGGCGGTGTTGGGGTGGTCGCGATCATGATGATCAGCGTCACCGAGCGAACGCGCGAGATCGGCGTGCGAAAGGCGTTAGGCGCCACCCGACGGATCATCCTCTGGCAGTTTCTCGTCGAAGCCGCCACGCTGACGTCGATCGGCGCGATCACGGGGCTCGTGGCCGGCGGTATCCTGGCCCAGTTGGTCGACCACTTCACGCCGATCCCCGCCTCGATTCCCGCAGGCGCGGTGGTAGCGGCACTGGCGGCAAGTGCCTTGACGGGAATCCTGTTTGGTATGATGCCCGCGGCTCGTGCCGCGCGTCTCGATCCCGTCGAAGCGCTCCGGTACGAGTAGGCCTGCTGATACGAAACCAGGTGGCCTAGCCCTAAAGGTTACCAGTGCGCGGCCTTGATTTAGGGTCGCCTAACTATAATTTTGCTGCCGGCTCACATTGGCCCGTCCCCCAGACCGGCGTATCTTTCTTGTGAAAGTATTCACAAGCACCATCCGGGCATGGCACTCCAGCCTCGACGTCCGCTGACCCATGCGATTCACTGACGTTCTAGCGATTGCCCTGGGACAGATCAGAGCGAACAAGCTTCGCTCGTTCTTCACGCTACTTGGCATCATTGTGTCCGTCGCGTTCCTCGTGGCTGTCGTCGCGATCATCCAGGGGATGAACGCGTACGTTCGTGAGAACATCGCCGGCGCCGTGGTCGGTGCCAATTCCTTCCAGGTGCGGCGTACGCCGCTCCAACTCGCGCCGGTGAGCGACAACGAGATGGACCGCATTCGCCGGCGACCTCGGATCAGCTTGCGCGATGCCGAAGCGGTAACCGCCGCACTCCCGGAGGCGAAGGCCATCAGCATACAGTCGGGCTGGCCGACCCCGCAGGCTGACGTCGTGTGGCGCGACAAGACGCTGGCCGACGTGCCGATCTTCGGGGTGACACCGTCGTACCAGGACGTACAGGACTACCGCATTGCCGCCGGGCGCCCGCTCACCGACGTGGACATCGCTCAGCGGCAACCCGTGATCGTCGTGGGCGCCGACATCGCGACCAAGCTGTTCGAGAACGTGGACGCGGTCGGGCGCGACGTTCGGATCCTTGGCGAGCGGCTCACCATCGTGGGCGTGATCCAGCCAAAGGGACGCGTCCTCGGTCAATCGTTCGACGCGTTCGTGCTGATGCCCCTTCCCCGTTTCGAGATGCTCTATGGTCGCCGCAGCACGACGACCATCTCGGTGAAGATGACCGAAGCGGCCGATGTCGCGCCGGCAATGGCCCGCGCCGAGGAGGCCATGCGAATCGCCCACGGTCTGCGCCCGGGCGAAGAGAACGATTTCTCCGTCGAGACGGCGGACGCGCTCGTCAACTTCTGGAAAACGCTGACCCGTGTGCTGTTCAGCGTGATCCCCGCGGTGGTGGCGATAGGCATCGTCGTCGGCGGCATCGTCATCATGAACATCATGCTCATGGCAGTGAACGAGCGAACGCGAGAGATCGGGATCCGAAAGGCGGTCGGCGCGACGCGGGCGGACATCAGCCGGCAGTTCTTCGTCGAAACGATCACCCTGTCGAGTCTCGGCGGGGCATTGGGCGTGCTCGGTGGATGGGGGTTCGCGGTCCTCATCGCGTTCGCCTCGCCGCTGCCGGCGCGCGTGAGCTCGTGGTCCGTCCTCGCCGCTCTCACGTTAGGCGGGACGGTCGGGGTCGTCTTCGGGGTGTACCCCGCGCGGCGAGCCGCCCGGCTCGACCCCATCACCGCGCTGCGCGCCGAGTAGCCGACGCGTCGCCGACTGTCATGAAACTCCACGACCAGCTGCGCGAAAACGTCGGGATCGCCTTCGACGCGCTGCGCTCCAGCAAGCTGCGCTCGGCGCTGACGATCCTCGGTGTCGTCATCGGCGTCTCGACGGTGATGTCGATGGCAGCGATCGTGCGCGGCATCCAGCACCAGATCGTCCGGACGATCGAGATCGCCGGCCCGACGACCTTCTACGTGATGAAGGTCTACTCCCAGACACCGCTCAATCCCGACGCGCTGCCCAAATGGGTGCGCGTCCGCCCAGACCTGACGAGGCGGGAAGCGGAGCGGATCGCCCAGCTTCCGGAAATCGCCTACGGCGCGATCTGGGCACAATTCATCGGTCGGCTGGAATATCAGGGACAGCGCACTCAGCCCGGCCAGATCGTCGGCGCAGACGACCGATTCACCGAGATCCAGGGCGGCGACCTCGCCGCAGGACGGTGGTTCACGCGTGCGGAGCTCTCTTCGGGCTCGCCTGTGGCTGTCGTCAACGAAAACTCGGTGCGCAGGCTTTTCGGGCGGGAGAACCCCGTCGGAAAAACCATTCGGCTGGGCGGGCGGCCGGTGGAAGTCATCGGCCTGTACGTGCCGCCGGAGAACATTTTCGCTCCGCCGGGCACGGCGACCATCGCGATCGTCCCGTACCTGCTGGTCGAGCATCAATTCACCATCGACAAGACCAATGGCCTCTACATCGCGGTGAAGCCGCGTCCGGGCATCGCGGTCGAGCAGGCGCAGGAGGCGGTGACCGTCCTCCTTCGAGAGGTTCGCCATCTCCGGCCCTCGGAGAAGAACACGTTCGACCTCATCACGCAGGACCAGATTCTCGACATCTTCGACAAGCTGACCGGCGCGTTCTTCCTCGTGATGATCGTGCTGTCGTCCGTGGGACTCATGGTGGGCGGGATCGGGGTCATGGCGATCATGATGGTCTCGGTGACCGATCGGACGCGCGAGATCGGCGTACGCAAGGCCCTCGGCGCCACGCGGGGCGACATCATGCTCCAGTTCCTCATCGAGGCCGCAACGCTCACCGGGATCGGCGGCGCGATCGGGATCGCAATCGGCCTTGGCGCCGGCGGCGTGGTCACGAAATTCATGAACGTCGATGCCGCGCCACCTGCAGCGCTCACGGCCATCGCCGTCACCGTATCGGTGGCGATTGGCGTCGTGTTCGGGCTCCTCCCGGCTCGGCGTGCGGCGCGTCTCGACCCGGTCGAGGCCCTGCGCTACGAGTAGCCCCTGTTAGCTTCTTCGCATGGCCGATCTGAACGTTCTCGCGATATTCGCGCACCGGGACGACGCCGAGCTCACGTGCGGCGGCACGCTGATCAAGCTTGCCTCCCAGGGGCATCGGACGGGAATACTCGACCTCACCGAGGGCGAGATGGGCACGCGTGGCTCCGCGGCAATCCGCGCCGAGGAGGCAGAGCGGGCGGCGGCGGTACTGGGAGTCGCGGTCCGCGAGAACCTGAAGCTGCCCGACGCCGGGATCGTCAACACGCCCGAGACGCGCCGGCTCCTCGCCCGCGTCATTCGCCGCCATCGACCATCGATCGTGATCGCGCCAGCACCCCAGGGCCGCCACCCTGATCACCGCGTGACGGCGGAGCTCGTACGCGATGCGTGCTTCATATCGGGACTCGCGAAAGTGGAGCCGGACCTGGCGAAGCACCGCCCGCGCAAGGTCATTCACTGCGTCACCTATCGAGAGGACAGCCTGCGACCAACCTTCGTCGTCGACATCTCCGATCAGTTCGAGCGCAAGCTCGAGGCGATTCGCTGTTACGGCTCACAGTTCGACACCGTGACGCAGGCCGGTGAAGTGTACCCGAACGGTGACCCGCTGTACGAGATCGTTCGTCATCAGGCAGCACACTACGGGTCGTTGATCCGGACGCGGTACGGCGAGCCGTTCTTCACGACGGAAACCATGCGCGTCGATGACATCACCACACTCGAGGTAGCGACGTTTTGAGCAACTCCCCTGGCTCCACTGGATCGAACGCCGACTCGGTGTCCTACGGGTCCTATCTCGCACTCGACGAGCTGCTCTCGCTGCAGCGCCCCCGGTTACCCGAGCATCCCGACGAGCTCCTGTTCATCGTGGTGCACCAGGCCAGCGAGCTGTGGTTCAAGTGCATGTTGCACGAGATGGATCATCTGACCCGCGCGATGGAGCGCGGCGAGGTGATGTACGCCGTGCTCACTGTTCAACGGATGAATGCGCTGGTGCAGATCGTAGCCGCGCAACTCTCGGCGCTCGAGACGATGCCACCGCAACATTTCGCCCAGTTTCGCGGCTATCTCGGGAGCTCCAGCGGATCGCAGAGCGTCCAGTTTCGCGCGCTCGAAGCCGCGTCAGGTGCGCGTGATCCCCATTTCCTGCAGGTGATTCAAGAGCACGGTCCCGTGCCGGAGCTCGTCCAGCGCGCGCTCGAACGACCGACGCTCGAGGAACTGTTCGAGCGGCTCGTCGCGCGGGAGGGCGTCACCGTGCAATCCCTGTATACCGGCCCGGCGCCAACACCGCTCTTTCTCCTTGCCGAAGGGCTGCTGGAGTACGACTCGGGCTTTGCGAGGTGGCGGTTCCTGCACGTGCAGCTCGTGGAGCGTATCATCGGGCCCATGACGGCCGGCAGCGGTGGAACGTTAGGCGCGCGGTACCTGCAGCGAACGGTGTCCCAGCGCTTCCTCCCGCGTCTGTGGGCGGTTCGAGCCGAGTTCTTCAACCCGTCGCGGGCCGCGGCGGGCGCGAGCGCGCCCGCGTCGACCGGTGAAGGGGCGCGGTGATTCGCGACATCAGCATCGCGCTCCGGGAAGGCACGCCGGAATGGCCGGGTGACACGCCGTACGCGTGCCGCTGGGCGTCGCTGATCGCGAAAGGTGAGAGCGTCAATGTGTCCGCCGTGCTCGCCAGCCCGCACGTGGGGACGCACGCCGACGCGCCGCTGCACGTCAAGGACGGATGGCCGGGGTCCCACGAGCTTCCGCTCGACGCCTTTGTTGGACCGGCGAGCGTCGTCGACGTGAGCACGGCTTCCGGCCTGATCGAAGCCGACGGGCTGGCGTACGACCCGGACGTTCACGGTGAGCGGTTGCTGCTCCGCACGGGTCGCACGATCGCCGGGGGGCAGTTCCCTGACGAGTGGCCCTGCCTGAGCGAAGCCTGCGCGCGCGCGCTCGTGGGACGTGGGCTCCGGCTCCTCGGTGTGGACGCGCCCTCGGTGGACCCACGCGCGAGCAAGACGCTGCCCGTGCACCAGACGCTCTTCGCTTCCAACGCGTACATCCTCGAGAATCTCGACCTCCGCCGAGTGGCGCCGGGACCATACGAGCTGATCGCGCTTCCGCTCAAGTACATGGCGCTGGACGCAGCGCCCGTGCGGGCGGTGCTGCGAGACACCCAGGCCTGAAGGGTTCGGTGCCTAACGGTCGTGCGCTCGCGATTCGCGCCGAGCACGTCACGCGCGACTTCGGACCGGTGCGCGCCCTCGATGCGCTGTCGCTCGAGATCCCGAAGGGAATCGTGTTCGGGTTTCTCGGGCCGAACGGGGCTGGCAAGACCACCGCGATTCGCGTGCTGCTCGGCCTCATCGACCCCAGCGCCGGCTACGCCGAGGTGCTCGGCCTCGACACCCGACGCGATGGCTCGGCCATTCGGACCCGGTGCGGGGCGCTGCTCGAGCATCCCGGGCTCTACGAGCGCCTCTCGGCGTACGACAACCTGGATTTCTACGGGCGTGCGTGGCGGATCCCGCGCCGCGACCGACAGGAGCGCATTCGCGAGCTGCTGGTCCGGTTCGGCCTCTGGGAGCGTCGAGACGACCCTGTCGGGCGCTGGAGCCGAGGGATGAAGCAGAAACTCGCCGTCGCGCGTGCGGTCCTTCACCGGCCGGACCTGGTGTTCCTCGACGAGCCGACCTCCGGCCTCGACCCGGTCGCGACCGCGGGGCTGCGCGAGGACCTCGCGGCGCTCGCAGCGCAGGAGGGCGTGACGGTATTTCTCACGACACACAACCTCAACGAGGCAGAGCGCCTGTGCGCACAGGTCGGCGTGATTCGCAGTGGCAAGCTGCTGGCTGTCGGGAGTCCAGAGCAACTGCGGGCGCGGCGCGACTCCGGGCGGGTGGACATTCTGGCAACCGGCGTCACCGAGGAGATCGTTAGGCAGCTGGCGAGCCGCGTCGACGTCCGCGCCGCCACCGTCAGTGGCGATCACCTCGCGGTCTCGCTGTCCGACGGAGCAAGCGTGGCCCCGATCGTTGCCTGGCTCGTGCAACACGGCGTCGCGATCGAGGAGGTGCGAAAAGTGCGAGCGACGCTCGAGGACGCCTTTCTGGATCTCATGGGCGCCGAGGCGGAAATCGCCGAGGGCGCCGGAGGCACGACGTGATCCACGACATCTGGACGGTCGTCTGGAAGGAGTGGCAGGAATTCCGCGACCAACTGCTCTCGCTCCGCCGCGGTGGCCTTTCCGCGCTGATACTCGCGTTGATTCTCGGAGTGGTGGCGCCGGTGCAGCTCGGCGCCGAATGGGTCGAGTCGCGCCTCATCATCGGCTATTGGCCATTTCTCGCCGCGACGATGGTGTCCTCGCTCATCGCGGATTCGGTCGCGGGAGAGCGGGAACGGCATACGCTCGAAACGCTCCTGGCGAGCCGCCTCTCCGACTCCGCGATCCTGATCGGAAAGATCATCGCCGCCGTGCTTTACGGGGTCGGATTCGCCGTCGCGAACCTGGTGATCGGGCTCATCGCGGTGAACGTGGCTCACGGTGAGAACGGACTGATCCTGTTCGCCCCACAGCGATTCATCGTGACGATCGTGTTCACCGTTCTGGCATCGCTGCTCATGGCCGGCATCGGCGTTTTCATCTCCCTCCGCGCGTCCACGGTCAAACAGGCACAGCAAGCGTTCGGGATCGCGATCATCGTGCTGACAATGGGTCCCTTGCTGTTGTTCAACGCTCTGAGCTACGAAACGCGCACGTCGCTCATCCTCCGCGTTGGTCGAGTTGGCGAGACGCGCATCGAGGCGTATGTCGTGGCCGGGCTGTTCGTTCTTTCGGCCGTGGTGATTGGGGGCGCGCTCGCGAGGTTCAAGCGGGGGAAGCTCGTCCTCGATTGACCCGGCCAGTGGCGGCTTTTCCAGCGGTATCGCTAACAGCTATATTCACTTATGCCACAGCCCGTATATCTCGATCACGCCGCGACGACCCCTGTCCGCCGGGAGGTATTCGAGGTGATGGAGCCGTTTTACGGCCCGCGCTTCGGAAATCCCTCGAGCGTGCACCGTTGGGGACGTGAGGCGCGCGCCGCGCTGGACGAAGCGCGTGAGCGCGTCGCACGCTGTCTCGGCGCGCACCCGGATGAGGTCTGCTTCACGTCAGGCGGCACCGAAGCCGACAACCTCGCCGTCCTCGGCCCGCTCCGCGCGCAGGTCGAGAAGGGCCGCCGTGTCATCCTGTCCACGCCGATCGAGCACAAGGCGGTGCTCGCGACGGTCCACCATGCGGCGCACGATGGTGTGACCGAACGTATGCTGACCGTGACGAAGGGCGGTGTCGTCGACGTCGCAGCCAGTGACGCGGCGATCGATGAATCGGTTGCGGTCTGTACGGTGATGTGGGTGAACAACGAGGTCGGCACGATCCAGCCCGTTGGCGAGATCGCGGAACGGGTCAAGGCCCGTGGCGGGATCATGCACACGGACGCCGTGCAGGCGTTCGGCAAGGTGGACATCGATGTGAGCAAGCTCGCGGTCGATCTGCTCACCATCTCCGGCCACAAGATCGGTGCACCGAAGGGAATCGGCGCGATCTACATCCGGCGCGGCACGCGGCTCGACCCGCTCTTTCACGGTGGATCGCAGGATCGCGGTCGCCGCCCCGGCACAGAGAACGTCGCCTACGCCGTGGCGCTCGCACGTGCCGCGGAGCTGGCGGTCGAGGAACGCGAAGCGGAATGGGCTCGGCTCGAGTCGCTGCGCAATTCACTCGAGGAAGGCTTGCTCGCGCGCATCCCGGACGCCGTGGTGCATGGACGCGGCGCACCACGCGCGCCGCACGTCCTGAACATTTCGGTGCCGGGCACCGACAGCGAGTCGCTGCTCATGGCACTCGACCTCGCCGGAGTGGCGGCATCCGCCGGCTCGGCGTGTCAGAGCGGTAGCGTGACACCATCGCACGTACTGCTGGCGATGGGAGTGAAGCCCGACCTCGCGGTCGCCGCCGTGCGCATGAGCCTTGGCTCGCTCACGACTCCCGAGCACATAACGCGGGTCGTCGAGCTCTTCCCCGCCCTCATCGCGAAGGCGCGCCGGCTCTCGGGCGCGGCCTGACGATCGAATGAGCGAGCGAGTGCTGGTCGCGATGTCGGGCGGCGTGGATTCATCCGTCGCCGCGGCCCTGCTCGTGGAACAGGGCTATGAGGTCATCGGCGCCACGATGAAGCTGTTCTGTTATGGCGACGACGTGCCCGACCGGCCGTGTTGCTCGCTCGACTCCATCAACGACGCGCGGCGCGTATGCGAACGACTTGGCGTCCCGCACTATGTGCTCAACCTGGAGAGCGCATTCGGGCGCGACGTGATCGACGACTTCGTGTCGCAGTACGCCGCCGGCAGGACGCCGATCCCGTGCGTCCGGTGCAACACGTTCACGAAGTTCCGCGATCTGCTCCGCAAGGCCGACGCACTGGACGCTCAGTGGATCGCGACGGGTCACTACGCGCGTGCGCGGTCGGGCGAGCTGCTGCGCGGCCGGGACCCGGCCAAGGACCAGAGCTACTTCCTGTGGGGGATCGACCGCTCGGTCGTTAGGCGGATGCTCCTGCCGGTCGGCGAGATGACGAAACCCGAAACGCGCGAGCGCGCCCGGGCGCTCGGCCTCACGGTCGTCGCGGATAAGGTGGAAAGCCAGGACATCTGCTTCGTGCCGGACGGCGACCACGCGAAGGTGATCGCGCGCCGCCTTGGCCGTGACACGCCCGCGCTGTCGCGCGGGCCGGTCGTGCTGCTCGATGGCACGGTCGTCGGCGAGCATGATGGCTACGCGCGTTACACGATAGGCCAGCGGCGCGGGGTTCCCGGCGGCTTTCCCGAGGCGATGTATGTGGTGGCCATTCGGCCAGCGGAGCGCGCCGTCGTCATCGGACCGCGCGCGGCGCTGCTCGGGCACGGCGTGGTGGCTCGCGAGATGAACTGGCTCGTCGAGCCGATGCCCGTCGGCGCGCGAGTCGAGGTCCAGGTGCGCCACCGCGCGCGCGCGACGCCGGCGGAAATCGTCAGGGTGGACGGCGCCGAAGTCGAACTGGCGCTCG
>DASUGD010000351.1:0-5103 GCA_036274195.1 Gemmatimonadaceae bacterium | reverse complement strand
GGCGTTGGAACGATGCGTTAGGACTCTGACCCCTTTCCGGGCCGTACGCCCGCTCGTCGCATCGAATCCTCGGCGCCGGGAATTTTGGCCTGCGCCGCGTGGTCTTTTCCGTTCCTGAGACGTTGCAAGATGTTGCAGCACGACCACCCAGGAACAACGAAAGGACCACTTCCATGACCACCATTTTTCGCGGCGCGGCCAGGTTTCTCGCGCCGCTCATGATCGCCGCACTCGGCGCATGTGGCGGAGGATACTCCTCGCCCACCGGCCCGGCGGACCCGGGCGACCCCGGGGACCCGACACCCGTGCGGGATGCGACCGTCCAGGCCACACCGGCGGAGCAGTTCACGCCCGGCCGGATCAACCTCCTCGTCGGCGGCACCGTCACGTACGCGTTCGGCTCGCTGGCGCACAACGTGTTCTTCGACAACGGCCCGACCGGTGCGCCGGACAACATCACGGCGCCGAGCTCGAACAAGTCGGTGACGCTCACGTTCAACACGAAGGGGACGTACGTCTACAACTGCCACATCCATCCCGGAATGAAGGGGACTGTCGTGGTGCAGTAGCCGCCGGCACAGCGTGCGTCGGCGGAGCGGCTGACGGACGCTGGGCTCGTTGCGGTACGCGTTAGGTAGCCTGGAGCTCGCGGGCGACCTCCTCGAGCCGGTCGTAGCTCGCTGCCGCTCCCCGTTCCATGCCCGACGACAGCACCATGTCGCGAATCGCCTTCGACGGGTAGCTCGCGATGACCGTCACGCGCGTCTTCCCGGCTTCCTCGGCGAATGTCGTCGTCACGAGCGATCCATCGGGGTACGGCTCCATCAGCTCCGTGTAGACGAGACGCTCCGGCGGCGTGATCTCCCGGTACTCGCCGTGGAAGGCAACCTCGCCCTTCGGGTGCCGGTTCACGAAGCGCCACTTCCCGCCCACGCGAAGATCCACCTCGCATACGGGCACGGAGTAGCCCTCCCCGAGCTGCCCCCACCAGCGGGCAATGTGTTCGGGTCTGGTCATCGCCTCGAACACCAGCGCGCGCGGCGCGTCGAAGAGTCGCGTTAGGCATATGTCGGTGTCCGACGGCGTGGTGACCCTGAATGTCTCGCTATTTGCGGCGGCGCTTACGGGCATGTTTCGTCTCCTGCGTCTGGAGTTCCCTGAGGTAGGTGTCGAGCCGGTCGAGGCGACCTTCCCAGATCGCCCGATACCGCTCGGTCCATTCGGCGACGTCCTTGAGCGGCGCGGCCTCGAGGCGGCACGGTCGGAGCTGGGCTTCGCGGCGGCGCGAGACGAGCCCCGCTCCCTCGAGCACACGGAGGTGCTTGGAGATCGCGGGCATGGTCATGCGGAATGGCGCGGCGAGCTCCGTGACGGTGCATTCCCCGGACGCGAGCCGGGCGAGAATCGCGCGCCGCGTGGGGTCGGCGAGGGCGGCGAACGTGGAGCTGAGTCGATCAGGCGTCATCCGTATTTAACCATTCAGTAAATTAACTACCCGGTTAAATACAGCCTATGATTTGGCCTGTCAAGTATCAAGTTCAAAGCGATTGAACCGCAGAGGCCGCGGAGGGCGCCGAGGCAGCCAACACGTTAGGCTGGGCTCCGCGTCCTCTGCGGTTAAACTCGTTGCGGTATTCCACCGCGATCGACTCGGCTTACTGCGCGAACACGATGCCCACCACGCCAACCACCGCCACCAGCAGCGCGCCCGGCACGGCAAACCGAAGCCACCGATCATACCCCACTCCCGCCCCGAGCAGCATCGCGAGCAGCGCACCGTCCGTCGGCGTGATCATGTCCATGAGCCCGGCGCCCGTCTGAAACGCGATGACCGCGGAGTCCCGGGAAATCCCGAGCAGGTCGCACAGCGGAGCCAGGATGGGCATCGTCAGCACCGCCTGACCACTCACCGTCGGCAGCGGAACGTGCAGCAGCGCCTGCGCGGGAATCATGAGCAGCGCGGCCAGTGGTCCGGGCGCCTGCGCCAGGGTCGTCGCGAGCCCATACACGATCGTGTCCATCACCCGGCCATCCGAGAGGACGACACTGATCCCGCGCGCCACGCCAACGAACAGCGACGCGGCGAGCAGTCCCTTCATGGCCTCGAGAAACACGGCGGCGCTCTCCGAGAGCGTGTGCCCGGCCACCAGCGCGATGACGAAGCCCGCGACCAGAAACGTCGCGGACAGCTCGTTGAACCCCCAGTCCCATCGAATGACGCCAATGACATAGGGAACGAACGGAGCGACCGCGAGCGCCAGCAACAGGACGTCGCGCTTGGTCGCCGGCGTCGTGTCTGCCGCCGACGGCTCAGGGCGCACGTCATCTCGAGACGCCATTCCCAGGGTCCACACGATCCAGACAACGACCGCGGCCACGAGTAGCGAGAACCTCAACACCGGCTGACTCAGCGCCGGAAGCTCGGCGAAGCGAAGGGCGATTCCCGTCTGGAATGGGTTCGTCGGCCCGAATGCCGACCCGACCACGGCCGCACCAACGCTGACGGCGAGCGTCGTAACGGCACCGAAACCCAGCCGCGTGCATAACGCGAGCAGCACCGGGATGAGCGCGATGATCTCCTCGTGCATGTTCTCGAGCGCCCCGAGCGTCGCGAACACGAGGCTGACGACAATGACGATGGTTCGCGGGCGACGCGTTCGCCGCAGCAGGCTGCCAACGAGCCGAGCGAGCGCGCCGGTCGCATCGAGGAGCGCGAACGTGCCCCCGACGAACAGGATCGTCAGGATCACGTCCGCACCAGAGATGATCCCGCGCGGCACGGCCATGAGCGCACCACCCGGGCCCACCGGCGCTGGTGCCACGAGCGCATACGTCCCGGGAATCACGACCGAGCGCTCAGTGACCGGATCGGTGCGCCGTTCGTAGAAGCCGGCTGGAATGACCCACGTGAGCGCCGCCGCGACCGCCACGCCGCCGAGGAGCAGGACGAACGGGTGCGGGAGCCGCGGGAGTCGGAGGCGCATTGGGCGCAGAACATACCGCTCACCACGGGCGCCGACAAACCGCGTTGCGGCGCTGATTGCGAGGCGCCATGTTCGCGACCATGAAACCCATTATGAAACCCACTGCGATTCTCGCCCTCGCTCTCGCGGCGTGCACGCGCGCCTCCAGCGCTCCCGCGCCTGCCCCGTCCTACCCCAACTCGTACGAGACGGTCATCACCGGTGGCAAGATCGTCGACGGCACCGGAAACCCCTGGTTCTATGGCGACGTCGGCATCGTCGGTGACCACATCGCGCGCATAACGCCCGCTGGCATGCTCTCGACGGCGCCGGCCCAACGGCGCATCGATGCGCGCGGTCTCGTCGTCGCTCCTGGTGTCATAGACATCCAGGCCCACTCGGAGGAACAGCTCCTCTACGGTGACAGCCGAGTGGTCGGCATGATCACCCAGGGCGTCACGACGATGGTGATGGGCGAAGGGGAGACGCCGGGCCAGGTGTCGCAGACGATGTTCAACGACTATCTCGAGTCCGGCGACACCACGCACGCCGCGCTCCTCCGCTCGTTCATCGGGCCGAAGGGCTTCGGCGAATGGCTGAACGCCATGCAGCGCCACACCGCGTCCGTCAACTTCGGGTCGTTCATCGGGGCCGGGGGCATCCGGCAGTACGCGAAGAACATGACGCAGGGAGCGCCGACCCCCGCCGAGCTCGACACGATGCGCACGGTCGTTAGGCAGGCCATGCGCGACGGCGCCTTCGGCGTCGCCAGCGCGTTGATCTACCCCCCGGGCAACTACGCCGGGACCGAAGAGCTCATCGAGGAAGCGAAGGCGATGGCGCCTTACGGCGGCGTCTACATCACCCACATGCGATCGGAAGGCGATCGGCTCGTCGAAGCCGTGGACGAAGCCCTGCGCATCGGCCGGGAGGGCGGCGTTCCCGTCGAGATCTATCACCTCAAGGCCGCCGGCGTGAAGAACTGGCCCAAGATGAAGACCGTGATCGCCAAGCTCGACTCCGCGCGCGCGGCCGGCCAGGACGTCACGGTCGATCAGTACCCGTACACGGCGGGCGGCAACAACCTCTCGTCATGCATCCCGCCCTGGGCACACGCCGACGGGAAGCTGCTCGATCGCCTGCGCGACGCGCCGACGCGCGCGAAGATCAAGGCCGAGATGATGGACGAGAATGCCAACTTCGAGAGCCTGTGTCTCGGCGCCACGCCACAGGGCGTCGAGGTCGTCGGCTTCGCGGTGGACTCGCTCAAGAAGTACGAGGGCAAGCGCCTGCCGGAGATCGCGTCGGCGTGGAACAAGGACTGGGCCGACGCGCTCATGGACCTGACGCTGGCGGAGCGAAATCGACTCGGCCAGATCATCTTCGTCGCGTCCGATTCCAACATCGCCATGCAGGTGAAACTGCCGTACATGAAGTTCGGCACGGACGCGGCCGGCTACGACCCGGATAGCGTGAAGGAATCCGTCCACCCGCGCTCGTACGGGACGTATCCCAAGATCCTCGGTCGCTTCGTTCGCGACTACAAGTGGCTGACGCTCGAGGACGCGGTTCGCAAGATGACCGGCGCGACGGCGGCGCGGCTCTCGATCCGCGATCGCGGCGAGCTGAAGGAAGGGTGGAAGGCGGACATCATGATCTTCGATCCGAACACGATCATCGACAAGGCAACGTACGAGCAGCCGCACCAGCTCTCGGTCGGCATGAAGCACGTGTTCGTGAACGGGGTCGCGGTAGTGTCGGATGGGAATGCGACGGGTGCGAAGCCTGGCCGCGTAGTCCGCGGGCCGGGGTATGGTTTGCCCTGACTGTCATTCCGAGGAGAGCGCCGTACGCCTGGCTATGTCATTCCGAGCGGAGCGCCGCAGGCGCGGAGGCGAGGAATCGCCGTCGTCCCGTAGAGGGGGCCTGTTCGGGCGGTTTGCCCGCCTTCGCGGGCACCCGCGCTCGGGAGGCGGTGGCCAATTCGGTTGAGCCTCGTGTTCGCCGGTGGCATCTTTCGGCCACGTCCAGCGAATGCCGCGCGACGGCCCGCGCGGGCATCGCGAGCACGAGGCTTCGACTGACCGGCGGCTCCGCCGGAGGAGGTACGATGGCAACCGCGAACCTCACCGAGCTCCTC
>DASUGD010000350.1:0-2990 GCA_036274195.1 Gemmatimonadaceae bacterium | reverse complement strand
GAAGGAGATCCGGATCAACGCAATCTCGGCCGGACCCGTGCGGACCCTCGCAGCCCGCTCGATCGCCGGGTTCACGACGATGGAGGAGATGTTCGAGCAGCGGGCGCCGCTCCACCGCGCCATCGACGCCGCGGACTGCGGCGCGGCGGCGGCCTACCTCCTCTCGGACGACGCCCGCAACGTCTCCGGTACGACGCTCTACGTCGACGCCGGGTACCACGCGATGGGCATGTAGACAGGCCCTTTCGCCAAGCCAATTTGGCTCAACCATGCGGTTCGGGGGTGTCGTAGCATTCGTCGCGTGCTGGTGTGGACCCGGTGATGACAACGCCCGAGAGGCCCAAGTGAGTAGCCATCCGTTCGCCTGTTCGCCTTGGCGATTACCAGCTCGCCGTCTCCGACATCTTCGGCGGCAACGCGTTTCTGCCGGTGCTGTTTCTGCTGGCGGGCCTCCTGTCCGGCTCGGCCGTCCTGCCTCAGGCGCAGAGCACCGACATCTACCTGACCGCGCTAGGGATCGTTCTCACGATCGTCTATCTGTGGGGGCTGATCACCCGGCCGCACCGGCAGTTGATGCGCATGGGCATCGACTCCGTGACCGTGCTTGTGCTCTACGCTGCAGGCATCGCGGGGCTCATCGCGGTCTCAAATCATTGACGACGTCCGCGTGGACGTGCCTGGATGGGCCGCGGCGGGTACGGACGTTCACTCCTGAACAGGGTCTCGGGCTCCTCTGCATGGGGCTCGTCACCGAGCTCTCGCTCGACCACGACCTCGGGCTCACGGACGGAGAGCGTGAGCTGACGGGCTACGACGTCGTCCTCTGGCTCGGGGGGATCGGGAACGGACGCTGGACTCGCCCGCTGCCGGAGATCTCGGACGAGCGCGCCAGCGCCGTCCACCGAGGGAGCGGTCGAGAAGGCCGAACCGACGGCGACGCACGCGGAATGGCAGGGCTGTCAACGCGTCGACTGCAACGGCGACGGCCAGGTCGAGAGGTCCACTGCTCGCCCCCGAGTGCTAGACTTTTGGTTGCGCGCGGGCCGTAACTCTCGGCCACGCTGCGATCTCCCGCGGAACCGACGAATGGTTCCGCAAGAAGATCCACCCTCAGCGACCGGGTGAGAGGTGTTCCCGGCTGCTGCTCCTTGGTCGGGCGACCAGGCGAATGCGAGGAGGATCGAGATGGAGCTGCAGCGAGATGCAGATTGTCACAGCCGACGGCGGGAATGCCGCGTCGGAAAGTGCTCTTCGAGAGGGGAACGGTCATGAAACGGATCAACCCGAGCATGTGGCTCCGAACCGGGATCGCGCTCGCGGTGGTGTCGCTCGTCGGCCTCGCGACGCTCTCGGGGGTGGGCTCCGCGCAGACACAGGGGGTGCCGACGAACACGGGCGAGCCGCGCATCACCGGCACGGCGGTGGTCGGCTCGGCGCTCACGGTGACGAAAGGCACCTGGACCGAATCCCCCACCTCGTTCGACTACCAGTGGACACGCTGCCCGGCGTCGGGCGGCGCGTCCGATGCGTCGAACTGCGCCGCGATCGGTGGCGCCACGACCCAGAGGTACGTGCCCGGCAACGCCGATGTCGGCAAGCGGCTGCGCGTCCGGGTGACCGCGTCGAACCGAGATGGCTCGAAGACCGTCGCGACCAACGCAAGCGCGATCGTCAAGGACGCCGGCAAGCTGGCGAACACCAGCCCGCCGACGATCTCGGGTAGCGCGACGGTCGGCTCGACACTGACCGCGAACAGAGGCACGTGGTCGGGGTCCGACCCGATCACGTTCAGCTATACGTGGCGTCGCTGCGACACGGATGGCGGCAGCTGCTCCGCTATCGGCGGAGCCAACGAGCAGACCTACCTCCTCAAGGCGGTCGATGCGGGAGACACCATCCGCGTCCGCGTCGCCGCCAAGGACTCGACCGGGACGCACTCCGCAACGTCGGTGCCGACCGCCGTCGTCACCGCAGCCACGAAGCCGCCGCCGCCGGCTTCGAACGGTTGCGCGAAGACGGGCGGGACGGTTCCCGTCGCGGGCGTGACGCCGCCTGCGCGTCTCACGATCGACCAGACGCAGGTCAGCCCGAGCACGCTCACCTTCGGCACCCGCTCGGTGACCGCACGCTTCCACGTGTCCGCGTGTGGCGGCTCGGTGCAGGGCGCGCTCGTCTACGTGACCGCGGTGCCGTACGGCCAGTTCGCGATCCCCAACGAGCAGGCCACCGGCTCGGACGGCTGGGCGACCCTGCAGTTCAGGGCGCTCTCCGGCTACCCGGTCAGCAACAAGCAACAACTGCTCGTGATGTTCGTCCGCGCCCGCAAGAACGGCGAGAACCTGCTCGGCGGCATCTCCACCCGCCGGCTCGTCTCGTTCCGCGTCACACGCGGATGAGCTCAGCGCGTTGGGCACCGGGCCACGACCCGGTGCCCCAACGACGCCAAAGCCAGCGGCTCCGCGTGCGACTCGACCCTCGGCCGGTGGAGAAGCTGATGGCGAGGGCGTGCCGCGTCGCCGGGATTCCTCACGATCACCCGCACGGCCTACGTCGCATCACGCTCTGGCATGGGCAGGGAATCCCGGCACGCGAGATCGGCCAGCGCGTGGGGCAGCGTCAGATCTCCACGACGCTCGACATCTACACCCACGTCATGCCGCTGGACGAGGTGCCGGTAGAGTCGTTCAGGCGTCTCCTGGTGAGGACCCCGTGATGACAGAGCGAAGGATGGGGCAGCAAAATCCTTTCAAATCGCAGGGTCACTACCACGCGATGGGCATGTAGACACCCCCTGGCGCTGCCCAGCGGCCGTCGTGGGTCGACGCCGCGACGGCGAGCACGTGACGGTGCTACCGTCCCAGGCTGTGTAAGGTGTGCCTTACACCGAACGTCGACGTTCTCACCACGTGTCCCAGGCCCAGATCCTCGTCCTCGGCGCAATCGCCGGGCTCACCATCTTCATCGGCCTGCCGGTCGGCCGGATCGGCGCC
>DASUGD010000349.1:0-5675 GCA_036274195.1 Gemmatimonadaceae bacterium | reverse complement strand
TCGATCGACGGCGGTATCCGGAAATGTGATCGGCGCGGCCCACCCGGAGGAAGAGCATACGCCGAAAGGACACGTCGCAACGCCGACGCTCACGCGAAACCGTGAAGGCCAGGTTGTCCGACAATCGCACCGCGTTAGGCTTGCGGCGTGCCGCCCCAGCGCTGTGCCAGCTCGATGCAGACGTCGGTTGCCCGAGCCATGTCCTGCACGCTCACCCACTCGTGCGGCCCGTGAATGTTCTGCATTCCGGTGAACAGGTTGGGCGTCGGCAGCCCCATCTCGGTCAACCGCGAGCCATCCGTCCCGCCGCGCGTTGGGGTCGATTTCGGCTCGATCCCCATCCGGCGGCACGCCTCGCGCGCCAGCTCCACCGGGCGCATGTCCTTCTCGAGCCAGTAGCGCATGTTCCGGTACTGGGGCGTGATGGTACAGGTGATGCGCGCGCGCGGCTCCGTGGCCTGCACGGTCGCGCAGACCTGTTCCACCAGCTCGCCGTGCGAACGCAGCCCATCCAGCTCGAAGTCGCGCAGGATGAAATGCAGCACGACCTCGGCCGCGGTGCCGCTCACCTGATAGACGTGAATGAATCCCGCGCGCCCCTCCGTCGTTTCCGGCGTCCGCGTGACCTGCGGCAGGAGGTCGATGATCTTCGCGGCGAGATGCAGCGCGTTGACCAGCGTGTCCTTCGCGTGGCCGGGGTGAATCGACACACCCGTGACGCGGACCTCGGCCTTGTCGGCGGAAAACGTCTCGTAGACGATCTCGCCGAGCTCCGCACCGTCGAGCGTGTAGGCGGCCGCGGCCTCCAGGTCGCCTGGAAGCCGCGGATCGACACCGCGCCCGACCTCCTCATCCGGGGTGAAGCAGATCCGGATGGGTCCGTGCGGCAGGTCGCGATTCTTCAGCAGGTGGCTCGCCATGGTCATGACGATGGCGACGCCCGCCTTGTCGTCGGCGCCGAGCAGCGTGGTGCCGCTCGCAGTGACGATGTCGTCGCCGACCTTTTCCGCCAGATACGGAAAGCGATCTGGTGAGAGCCGAATGTCGGGCCCGTCCGGCAGAACGATCTCCCCGCCGTCGTAGCGGCGGTGGACGATCGGCTTCACGCCGGTCGCGTGGAACTGCGGTGCGGTGTCCACGTGCGCCAGAAAGGCGATCGTTGGCGTCGGCACCGATGTGGTTGCGGGAATCGTGGCGAGGAGGGCGGCGTAGTCCGTCAACCGAACGTCCTGCGCACCGATCCCGGTCAGCTCGTCCTGCAACAGCTTGAGCAGATCGAGCTGCCGTTCAGTGCTCGGCGTGGTCTTCGAGTCTTCGTCACTCTGCGTATCGACGCGGACGTACCGAACGAGGCGGTCTTCGAGCTCCGCGTCGAACGAGACTTTCTGCGTGGCACCGCCTAGAGCCACTTGTGCACCTTGGCCGCGGGAGTGTCCCAGTCCACGTAGCCGTCGGGGAAATAGACGTTGTCCTTCGCCCAATTCATGGCTTCGACAGGGCCAAGATCCAGCTTTTTGGCCGCCTTGGCTTCCGCGCCTCTGGCCGCCGTGCTGACTACCGTTGGCCCCGTGTGCTTGACGGTGAAAGTCCGCATGTCCTTGTTGTACGCCTGAACGAGCGCGTTCTCGGTGTCGAGTCGTTTGTAGGATTCCTTGATCGAGGCGCGACACTCCTTCAACAGATCGCTGCCGGGACAGCCAGCAATGAGGGCGTTGCACACGCGGCCGTCCGAGTAGATGCCGAAGAGCGCCAGGTCCTCCCTGACCTTCAGCGGATTCGGCAGTGTTTTCTTGAAGCCAATGTCGACGTCCATGTAGATGCCGCCCTCTTTGATGAGGATCTCGAGCCGCAGCACATCACTCGCCGCGCCCATGTTCGGCGTCTGGTTCGCCATTTCGATGTCGTACACGTTCATGTTCGAAAACTTCTTCGCGTATTTCGCGCGGACGTCGCAGCCTTCCACGTGCTTCGCGTTGAGCTTGATCAGCAGCGAGTTGCGCTTGGTTCCCGCCCTCGCCACATAATAGGACTCGTCTTTCTCCTCCTTACCTGCACTGCGAGCCCTTTGGGCCAGCACGTCGACGCGTCCCATGTCGTGGGTCCCGAGCAGCGGAGACGCTTTGACATCGGCCAGCGCCTGACGTCCTGCGCCGGCCTTCTTCTCCTTCTTGCGTATCGTGTTCGCGAGCATGTTGGCGCCGTCGTACCAGAGGATCGCCCGGTAGGTCGGATGCGCCGCCTTCCACGCCGCGATGTTGTCCACATGCTCGGCCGGGACGTCGCCACCCACCCAGATGAAGTGGAAGATCTTTGGGATTTCCTTGACCTTTGGCATGTTCACCTCTCCTGTAAGTGCACACCACTCGAGGTCGGGTGAGGTTCGATGGTAGGCTCATTCGCGACGAGCGCAACCCCCGCGCGCAGAACGGGGCGCCAATCGGCGCAACGGTCTCGTCTCAATTTGGTGGAGCCTAACGACTCGCTCCCACTCGCGATTCGGTGGAGTCGGTCACCACGCCACTCCGCACCTCGCCAACCACCTCGCGCACCGCCTTGATCACGACATCCGGTCGGTCCAGCTGGATGTAGTGCGTCGCGTCCGGCACCAGCTCGTGTCGGCTGTGCGTCGACCACGTTGCTTCGTCGTCGTGCAACGCTTTCCACTCGACACGCATCCGCTCGCCCTGGTCGCGCGTCAGCCCCGCGCCCTTGAGGACGTCGTCCGACATCGGCGCCATGGCCGTCAGCACCACCAACGGACGGTCGCCGAGCTGGCGATACTGCCCCGCCGCTTGCAACGTCGGAGCGAGTCCCTTCAACTCGTGCAGCGTCGGCTCCAGCGACGTCGAGGTGTAGGCGCCCGCGGCCGCGATAGCCGCCGGAGGCAGCTTGTTCGGTGCGCCGTCCGGAACCAGTCGGATGATACCCGTCCACGAGAGCGCCGCGACGGCGGACAGCATGCCGGTCGGTGGCTCCATGGAATTTCCCGTGGCCTTTCGCAACCGGTCCAGTTGGTCCGGATGCGACGCATCCACGAACACCAACCCGGCCACGTCGGACGGGTAGAGGCCCGTGAAGAGCAAGGCATAGGGGCCGCCCAGCGAGTGCCCGACCACGACGAACGGCGGGCGCTCGCCAGCCTTCGCCAGCGCCGCATGCAGGTCCTCGCTGACGTGTTTGCTGTCGAACGCGCCCGAAGCGGGGTCGCTCCACATGATTCCCGCGCGGCTGTACGCGCACGTGCGTGACGTCGCGGCGATCGAGTCGTGCACCAATGCCCAGCTCAACGATCCGAGGTTGTCCAGGCCCGACTCGAGCACCACGGTCGGAGATCCCGAGCCTCGGCAATCGAGTTGCATGCGCCGCCCGCCGATGTCCACGAGCTGCCCCGGTGCCGGATACGCGCGGGCCGCCCGCCTGCGCAGGACCATCTCGGCGACCGATCCGACCACGATCGCCAGAACGAGCAGGGCTCCGACGCCGACCGCGATTCGCTTCGCCCAGCGCTTCATCGAACGCTCCGATCCGTGTGAAAAAAAATCGACCGCTAACGTTACACGAGCGTCTTCGTCGTAGCGAGGCAGCGATCGATGTCATCCGCGTTGTTGAACAGCGCCGGTGAGATCCGGACCGTTCCGTCACGCACTGTCACCTCGATGTTGGCCGACTGGAATGCCGCCTTGACGTCGCTCGGTGGCCTGGTCGTATGGAACGTCACGATCGACGAGCGGTTTCCGTGTGGCGTGAACAGCCGATGGCCCTGTTTCTCCAGGCCGTCTTGAAGCCGCCGAGCGAGGTTGTCGATCGTGTGCGCCGCGATGCGATCGACGCCGACTTTCTCGAGATACGAGAGCCCGGCGCTCAGCGTGTACACCTCGCCGAACGCACGGCTCGAGTAGTCGAACCGCTTCGCGTTCGTCGCGATCTCGAAGCTGTGATCCGGCAGCTCCTTGCCGGCGTGCATCTCGCCGTACCGGTCGAGGCGAAGGCGATCCGCGATGGCCGTACGGACATATAGCGGAGCGACTCCCCAACCGGCGAGCAGCCACTTGTACGACCCGGCGCACAGCACATCGACGCCGGCCGCGACGACGTCGATCGGAAACATCCCCACCGCTTGAATCGCGTCGGTGTAGACCAGTGCTCCTTTCGCGTGCGCGATGTCGGCGATAGGCCGCATGTCGTGCCGGAACCCGTTTTGATGCGACACCCACGCGACCGAAACGAGCCGCGTGCGCGTGTCTACGAGTGGCTCGAAATCAGTCGCGTCGACGACACCGTTCCGGTGCTTCGCGATGCGAAGCTCGACGCCATTCAGCTTCTCGAGCTGGCGGTACAACACGAACTCGGTGTTGTAGTGCAGCTCGTCGATGACGACGTTGTCTCCCGCCTCGAGTCCGAGTCCGGCGGCCACGACGTTCTCACCCTCGGCGGTCGAGAACAGTAGCCCGATCTCATCGGCGGAGGCCGCGCCGATCAGGCGAGCGAACTGCGCGCGAACCTCGTCGCACTTCGCGAGCAGCGGTCCGAGCTGAAAGGAGCGCTTGGCCTTCTCCTCGAGGAAGGCGTGCCCCGCCCGTACCACCTGCATCGGGATCGGTGCGATGTACGCGGAGTTCAGGAAGGTTCGCTCGCCGACGATCGGGAAATCGCCTCGCACGCCGAGTGGGTCGTCCGCGGAGGCGACCGGTTCGCGAGGGATCGCGACGGTCGCCGACGGGCGTACCACCGACGCGGCAGCCATCGAAGCGGCCGCGGCGACAAACGAGCGTCGATCCATTGGCGTCATGGGTTCGGAGTCTGAGGCGGGTGGTCCAACGGCGAGACGGTTCGGTCATCGGCGGCGCGTCACGAAGTGTACAGCGAACGTCGCTTTCACGATGCGTCGCCGCTCACGTTTCGCCTTAATTGCACGCCGTAGGTCTCGACGCTTACTGACTTTACGACTCGGACCTCGAGGAAACTGTCAGATCGGCGCACGCGAGTGTCGTCGCGCCTAACGCCGGCGCGCCGCCGGAACCGCGGGAACAACGAGGCCCGCGACACTCTCCGCACACCGCGTTGCTTGCGCTCACGCCGGGTTGCGGGCATTTCTCTCGCTCCGATACGCGAATGGCGGTATGGGTGCTCCGAGCGGGAATCCGCGCGACGTTGTTGTCTTCGTGCACGGGACTTTCGCGTGCTCAGACGCGGATGAAGGCACTGCGTGGTGGCAACGCGGTAGCGACTTCTGGAACTGGATGAAGGCGAACCTGCCGCCTGACACGGAGCTGCCGGAAACCGGGCCGGCCTTTCGCTGGACCGGAATCAATTCGGAGAGCGCCCGAATGCAGGGTGCGAAGGCGCTCTTGCTTCGCCTGCAGAGTTATGAGTCGGCTGGCGTCGGCTATCATGTGGTCGCGCATAGTCACGGAGGCTCGGTCGTATGGACGGCCCTCCACCTGGCGCGGCACGGCGTAGACGTGAAGGAGCTCAAGTCCCTCCGCAGCTGGACCACTGTCGGGACGCCCTTTCTTGTGCCCGAGCCGAGTCCGGCCGCCACCTTCGCACGGTTGTGGGATGCGATCTTGTTGGTGGGCATTGCCGTCGTCGCAGACGCGCACTATTTCGGCTTTCTCAGACGGGTGAGTCCCGTTTTTTTCGTCACACTCGTCTGCTCTCTGTTTCTCGCTTTA
>DASUGD010000348.1:0-2865 GCA_036274195.1 Gemmatimonadaceae bacterium | reverse complement strand
TCTGGCGGAGGACGTCAGGCATCGACGGAAGGTCGCGCTCAAGGTCCTTCATCCCGAGCTCTCCGCCGTACTCGGCCCCGAGCGGTTTCTCAAGGAAATCGAGCTCACCGCCAGCCTCCAGCACCCGCACATCCTGCCGCTCTTCGACAGCGGGGCGGCCGAAGGCCAGCTCTACTATGTCATGCCGTTCGTCGAAGGCGAGACCCTCCGTACGCGGCTCGAGCGCGAACGCCATCTGCCGATCGGCGATGCGCTCCAGATCGCCCGGGAAGTTGGCGACGCCCTCCAGTACGCGCACGAGCGTGGCGTCATTCACCGCGACATCAAACCGGAGAACATTCTCCTGCAGGGCGGCCACGCCGTCGTCGCGGACTTCGGCATCGCGCTCGCCGTTCAGCAGGCCGGCGGACAGCGGATGACGCAGACCGGGCTCTCGCTCGGCACCCCGCAGTACATGGCGCCCGAGCAGGCCATGGGGGATAAGCACGTCGACGCCCGCGCCGATGTCTATGCGTTAGGTGCCGTGATCTACGAGATGCTCGCCGGGGAACCGCCCTTCACCGGGCCGACCGCCCAGGCGATCGTGGCGAAGGTCATCACTGAGAAGGCAACGCCGCTCGCACGCGTGCGCGACTCCGTGCCTGCTCATGTCGGTGCGGCGATCGCACAGGCGCTCGCGAAGCTGCCCGCCGACCGCCCATCCAGTGCGCGCGAGCTCGCCAGCGCGCTGCAGAATCCGACGTTCACGTGGGGAGTTGCTGCGACCACGCTACCGGCGGCGGCCACGGTCTCCCACGGTACACGCGCGTTGGGGCGTATCGCGCTCCTCGGCGGAGCCGGGCTCGCCCTGTTAGGCATCGGTGCGTCGGTCTGGGCGTGGCGCTACACCCGGGAGCCCGAGCCGCGACGACTCGTCGCGCTCTCACTGGAGCTGCCCAACGCGAATCCGGACCTCGGACGGTTTGCCGTGTCGCCTGACGGGGCGCGCTTCGCGTTTGCTACAGCGGAAGGCCTGGCGGTTCGCGACGCAGGCCAACGCGAGTACCGGTTGTTCCCCGGAACGCAGGAGGCCGAGTCGCCGTCGTTCTCACCGGATGGGGAATGGATCGCGTTCCAGGCGAACGGCCACCTTCGGAAGATCGCGGTCGCCGGCGGGTCCGCGCTTGCGCTGGTGCCGGGCGATTCGCTGATGGCCGGCCGGGTGAGCTGGGGTGAGGACGGCAGCATCGCCTTCGAGAGCGGGAATCGGCTGTATCTCATTCCTTCCGGCGGTGGGCCACCGCGTCTGCTCACCGGCGCGCGGTTCGCGGGCTCGCCACGCATTACGCCAGACGGACGCGGTGTCCTGTACGTGGACGAGCAGCGCGGGTCGAGGCTCATGTACTACGACCTCGCGACGGACTCGGCGTTCACCGTGCTCGAAGACGCGATCGAAGGACAGTACGTACCAACCGGCCACATTGTGTACGGGCACCCCAATGGCGGACTGTTCGCCGTGCGGTTCGACGTTAGGCGGCATGCCGTCCTGGGAACGCCGGTCCCGATCGCGCCTGACGCGCAGATGACGGGGCTCGTCGCGCCGTTCGTGATCAGCCGCAACGGCACGCTCGCCTACCGAGCCGGCATGGAGCCGGAGTACCGGCTCCTCATGCGAGACCCGCGCGGCACGATCGACACGCTGCCCATCGCTGCCAAGGTCACCAGCTACGCTCGGCTCTCGCCGGATGGTGGCTCGCTCGCGCTGACGTTCGGGTCCGCCCGCGGCACCAACCGTCATACGGCGATCTACGACCTCGGGCTTGGCACGATGACGCGCTTCACCCTCGAGGGCGGCGGCCATTCGCCCGTGTGGTCGCCCGACGGCTCCCGCCTCGCGTTCACGGCCGAAGCCGATGGGACGGACGCGGAGGACATCTTCGTGCAGCCGGTGGACAAGAGCACGAAACCGGTACGGATCACCTACATGCCTAACGATCAGCACGGGTGGTCCTGGCCGTCGGATTCCGTGTTCGTCTTCGCATCGAACGCCATCCCGCGAGGCTTGCGCGGCGCGGGCTTCAGCGGCGGCAGTATCGCCATCACCGACCCGCGACGTCCGGACGCAACACCGCGCGTGCTCCTCGAATCGCAGGAAGGGGTGAACAGCCCGGCGGTTTCCCCCGACGATCGCTACGTCGCGTTCACGGCGAACGAGAACGGGACGTCAGAGATCTACGTCCGCCCCTTCGGATCCACCGGCATCACCGGCCAGTGGCGAATCTCGACCAAGGGCGGCCAGCAGCCCCGGTGGTCCGGTGACGGGCGAACCGTGTTCTACCTCGGGACCGATCTCGAGACGATCCACGCGGTGCATGTGAACCCGGGTCCGCCGTTCAGCATCGGGTCGAGCAATGTCGTCGCGACGATTCCGCGGCTCGGGGAGGCGTGGGATGTGGATCGTCAGTCCGGCCGCATGGTGCTGACGCAGGCGGTCGTGAACGACAACACACGGATTGTCGTCCTTATGAACTGGCTCGACGAGTTCCGTCGTACCACGTCGGCGAACCGTTAGACGTCATGACCACTGCCAGTCGGTTGACTACGGCACTCGCCGACCGCTACCGAATCGAGCGCGAGCTCGGGCAGGGCGGGATGGCGACCGTCTATCTCGCCGAGGACGTTCGGCACAAACGACGGGTCGCGGTGAAGGTCCTGCACGCCGAGTTGTCGGCCGTGCTCGGGCCAGAGCGCTTCCTCAAGGAGATCGAGCTCACGGCGTCGCTGCAGCACGCGCACATCCTGCCGCTGTTCGACTCCGGCAGCGCCGGTGGCCAGCTGTTCTACGTGATGCCATTCGTCGAAGGCGAGACGCTGCGGGCGCGTCTC
>DASUGD010000347.1:0-41214 GCA_036274195.1 Gemmatimonadaceae bacterium | reverse complement strand
AATGAGACGCACGCAGCCGACGCGACTCAGAGCCACCAGCCCCTCCCCCGAGGGCGTGTGAACGTGGCGCGGACGACGAGTCGTCTCCTGGCTCCGGGCTGCGAGCGCTCGCCTTCCCGACCGAAGGTCAGTGGCATGCCGAGCGCGCGTGGAACTACCCGTTACAGTGGCGGGGCCGCACCGGCTTCGCACCGGTTTCCGGGTCTCCCGTCCGCTTTCGAATTGTGTCGCGAATCTAGACCGCGACCTCCTCCTTTGCAAGCGCCGCGGCGAGCCGTGTCTTGAGCTCATCCCGGCGCTGGCGATACGCGTCGCGCTCCGTGTCGCTTGGCGACGCGGCACGCTCGAACGCGTCGTCGAGCTCCGCGATCTCGCGCGCGAGGTGCGCAGCATCGTCCGGCGCCTGCACCGCCACGGCCACTCGCGCGGAGCGTCGCCTCGTTAGGGCGAACGCGAGCGCGAGCACCATGATGACCGCCGCACCAACGACCGTGACGTAGAGCATGCGATTCCCGCGCGGGGCGGTGGGCGCACCGACATTGATGACGAGCTTGGAGCCCGTGCGCACGTTCTGCGCGAGGAAGCGCCTGAACCTCCGACCCTCGAGCGACACCGGCTGCTGCTCCGCCAGCCCGCCGCCGCTGGCCGTCGCACCCGGGTCCTCGACGAGCACCTCGAACACGCTGACCGGGTCCGCCACCGGGATCTCGAGTGGAAAGTCGGACGCCGGAACGGAGTAGGAGAACGCGATCTGCCGAATGCCCGGTGAGATCGACGCGTAGACCAGCACACGCCCGTCACGGAACTGCACCGCGTTGGCGCCGATGTCGCTCTGCCCGACCTGGAAGTCCTGCCCGTTAGGCGAAAGCGGCGCGCTCCACGTCGCCCGACCGCGCGCTCCGGACACGGCCGTCACCGTGCTGTCGTTCGACAGCTCGAACACCTCGACCAGCGTGCGCCGGCCATCGACGGCACTCGCCGATACCACGAGATGCCTGCCCCGCGTCTCGATCCGAACCGGTGCCGACGTCGTGTCGAAGACGGTAATCTCCCCGTCGTCCCCGGCCGCATCGCGCGGTGGCAGCGGCGCGGTGAAATACGCGACGCCGCGATAGGTGCTGGACGCGAAGTACACGGCATCCCCGCCGACGGGCTTGTAGCGTATCGAGTACCGCCCGTTAGCGTCCGTGCGGACCGAGTCCACCGGGCCGCTGCTGTCCGCCGCAACGCGGTGCAGTGTCACCCACGCCTGGCCCACCGTGATCATGCCGGAGCGGCCGGGTCGCACGACGCGGCCGCTCACCGTTCGTGGTGCCAGCGACGGCGGTGCCTGGTCGGCCGTCGGCTGCGTCGCGGCGGAGTCCTGGGCGGCGACCGTTCCAGCCGCGAGCAGCGAGGTGACGAGGAAAACGATGCAGGGCGCCCGCACCGTCACAGATTGAACTTGCCGAAGTCTTCCGGACGAAGATTCTCCAGATACTGCTTCAGCTGCTCCGCGTTCAGCTCTTCCGCCGTCTTCGCCGCCTCGAAATCGTGCTCCTCAGCCTCCTCGGCATCCTCGCCCTCGACGGACGTGAGCAACGACTCCTGCGCGAAAATCGGCGCGGAGAGCCTCAGCGCCACCGCGATGCTATCCGATGGCCGGGCATCGATCTGGACGAGCACGTCCCCGCGCATGATGTGCAGCTCGGCGAAATACGTGCTCTTCTGCACCTTCGTGATCTGAACGCGCCGCAGCTGGCCGCCGAGGCCGACGATGAGGTTCCTGCAGAGGTCGTGCGTCATGGGCCGCTCGCGCTTGATGCTGTTGATGTGCATCGCGATCGATTCGGCCTCAGGCTGTCCGATCCAGATGGGCAACAGCCGTGATCCCCCCTTTTCCTGGAGAATCACGACATACGAATTGGTCGAGCTGTCGAGCCCCAAACGGGCGACCGTGACTTCCACCATCGAGCGATCCTGCCGAGGGTGATGCTCAAGCTTCCCTGAGGCGAAACATGCTCGTGGGCGCGCGGGGGTGGAAGTCGGCGTTGGATACCTGTCGTTTACTTGACTGCCTTCTTGAGCGCGGCCGCGCGATCGGTGCGCTCCCACGTGAAGAGCGTGATGGAGCCTCGTCCGTTCTTGATGGATTGCGGCGTGCGGCCGAAGTGGCCATACGCGGACGTCGCCGAATAGATCGGCTTGCGAAGATCGAGCGCCGTCATGATGCCGCGAGGGGTGAGGTCGAACGTGTCGCGCACCGCGCTCATGATGTCCGCTTCGGGAATCTCGCTCGTCCCGAACGTATCGACCATCACCGATACAGGCTCGGCGACACCGATCGCGTACGCGAGCTGGACCTCACATCGGCGGGCGAGGCCCGCTGCCACGATATTCTTCGCCACCCATCGAGCGGCATAACACGCGGAGCGATCGACCTTCGACGGATCCTTGCCGCTGAACGCGCCGCCGCCGTGTCGGCCCATGCCGCCGTAGGTATCGACGATGATCTTGCGGCCGGTGAGCCCGGCATCGCCCTGGGGCCCACCGACAACGAACCGGCCCGTTGGGTTGATGTGGTACTTCACCTTCTTGCCGAGCAGGTCGCCGGGGATTGCCGCCTCGATCACGTCCTCGATGACCGTCTTCCGGATCTTGCTGTTGGAGACCTGGTGGTCGTGCTGCGTTGACACGACGACCGTGTCGACGGAGACCGGGTGGCCGTCCTCGTACACGACGGTGACCTGCGCCTTGCCATCCGGACGAAGCCACTTCATGCCCGCGCGCCTGCAATCGGCGAGTCGCCTCGTCAGCTTGTGCGCCAGCAGGATGGGCATGGGCATGAGCTCATCGGTCTCGTCGGTGGCGTAACCGAACATCATGCCCTGGTCGCCCGCGCCGCCGGTGTCCACGCCCTGCGCAATGTCGGGCGATTGCTTGTCGATCGTGCTGATCACCGCGCATGTCTTGCTGTCGAAGCCGTAGGTGGCGTCGGTGTAGCCGATGCGCTCGACCGTGTCACGAACGAGCCTGGGAATGTCGACGTACGTCTTCGTGGTGATCTCACCGGCCACGCAAACGAGACCGGTGGTCACCAGCGTCTCACACGCCACGCGCGCCGTGGGGTCGTCGGCGATGATGGCGTCGAGCACCGCATCCGAGATCGCATCCGCGATCTTGTCCGGGTGGCCCTCGGTCACGGATTCGGAAGTGAACAGGTGGCGATCGTACACTAGGACGTCTCTCGCTTCTGAATGTGAAAATCGCGCCGGCGGTCGCACCGGCGCGTAGCACCGAACGATATCCGGCTCGCTAGCCGCCGAGCAACCCGTCGCCGAGGAACGACGCGTCGCCGAAGGCAGCTCTCAACCGACCCGTGAGCTGTCGTTCGGCGCCCGCAGCGTTATCGGACGCGAGCGCTGCCTCCGCCGCCTCGGCAGCCAGTTCGGCGCTGATGCCGCGAACGATGTGCTTGACGAGCGTCACCGTCCGCGGCGCAACACTGAGCTGCCTCACGCCAAGGCCGATGAGCGCGAACGCCATCACCGGTTGGGACGCCATCTCTCCGCAAACGGCAACTTCCAGCCCGGCGGCGCGACCCACATCCACGGTTCGCTTCACGAGACGCAGAACCGCGGGGTGCAGTGGCGTGAACCGCGAGGCGAGGTTCACGTTGCCACGATCGACGGCCAGAGTGTACTGCACCAGGTCGTTCGTGCCGATGCTGAAGAACGACACTTCCTTGGCGAGCACGTCGGCGCTCATCGCCGCCGCGGGCGTCTCCACCATGATCCCGAGCGGGAGATCTCGCCTGAACGGGACGCGGCGCGCCTCGAGCTCCGCCGCCGCTTCGTCGAGCAGCCGGTGCGCCTGCCGGACCTCATCGACCGTCACGACGAGGGGCAGCATGATCCGAGCGTCGCCGTGCGCGCCCGCCCGCAGGAGGGCCCGGAGCTGCACCTTGAACATTTCGGACTCGTCGAGGCACATCCGAATGGCACGCCAGCCGAGGAACGGATTCGGCTCGTGCGGGAATCCGCCCGCGGGCAGCTTGTCGCCGCCGATATCGAAGGTCCGGATCACGACCGGTTTGCCGCCGAACGCCTCGATGACACGACGATACGCCCGGTACTGCTCTTCCTCGTCAGGCATCCCTGTCCGCCCGACGATCAGGAACTCGGTGCGCATGAGCCCAACGCCCTCGGCGCCGCTCGTGGCGGCGAGGGCCGACTCCTCGGGGAGGTCCACGTTCGCGCGCAGCGTGATGCGCACGCCGTCGGTCGTGACGGGGTCGGCGGAGACGAGGAGGCGGAGCTCCGCCTCGTCGCGCGCCTCGCGCTCTGCCCGATGGTGGAAGACGGCGACTTCGGCATCCGTCGGGTTGATGACGAGCGTGCCGGTCGAGCCGTCCAGCACCACGTGCTCGCCACCCGTTAGGCGGTGAATGGCATCGCGGAGGCCGACGACGGCCGGCAGGCCAAGCGAGCGAGCGAGGATCGCGACGTGGGAAGTTCGCGTGCCGGCGTCGGTCGCAATGCCCGCGATCGCTTCGCGGTCGAGCTGCACGGTGAGGCTCGGCGTCAGGTCGTGCGTGACGAGAATCGCCTTGGCGCCCTTCGCGACTTCCACAGGATCGTGGTCGGGAAGCCCGAGCAGGAGCGAGAGCAGGCGAATGTGGACGTCGGTGAGGTCGCCGACGCGCTCACGCATCATGGGCGACGAGTGGTGGGCGAAGCGCGCCCGCCATTCGTGGAGCACCACGTCGAACGCTTTCTCGGCGGCGAGGTTCTGCCGGATGTAGGACTCGACCTGGTTCGTCAGGTCGTGATCGTCGAGAATCCCGATCTGTACGTCGAAGATTGCCGCTTCTTCGGGGCCCGCATGCGCGGCCGCGCGATCCCGCACGTGTGCCAGTCGCTCCTTGGCGCGCTCGATCGCTTCGCGGAAGCGGGCTATCTCTCCGGGAATGGAGTCATCACCAATGATGCGGGTCGGGACGTCGGGCACCTCCCACCGCAGCAGGTGGACGGGTCCGACGACGATGCCGGGCGACGCGGGAATTCCCTGGAGGGCTCTGTCCACGTGGTTCAGGATTCGCCGAACTTGCTCTCGATGAGCTTCGCGATGGCGGAGACCGCGTCCTGCTCGTCGCTGCCGTCCGCCCGCAGCAGCAACTGGGAACCATACTCGGCCGCGAGCATCATCACACCCATGATGCTCTTGCCGTTCACCTCGAGATCATCACGCACGATCGTGATGTCGCTCCGGAATTTCGCCGCGGCCTTCACGATCTCTGCCGCGGGGCGAGCGTGGAGCCCGTTTCTGTTGATGACCTGCACGGAGCGTTCAACCATCAGCGAGCCACCGAGTAGAGGACGAACAGGACGAGCAGCACGACAGCGATCTTCCACCCCTCCGCACGACCGTGCAACCGGGCGAGAACGAATCCGCCGAGTGCGACCGCGCCAAGGACTACGCCGAACAGCGCGCGGCCCGGGCCTATCACCTGATCCAGCGCGAGTGGCAACGCGATTCCACCAATGAGCGCCGCGGCCTGCGCAATGTGTGTGGGACCGCGTCGGAGAACCGGACCGCCAAGTGCGGATGCCACGCGCATCCCGTGTTCCAACCCCGCGCTCAGCCCCCACGCGCGCAACGCCAGGTGGCCCGCGTTGTAAATGCCGAGAAACACGAGCAGGACGCCAGCGGTGCCCACCCCGAAGCCGAACGCCGCCAGCGCGGCGATCGAGCACGCCGGCAACCACGTCGCCCAGACGAGCCGGTCGCCGACGCTCCCAAGCGGGCCACAGAGGGCCGTCCGAAACCGCTCGATCTTCGCCGCATCTTCACCCTGGAGCTCCGCGCGGGCGAGCGCGCCGACGGCGACGGCCGCCATGTACGGGTGGGCGTTGAAGTACTGGCTCTGCCGGGCCAGCGCGGCGCGATACGCCGGACCATCCTGCCCACCCGGCAACAAGCGGAGTGCCGGCTCGACGCAGAATCCCACGCCGTTCCCGAGCAGGGTCTCGTAGTTCCACGCACCCTGGATCGCGAGCAGCCTAACGAACATCGCGAGACGTGTGCGCACGGGGATCGCGACCTGGGACGTCATCGAAAGGCCAGCAACGCCAGACCAACGACGAGTCCGGCCAACATCAGCCATCGCGCGCCGGGCGCGGCGTGAACGGCCTTCCACACCGCGGCGCCAGCGACGCTCGCCGCGATCCCGACGACCACCGCTCGTGATACCCGCGCGTCGGCGCTCCATGTGTCGAGCACGTAGCGATGGATCGGCGTGAACGCCGTGAGGATGATGGCGGTGAGTGCTCCGCCCCGAATCAGGTCAGCCGTCAGGCCGAACACCTGGAGACCTTCGACGACACGCTTGGAACCGCTCGCCACCGCGTCGTGATGCCTCCGCGCCAGCACGGCGTTGAGCTTGCGAAGCTGGACCATCGACCAGCCACCGATCCACGCGCAGGCGAGACCCGCGAGCACGGCGACCGTCAGCCCGCCCGGGTTCGCGTCACCATGAATCGCGTAGAGGCTCCCCCCCACGACCGCCGCCGAGCCCCATTCGGGATACCGGGACGCGCCGAACGGCAAGGTCTCCAGGGCGAACATCTCCAGCGTCGCGCCGACGAGCAGCCCGCGAGCCGGATCGCCAAGCAGCGTCGCGGCCGCCGTGGCCGCGACGATCGGGCGCGAGATCATCGCCTGCGGGAAGCTCACGACGTCGAGGCCGAGCACGGCCCCGAGCATCGCGAGTGGCAACAGCTGCGCAAAGTCGGTCACCGGTTCCCTTCTCCGGAGAGGACCTCGGTGAGCGCGAGCGGGCGTGCCGCGGGCACGTCCTGCGCGCTCACATCGATGCCGCGAGAGGCCAGCGCGCGAAGTGCCTGCTCTTCGTCCGGCGCCAGAAACACGTAACGCAGGCGCTGCGTGCGACCAGTGCGGTGATGAATGCCGCCCAGGTTCACCCGCGTGATGCTCCCCGTGAGATCGATCAGCCTCGCCATCGTCGCAATGTCGCCCGTGAGGAGCGCACCTCGCCGCTCGTCCCGCTGGTAGGCGGAGAGCTTCTCCGCCGCATCCTCCACCGTGTGGAAGTGCACGTCCATCTCGGGCGGCACCCCCATGCGATAGAGCTCCTGCTCCCATTCGCTGCTCGCGACCTCGTCGTCCACGAGCACGATGAACGCGAGGTCGAGCGGCTGCCCCCATCCGACGACGACCTGGCCGTGTATGAGCCTGTCGTCGATGCGAAAGAGCTCAATGGCCACTCGGCGGGCCCCCTGTCACGACGAGCGCCGACCGCCCCTTGTCGGCGGCATGGCGGGCCGCTTCCGTTGCCGGAACGTCGGTATGAAACACGAAGTCGAGTAAGGTCGCGAGATTGGTTCCCGTCACGAGCACGACGGCAGGCCGTTCGCGCTGCAGTCGCCGAGCGGCCATGGTACAGCTGCCGGCCGGGAGGTCGGTGAAGATCACATCGATCGCGCCGGCGTCCACCTGATCGCGCATGGTGCGCTCCACGTCGGCAGCGCTCATGTCGCGATTCGAGAGCACCACAAACGCCTCGCCACGGCCGGTGATCTGGTGCACCGCGGAGACGATCCCCGCCGCGAAATCGCCGTGACCCGCCACGAGTGCCCGGACCGTGACGTCGGCCTCACTCATCGTCTTCCACCAGGTACTGCCTAACGTCGGCCTGCTCGCGCATTCGGCCGATGAGGCGCTCGTTGAACGCCTCCGCCGGATTGACGCCGCTGTATCGGAGCAGATGGTTCATGGCGATCACTTCGGCGATGACGGTGATGTTCTTGCCGGGGTTCAGGAACACTTTGATCTTGGGCAGCTCCACCCCGAGAATGGTCGTCGTCTCGGTATCGAGCCCCGTCCGATCCACCACCGCGTCCTGATCCCACTCCTCGAGGTGGACGACGACCTCCATGCGCTTCTGCTGACGCACGGCTCGAATCCCGAAAATCGCCGGAATGTCGATGAGACCGACGCCGCGGATCTCCATGAAATGTCGCTGCAGCTCGTGGCCGCGACCGATCAGCACATCGTTGCCCCGGCGCGTCATGATCACGAGATCGTCAGCGACGAGGCGATGGCCGCGCTCGACGAGGTCCAGCACGCACTCGGACTTCCCGATGCCACTCTTGCCCGTGAAAAAGAGACCGACGCCAAAGACGTCGGCCAGCGATCCGTGCAGCGTCGTCGTCGGGGCGAACAGGTCATCGAGAATCGGCTTGATGCGCCGGTAAAATTCGCCCGTCTTGAGCGGGGTGCGGAAGATCGGCACACCACGCTCCGCGGCGATCTCCGCGAAGCCCGCCGGCAGCTCCTGCGCCTTCGTGACGAAGACGCAGGGGAACTCGAAGTCGAAGAGCATCCGCAGCGCACGCATCCGCGCGTCGAGCGGGAGCGAGCCGAGGTACGCGATCTCGGTCTCGCCGAACGCCTGGAGACGGTCCGACGCGAACCGCTCGAGGAACCCGGCCAGGGCAAGGCCAGGACTCGACAGGTCGGCGCTGCTGACGATTCGATCGAGGCCGCCGGTCCCGATCTGCTCCAGGGGAAGTCCGCGCTGGAGGCGCGCGATGAGGGCCCCGACGGTGAGCGGTCGATTCACGCGCGAGAGATTTTCCTGCTGCGGGTTTTGGGGGTGCGCTTCACCTGGCGCGTCTGCGCGTCGAGCCGGTCGATTGCATACGTCAGGGCAGGACCGAAAAAGCGGGCGCTCCCTTCGGCGACCATGACGGGACGGCGTGGCGCGTGGAGCACGATTTCGACACGCCGTGTGGGGCCGTCCGACTCGAACCGGACGACGGCGTTGACTGCACGCGTGAGGCGCGCGCTGAGCTTCGTGACGGCGGTGCGAGCACGTTCGCGGATCCGCTCGGGCACTTCCGCGTGGTGTGATTGAAACAGTATCTCCACCGAATTCCTCCTGCGTGCGGCGTTACGACGCGGTGGCCAGATGTGACTCGGTTTCGAGCGCGGCCCGCTCCCACGTGAACGACTCGGCGAACGTCCGCGCGTTCGCTCCAAGTGTTCGCACCAAAACGGGTGAGCCGGCAATCCGCCATAGGGCCACTGCCATTGCCGCCGTGTCCCCATGCGGCACAAGGAAACCCGTTTCTCCGTCGCGCACTGACTCCCTGATCCCCGGCGAGCTCGAGGCGACCACCGGCGTTCCGCACGCCGCGGCCTCGAGGTTTGTGATGCCCCACCCTTCCTTTGGCGACGCGAAGGCGAGCGCCCACGATCGCCTGAGAAGCGAGAGCTTGTCGCTCTCGCTGATACGCCCAAGAAACCTTGCCCTCGCCCCGAGGTCAAGCGACGCGGCAAGCCGCTCGAGCGCCGGCCGATGGTCACCCTCACCCGCGATCTCGAGGGTCGCATCAGGAATGCCGGCCCGGGCGAATGCGCGGATCACCAGGTCGACTCCCTTGTACTTCTTCAGGCGGCCGAGGTAGGCAAAGTGCGGCGTCGGGGATCGCATTGCGGGATCGGGTGTGTAGTGCTGCGTGTCGATACCCGGGTAGATCACACGGATGAGATCGCGGCGAATCCCGCGCGCGACCAGGTCGTCCGCGGTGCTCTCGCTGATGGCGTGAAAGGGAATGCCGCGGTATTCCCTCGCCAGCGGCCGCTCGGAGAGCCACACGACGGCGGCAAGCGGTGCCGCGAGCTCCTGAAACGCGGTGCCGCCGAATAGATGCGGCACGAGCGCGACGACCCGTCGCGCCCCCCAGCGCGGCGTGAAGAGGGGCATCTTGTTGATGTCCTCGACGAGGACGTCATGCGGGTGGCCGCGAAAAAGCCGGCGATATGCCCCTCGCGCGAGCACCGGCCACGTGAGCCTGGTGCCAACGCGAATCACCTGGATCCCGTCGAGCGTGGCGCGCGGCGGGCAATCCGGCCAGCCACCGCAGAGCAACGTCACCTCGTGGCCGCGCGCCGCCAGTCGTCCGAAGATCTCGTGAAGATGTATCTCCGCCCCGCCTGCCTGGGGATTCTCTCGATCTTGCCAGTTGACGACCAGAATCTTCAAAGGGCGCGAACGGAACGGGTTACAGGTTACTGGTACGGGTTACTGGTTATTTGAACCCTCGGGATGCTTGTCTCTGCGAGATGAGCATCCCGAGGGTTCGATTACCTGTAACCAATTCCAGTAACCAATTACCAGTGGTGGTTGACTCACAGCCTTCCCATTCGCCGAGCGAGGGCGTCGAGAACTCCGTTGACGAAGCGTGCGCTCTGTGCGCTGCCGTATCGCTCGGCCAGCCGGATGGACTCCTGCAGCACCACGCGAGGCGGGGTCTCGGCGATCGAGAGCTCGGTGGCAGCGAGACGCAGCACGGAGCGCTCGATCGCGCCGAGACGCTCGAGACGCCAGTTCTCCGTGACCGCCTTGAGCTCACGATCGAGCTCTGCGCGCCGCCCGGAGAAAACGTGGATGAGCGTCGCGGCCACCTTCCGCTCCTCGGGGGCGACCGCGAGGTCATCCCACACGCGATCGGCAACGCGCTCGAGGTCACGCTCGCCGCGCATGTCCCACGCGTACATGGCCTGCAGTGCGCGCGAGCGCGCGCGGGTCTCAGTCCTCCGCCGAGCCATCGACCTGATCGAAGAGATCGGCCATCTCGAGCGCGGCGAGCGCCGCGTCCCACCCCTTGTTCCCGTGCTCACCGCCGGCGCGCGCTTCGGCCTGCGCGAGCGTGTCACACGTCAGGACGCCGAACGCGATCGGGACGTCGAAATCCGCGCTGGCGAGCGCGAGGCCCCGCGACGCCTCGCCAGCCACGTAGTCGAAGTGCGGCGTGTCGCCGCGGATCACGGCGCCTAACGATACGAGCGCGTCGTAGCGTTCCGTGGCCGCGACGCGCCGCGCGGCAGCCGGAAGCTCCCAGGCGCCAGGCACCCAGAAGACATCCACGTCATCGAATGCCACCCCGTGCCGGACGAACGCATCGAGCGCGCCCTCCAGCAACCGCTGCGTAATGGTCTCGTTGAACCGGCTCACGACGACGGCACATCGCCGGCCTTGCCCACGAGGACCGCCGCTGAACTCAGGGCTCATTCTAGAGCGCGCGCAGGTGGCCGAGCTTCTGCACCTTCGTGGCGAGATATCCGGCGTTCTCCTCCGTCGTCGGGGCCTCGATCCGAACGCGATCGACGACGCTCAACCCGTACCCCTCGAGGCCGACGAGCTTCTTCGGGTTGTTGGTCAGCACGCGAATGGACTTGAGTCCGAGGTCGAGCAGGATCTGCGCGCCGATTCCGTAGTTGCGGAGATCGGGCTTGAATCCCAGCGCCTCGTTCGCCTCGACGGTATCGTGGCCGGTGTCCTGCAGCTCGTACGCCTTGAGCTTGTTGAGGAGCCCAATGCCGCGGCCTTCCTGGTCGAGATACACCACGACGCCACGGCCCTCGTGCGCGATCATCTGCATGGCCGTGTGGAGCTGCCAGCCGCAGTCGCAGCGCATGGAGTGAAAGACGTCACCCGTTAGGCACTTCGAGTGCATGCGGACGAGCACGCTCTCGCCGTCACCGATGTCGCCGTACACGAGCGCCACGTGCTCGCGTGAATCGACGTCGTTGCGGTAGCCGATGATGCGCCAGTCCTTCCCGGCGATGTCGGTCGGCAGGCGCGCTTCAGCAACGCGATGCACGAGCCGCTCGTTTTTCAGCCGGTACGCGACGAGCTGGGCGACCGTGATGAAGGTGAGCCCGTGTTCCGTCGCAAACCGCGCGAGACCGTCGCGCTTCATGGTGCTGCCGTCTTCGTTCAGGATCTCACAGATCACGCCGGCGGGATACAATCCGGCGAGGCGCGCGAGATCCACCGCGGCTTCCGTGTGCCCAACGCGCTGCAGCACGCCGCCATCGCGCGCCCGCAACGGGTGCACATGGCCTGGCCGCCGCAAGTCGCCGCGAACCGTCGCCGGGTCCACCGCGACCTGGATGGTCTTCGCCCGGTCGGCCGCGCTGATGCCGGTGGTCACGCCAAAGCGTGGCGCGGCATCGATGCTGACGGTGAACGCCGTCCTGAAGGCATCCGTGTTCTCATCGCCCTGCGGCGGCAGGCCGAGCTGGTCGACGCGCTCACCGGTGAGCGCGAGACAGATCATGCCCTTGGCCTTGAGCATGAAGTTCACGAGCGCCGGCGTTACGAGCTGCGCCGCGCAAATCAGATCGCCCTCGTTCTCGCGATCCTCGTCGTCGGCAACGACGACCAGCTTGCCGGCCTTGATATCGGCGATCGCCTGCGGGATGGTTCCGAAGTTCATGGGGAATCGGGAACAGGGAATCGGGAATCGGAAAACCCGGGAGCGTTCGATTCCCGATTCCCTGTTCCCGATTCCCGACGATATGGAGTCATGAGTTGCCTAACATACTTGCCAATGACGTCGCTCTCCACGTGCACCGCGTCGCCCGGCTCGAGATCGCCGAGCGTCGTGTGACGCAGCGTATAGTCGATCAGCGATAGCTGCACCACCGACGGCTCCGGGATCGCATTCACGGTCAGGCTCACGCCATCGATCGTGATCGACCCGTGCGGCACGAGCAGCTCGGCAATCTCGTTCGGCACTGCCACGTCCACGAGGACGGCGTCACCGGATCGTCGCACCCGCTGCACGATTCCGACGCCGTCGACGTGACCCTGCACGATATGGCCGCCGAGCCGGTCGGACGGCCGGAGGGCGCGCTCGAGGTTTACGCGCTTGCCCGCCCCCCAACCAGCCATTGTAGTCCGGCCGAGTGTAGTAACGACCGCCGCGACCGCGAAGCGGCCATCCGTGCGATCGTAAACGGTCAGGCACGCGCCGTTGACGGCCACGCTTTCACCATCCTCGAGGTCGTCGTAGCGCGATCGAATGAGAAACTCGCGACCCGCCGGCGTTTCCGTGACGCGGTCGATGGTGCCGACCGCATCGACGAGTCCGGTGAACATCAGATGGAGTGGAGAGCGTACACGGTCATGAGATCATCGTCGAGCTCGGCTCGGCGCACGATGGGGAACCGCCGCGCACCCGAGGCCGCGATGCTTGGCGCGTTCTCGAACCCCGGCAGCGAGCCGGCCCCGAGCAGCACTGGAGCCTGAAAGATAATCAGCCGGTCCACGAGGTTGGCGCCGAGCAGCGCGCCGGTGATCCCCGCCCCGCCCTCCACCAGGAGGGATCGTATCCCGCGCTGCTTGAGGGCTCGGACGCCTTCCTCGATCGATGTCCCCGCCACGACTTCGACCCCGAGCGCCATGAGGCGACGAGCGTAGGCGAGATCGACCGATTCAGCGAGCACGATGGTGGGGACCTCGGTCGCCGTGCGCGCGAGCGCGCTCGTGAGCGGGAGCTGTCCGCGGCGCGTGAACACGACACGCGCGGGAGCGACCCGTGGCGGCGCTACGTCGCGTACGGTGAGCTCCGGGTTGTCCGTGCGAACGGTGCCCAGACCCACGCCGATCGCGTCGTTGCCCGCCCGAAGGCGATGGACCTCCCGCCGCGCCTTCCTGCCGGTGAGCCACGCGGGTGCCCGGCTCGCGTCGGCGATGGCGCCGTCGATGGAGAGCGCGAGCTTGAGCGTCACCCACGGACGGTCGGAGCGAAACGCGTGGAAGAACGGAGCGTTGAGCTCCCGCGCCGGAGCCGCCTCGATGTCGAAGGCGACATCGATCCCCGCCGCGCGAAGCCGTTCGGCGCCGCCACCTGCCGTTGGCGAGGGGTCGCGCGTCGCCGCAACCACCCGCGAGACACCCGCCGCGATCAAGGCGTCGACGCACGGGGGCGTCTTACCGAAATGATTGCACGGCTCGAGCGACACGTACACGGTTGCCCCCCGCGCGCGCTCCCCGGCCGCGCGCAACGCGTCCACCTCGGCGTGGGCTTCTCCGTAACGGGCGTGGTATCCCTCGCCCACGACCACGTTATCCCTTACGACCACGGCGCCGACCATCGGGTTCGGCGCCGTCTGTCCCCATCCTTTTTTCGCGAGGGTGAGCGCGCGCCGCATGAAGACGGCGTCGCGCTCGTCTGCGCGCTCCGAGGCTACGCTCATGTCGAGTTCAGCATGGGAACTCAGAACATAACGACTGCACGGGAGACGACGAAGAACCTGGACGGTCTGTCCTGTCGACCAGCGCTATCCTCGATAGGCCGACCTCAATTGGCGATGCGGAACCCGACCGCCGCGTACGTCAACGCGTCGTCCGCCCGCTTGCCTGAGAACGTGTTGTACGTGTCGATCTTCCCACCCGACACGCGCCCGATTTCCGCGGCGAACTTGACGAACGGGAAGTTGAACGAGAAGTCCGCGAACATGTTCGTGCGCGTCATCTTCTGCGACAGCTCGTAGGGACCGCCGTCGACGACGCCGCCGGCGTCGTTCACGCGCACGGACGCGGTAGCGTGATTGTCGTACATGTCCTGGCCGGCGCCGAGTGCCAGGCCGAAGAAGCCGAGCGACTTGCCCGCCACCGCACGCCACGCCGACGTCTTCACGCCGATGTTCGACACCGAGATGTCGTCGTCGCCAGAGCTCGCGCTGATGCTCGTCGTGGGCAGATCGCGTTTCAGGTACGTGATCGACACCGCCGGTATCACCGCCGATTCGGTCAGCACACCGAGTCGCGCGCCGTATCCGAGCTTGAGCGAGCCATCAGGCAGCGAAACGGCCATGTTCGTGTTGTTGAACGCGGGCACGTACGTGGCGCTCACGAGGCCATCGAGCGCGAGGGTGCGCGTGAGACCGAGCGGAAGACCGCCGAAGAGCCCGACCGCGGCGTCGACGGCCGGGAGCCCGACGACCTGATCCTGGACGCCGAAGTCACTCTGCTCGGCGCCGGTCACGGCGTAGCTGACGTCCGAAACCTCCGGAACCCGGCCGCGCGTCGCGTTCCCGCGAACGCCGATCGAGAAATGGCCGATCCCGCCTAACGCGCTGGTCGCGCCGAGCGTGGCGTTGCCACCCACCAGCCCGATGCCGAGCTGCGGTGTCATGAACGCGAAGATATCGACCGCCTTCTGACAGGCGTCCTGCGTCGTCTGCTCGACGATCGAACCGCCCGGGCAGCGGGCATCGATCCCCTGTGCCGATGCGACGGCGGGAGCGGCGGCGAGCGACACCACCAGCAATGCGCCAGTCGACGTGAACGGGAGTACGTACCTCGAACCGAAATGCATGCGCGAAGGATCCTCATCTGAGGGATGTGACGGACCGCACCAGCGGCGGGCCCGGCACGGGCGGCTTGCGGCTGTGCCTGCTTAGTCCACCTACCGACGAAAAAGGCCGCGAATGAGTAATCCGTTGCACCGACGCGTCAGCCGACGTCACGCTCCGTCAGTCAGGAAGCTCCTCCTCGAACGCGACGAGTCGCCGGAACGCCGTCAGCCGATCCCGTATCTCCGCGGTTCCGATCTCGAGCAGGCGGTCGATCGAGAATCGCTCGACGGCAAACGATCCCATCGCCGATCCATACACCACCGCGCGCCGCATGTTGTCGTCGTCGACGCTACGCGTGCGCGCGAGGTACCCCATGAAGCCGCCGGCGAACGAGTCCCCCGCCCCCGTCGGATCAAAGACGTTTTCGAGCGGATACGCGGGCGCGAAGAACACCGATTGTTCGGTGAACATGAATGCGCCGTGCTCTCCCTTCTTGATGACCACGTGGCTCGGCCCACGCTTCATGATCCAGCGTGCCGCCTTGACCAGATTCGATTCCTCGGTGAGCTGACGCGCCTCGCCGTCGTTGAGCGTCACGAGATCCACGCGCTGGAGAAGCGCCAGCAGATCGGGACGGCGGCTCTCGATCCAGAAGTTCATCGTGTCGCACGCGACGAGCTTCGGCTTCTCGACCTGATTGAGCACGTCGAGCTGCAGCCGCGGGTCGATGTTGGCCAGAAAGACGAAGGGCGCCGCCCGGAACTGCTCGGGAATCTTCGGGCGGAAGTGCGAGAAGACGCCCAGTCGGGTTTCCAGCGTCTCGGCGGAATTGAGATCGTGGCGGTACCGACCGCGCCACCGGAACGATTCGCCGTCCGCCTTCTCGAGTCCAGCCAGGTCCACGCCGCGTCGCCCCAACGGCGCGAGCTTGTCGACGGGATAGTCGTTGCCGACGACGCCGACGAGCTGCACCGGCGCGAAGTGACTCGCCGATGCCGAAAAGAACGTCCCCGACCCGCCTAACACGTCCTCGGCCTTGCCGAACGGAGTCTCGACGGAATCGAGCGCGACGGAGCCAACTACGAGAACTGTCATCGTGGCCTGGTCAGTGGGATTAGGGATGGGGGATGGGGGATGAGGGACAACGGGCGCCGTTATCCCTCATCCCTCATCCCCCATCCCACTTCATTACATTCGTTCCGGGGCCGTGATTCCAAGAATGCCTAACGCGTTGCGCAGCACGATCTGGGTCGCTCGCGTGAGCACGAGACGCGCGCTACGCAGCGGCTCGGGCTGATCCAGCACGTGGTGCTCGTGGTACCACTTGTGCGCCAGACCGGCCGTTTCCAGCAGGTACGCCGCGACCCGGTGAGGTTCCAGCGCCTCCGCCGCGCCGACGACGAGCGACGGGAAGTCCACGAGCTTCTTCGCCAGCTCGCGTTCCTCCGTCTTGTCGAGCACGGAGAGGTCCGCCCCGCTCGCGTCGATCGATGCGGGGTCGATGCCGCCCTGGCGGAAGATGCCGCACATCCGCGCGTGCGCCATCTGAATGCGGTAGATCGGGTTTTCATCCGACTGCGTCCGGGCGAGATCCACGTCGAACCGGAGCTGCGACTCCGGCTTGAGCATAAGGTAAAAATAGCGCACCGCGTCGCGGCCGACCCACTCCACCAGATCGCGCACGGTCACGATGTCGCCGGCGCGCTTGGAGAACTTCACCTCCTGGCCCTCGCGCATCACCGTCACCATCTGGTGCAGCGCGTACTCCGGGTACCCCTCCGGGATGCCGATGCCTAACGCCTGCAGCCCGGCACGGACACGCGTGACGGTGCTGTGATGGTCTGCGCCCTGGACGTTGATCGCGCGCCGGTACCCGCGTCCCCACTTGTCCACGTGATACGCGACATCCGGCAGGAAGTACGTGTAGTCGCCACCACGCGCCGCGCTCCGCCGCATGACGCGGTCCTTGTCGTCGCCGAACTCGGTCGTCCGGAGGAAGAGCGCGCCGTCCTGCTCGTACGTGTGCCCCGATGCGACGAGCGCATCCACCGTCGAGTCGACCTTGCCGTCCGTGTACAGGGAGCTCTCGAGGAAATACTTGTCGAACTTGACGCCGAACGCCTGCAGGTCGATGTCCTGCTCCCTGCGGAGCTCGGCGACCGCAAAACGACGCACGGCATCGGCATCGCGGCCATCCGGGTCATCCGGATGCGCCTCGACGTACTTCGCCGCGATCTCGGCGATGTATTCGCCGTGGTAGCCGCCCTCGGGAATCGCGAGCGTCCCCGTGCGCAACTCGGCGATGCGCGCCTGAACGCTGCGCGTCAGATTCGAGATCTGGGCGCCGGCGTCGTTGTAGTAGAACTCCCGCGTCACCTGCCAGCCGGTCCACTCGAGCAGGCTGGCGATGGCATCGCCTAACGCCGCCTGGCGGCCATGGCCGACGTGCAGCGGGCCCGTGGGATTCGCCGACACGAACTCGACGTTGACGTGTCGCCCCTCTCCGATGTTCGAGCGGCCGTACTCGGTGTCGGCGGCAACGATGTCGCGGAGCCCGGCCGCAATGGTGCCGGCATCCAGCCGGAAGTTGATGAACCCCGGGCCGGCAACGTACGCGTCGCTGACGGTCGCGCGCTTCAGGTTCATCCGCCCGATCAAATCGTGCGCGATCTCCTGCGGCTTCCGCCGGAGCGGTTTCGCCAGCGTCATGGCGAGGTTGGTGGTCCACTCGCCGAACGACGGGTCGCGCGGCCGCTCGAGCACGGGGACCACGGGATCGGGCGCGCCAAGGTCGCGGGCCGCGCGAGTCAGCTCGTCCCGGATGAGATCGGGTGCGGTCATTTGTTGTCGCTGCCCTTCGTCTTGCCGGACGGCTTGGTGTCCTTGGTCGTTTTCGCCTCCGGCTTTGGCGCGGTCGCGCCGTCGGATTTGGATCCCGTCGCCGAGCCCGCATCGCTCTTCGCGGAATCGCCGCTCGCGCTCGACTCGGCACCAGAACCGGATCCGGACGTGTCCGACCCACCCTTGCGGTGCGCGTTCTTGCCGTAGTCGGTGAGGTAGAAGCCGCTGCCCTTGAAGAGCAGGCCGGCGCCGCCCGACACGCGCCGAGTCGCCGACGCCCCACAAACGGGACATTCGAGATCGGTGGCGGCGTCGCTGATCTTGCGGAAAAAGCGCTCGAAATCGTGCCCGTTAGGGCAACGATAGTCGTAAGTTGGCATTGGTTCGATACTTAGGAAGGCGGGCGAACCCCGTAACATAGCGGGCGCCAACACCGCGCTCAAGTTGGACGATACTCGCCCCAGCTCGATCGCAGCGTGTCCGATATCTCGCCCACCGTCGCGCGCGCGCGAACAGCGTCCACGATGAGCGGCATGAGCGGCGGTCGCCCGGTGGCGCTCGAGTCCGCGTACGACGCGGCGGCCGCACGAATCGCGGCGAGCGTCGTCTCGGCGCGTCTCGCATCGCGCGCCGCACGCACCGACCTAACACGATCGACCTGTTCACGCTCGAGGGCCGAGAAATCGGGGGTAGGGATCGAGGGAGGCGCGGCGGCGTCGGTGAAGCGGTTGACGCCCACGACGACGGTTTCACCGGCCTCGACGCGCAACTGCTGCGCGTACGCGCTCCTGGCGATCTCCTCCTGGAAAAACCCGGCCGCGATCGCGCGCTCGGCACCACCCAGCTCGTCCACCTTCTCGATGAGCGCGGTCGCCTCTCGCTCGATCTCCGTCGTCAATGCTTCGACGAAATAGCTTCCCGCGAGCGGGTCGGCGGTGTTCGCGACACCCGACTCGTACGCCACGATCTGCTGGGTACGCAGGGCGAGCGTCGCCGCCTCCGCCGTCGGAAGCGCCAGCGCCTCATCGTAGCCGTTGGTGTGGAGCGACTGCGTGCCGCCTAACGTCGCGGCCAGCGTCTGGACGGCCACGCGCACCACGTTGTTGAGTGGCTGCTGCGCCGTGAGCGTCACCCCACCCGTCTGCGTGTGAAACCGCATCCGACAGCTCGCGTCGCTGGCCGCGAACCGCTCGCGCATGAGGCGCGCGTAGATCCGGCGCGCCGCCCGAAACTTCGCGATCTCCTCGAACAGATCGCTGTGGGCAGCGAAGAAGAACGAGAGCCGTGGCGCGAACACGTCCACCGCCAACCCCGCCGCCTGCGCCTGCTTCACGTACTCGATCGTGTTCGCGAACGTGAACGCGAGCTCCTGAACGGCCGTGGACCCCGCCTCGCGGATGTGATAGCCGGAGATGGAAATCGGATTCCAGTCAGGCACTTCCGCCGAGCAGAAGCGGAAAATTTCCGCGATGAGCGCGAGGCTGGGGCCCGGCGGATAGATGTAGGTGCCGCGAGCGATGTACTCCTTGAGCACATCGTTCTGAACCGTGCCACTCACCTTCTCGCGTGGAATGCCACGCTCCTCGGCCACGACGATGTACATCGCGAGCAGCACGGCAGCCGTCGCGTTGATCGTCATCGACGTCGACACGGTGTCCAGCGGCAAGCCGTCGAGCAGCACGTGCATGTCCTCAACCGAGTCGATGGCCACGCCGACGCGACCGACCTCTCCGAGCGCGCGCGGCGAATCGGAGTCGATGCCCATCTGCGTTGGCAGGTCGAACGCGACCGAGAGCCCGGTTTGGCCAGCACCCAGCAGATGGTGGAATCGCCGATTCGTTTCGGCCGCGGTTCCGAAGCCGGCGTACTGACGCATCGTCCACAGCCGGCCGCGATACATGGTGGGCTGAACGCCACGCGTGAACGGAAAGCGGCCAGGGTCGCCGAGGTCGCGCTCGTAGTCGGTGTGCGCGTCGTTAGGCCGATAAACCGGCTTGACGGTGATTCCCGACGGCGTGACCCGTTCGTCGGATTTCTGCTGGGGACGAGATGTGGCGGTCAGAAGCGACTCTCGAAAGCTCGGATGCCGGACGCAACGAGGCATCGCGACCGTCGTCGCGAGGCCAGCCCTCTCCAGCAAGATAGCCGGGCGGCCGCCTAGACGGCTGCCGAGAGCGGCCGCTCGCTGGCGAGCGTCGCGTTTGCTGCCTCGACTTCGGACCGGCTCCCGATGAACAGGGGCGTGCGCTGGTGAAGCTCCGTCGGGTTGACGTCGACGATGCGCTGTCGGCCATCGGTTGCAAGCCCGCCGGCCTGCTCCACCACGAACGCCAACGGATTGGCCTCGTAGAGAAGCCGCAGCTTTCCGTTGGGGCTTCTACGATTCGCCGGGTAGCAGAAGACTCCGCCGCCAAGCAGGTTGCGGTGAAAGTCGGCGACCAGCGATCCCACGTACCGCACACTCAGCGGCTTGCGCGAGCCGCCGATCCCGCGATAGCTCCGCATGAGCTGCTTCACCGGGTCGGCCCAGTCGTTCTCGTACGAGTCGTTGACCGACAGGTATCGCCCACGCTCCGGAATCTTGATGTCCGGGTGCGAGAGCAGGAACTCGCCGATGGATGGGTCGAGGGTGAAGCCGTGCGCGCCCTGCCCCGTCGTGTACACGAGCATCGTACTGGATCCGTAGATCACGTAGCCGGCGGCCACCTGCCGTCGGCCCGGCTGCAGCAGATCTTCCATCTCGCCACGGGCACCTCGCGTGATCTTGCGGACCACCGAGAAGATGGTGCCCACGGGAACATTCACGTCGATGTTCGACGAACCATCGAGCGGATCGAACAGCAGGACGTACTTCCCGCACTTGAAGCCTTCGGGAATCGGAATGATGTCCGGCTCCTCCTCCGACGCCATCGCGCACAGACGGCCGCCGTGGTCGAGCGCCTTGATGATCGTCTCGTTGGCGAACACATCGAGCTTCTGCTGGACCTCGCCCTGGACGTTTTCCTGCTCGGCGGATCCGAGAATGTCGGCAAGGCCTGCGCTGCGGACCTTGTTCGCGATCATCTTCGCCGCGAGCGCGAGATCGTACAGGATTCCCGACAGCTCACCGGTCGCTTCGGGGTGGAGGCGCTCCTGCTCGATGATGAAGCGCTCGATCGTGACGACGGAAGTGGCGGTATGCTTGACCACGGCTACACGTCCTGCGTTGATGGAGGGGCACTACTCCGTGCGAGTCGTGCCGATGCATAACGCCGCGCATCGACCTCGAAGCGGTTGGCGTGGTAGCCTCGCCTCAGGGATTCCCACACGTACTGAAGCGGGAACGACACGCTGGCCTCAAACTGTTGAACGTGGCGGATTTCGTGCAAGAGCAGTTCCGCTTCCCAAATGAAGCTGGGCTCGACCCAGATGGTGCGCCATAAAGTGAATCCTGACACCCTCGTTGCACCCAGGCTCCAGCCGCCGACGCGCAAGGGTAGGCCCCCGACACGGTAGCGCGCGGCCTGGAGCTCGGGAAACTGCTCGGCAAGCTGTGGCGGCAGGTCGACACGGCGCCCCACGATCGCGTCCAGGATGCGGCTCAGCGCACCCATCGTTCGCCCCCGGCTTCTACGCTGAGCGACCGCCCATCGGTCCGGACGACGACCGTCCCGACGTGATCGGTGCGAAGGACCTGAACGCCACGCGCTACGAGCGACCGGACGACCGCCGGGCTCGGATGGCCATACGTGTTGTCGGCACCAACGGAGATGAGTGCGAGTCTGGGCTGCACGGCATCGAGGAATTCCGGCGTGCTGCTCGTCGCGCTCCCGTGATGTCCCACCTTGAGCACATCGGCGCGAAGTTCCGCTCCGTCGCGCGCCAGGATCCAGTCCTCTTCGCCTGCTTCCGCGTCGCCAGTCATGAGGAATCGTACCCGCCCGTACTGGACCAACGCCACCGCGCTCGCCGCGTTGGGATCGGTGAGCCGGGCCGCCCACGCAGAATCCGGAGCGAGAAAGCGAATGTGCACGCCGTCCAGCGCCACCGAGTCACCGGGGTGTACTCGGTGCCACGCGACGCGCCGGCGCGCGGCTTCCACGAGGGACGTGCGGTAGTCCTGGTTCCCTGTGACGTACGCGCCATCCCAGTACTCCCGGGCCCGCAGTGCGGCCAACGTCGACGCAGCACCACCGACATGATCGCTGTGCGGGTGCGACAGTACGAAGGCGTGCAGGGCGCCGCCTCGCCTTCGCAGATAGGGTATGATCGCGGAGCGTCCCGCGTCGCCGCCCGACCAGCTTCGGCCGGCATCGAAGAGCACCCAGCGGCCGGCCGGAGTCCGAAGCGCGAGCGCATCCCCTTGCCCAACGTCGATCATGTGAAGCTCCACTACGCCGGCGGGCCCGCTCAACTCGAGCCCGACGACGGCGAGCGCCGCCGCCGCGGCCGCGCCGATCAACCCTCGTGCGGCCCAGACGCTTCCCGCAGCGCTCGAACAGGCAACGATCAGCGACGTTGACATCACGCCGAGCAGGCTGACCGTGATGAGGCTCGGCGCAATAGGCACGGCCGCGAATGGAATGCGTGTCGCGACATCCGCGACGACGTCGACGGCGCGCAGCATGACGTGTGAGGCGTCTGCCGGCAGTGAGGCCGCGGACGGGAACGGTGAGAGCAGCAGCGCGAGGAACAGCGTCGGTTGAAGAACCGTGAAGATCGGGCCCGCCGCGAGGTTCGTGAACGGCGCGACGATGCTCAAGCGACCGAACGTCCAGGCGATGAGTGGAAGCGTCACGACGGATGCCAGCGTGGATACGATGAGATCGCGCACCACAACCCGGCGCCACCCGGTGACTCGGCCGGCAAGCAACCGCCGGGCGAGCGCGCCTGACGCGATGAGCGCAGCCAGGCCGGCGACGCTCAGCTGGAAGCCGAGGTCGGTGATGACTCGCGGGTCCACGGCGGGTGCCCAGGCGCCCAGCGCCAGGCCCGCCCACGGGGACGTCGGCCGTTGCGTTAGGCGGGACAGTGCGCTGGCACCGAGCATCACCGCCGATCGCACGGCGGGAGCCGGTGCGCCAATGACGACGATGTACACGAGCGTGACCACCAGCGCGAGCCACACCGACGCGACACGCGACACCCGCACTGCGGACAACAGCAGCTCGGCGGCGCCGGCGATGATCGCAACGTGGAGCCCCGACACCGAGAGCAGATGGACGATGCCGGCGTCCGCATAACGAGCGCGGATGCCCGCGTCGAGCGTGCGCGTGTCGGCGATCAACAGCGCCCGCGCGAGGGCGGCGTCCGTTCCGAATGTCCGATCGATGGCGTGGCCCGCCCGCTCACGCACGCGCCTCGCGAGCCCCGGACGCTCGAGGACAGCGATGGTCGCGTGTTGAACGACAATGAGCGCCCCCGCGTGCGCGGCCTCGCCGCGAACCGCGACGCGTGAGCCCGCTGCGGCACCACCTCGGTCGACGAGGAGGCTGGCGCGCACGCGGCAACCGCCATCCTCGATCGTCGCGGGCACGCGGGTCCGCGCGCGAGCGTCGACTTCGATGACGGCCGTGTACATGACCGTCATGTCCGCCTCGGGGTTCAGGGCGAACGCTCGCCGCGCGCATTGCTCGTCGGCGCGGGCCGCGGCCGTCGCGCGCAACACGCCGCCGGCGCCCAGCAGCGCCAGCGCGGCGACGCGGGCATCCCGCCGAAGGGCGGCCATGGCGGCAGTTGCCGCCGCAACGAGCAATCCTGCCAACGAGAAGCCGCCGAACCCGAGGAGGAGTCCGGCGGCGTGTGCAATGAACGCGGCGGCGACGAGCGGCAATCACGGCTCCCTGCTATCCGCCGGCTCCGAGCGGTACGTAGTCCTCGGGGCCGTGGCGGGGATTCTGGTTGACGCGACGCATGGCCTCGAAGACTGCCACGGCGATCTCCGCCCGTGCCTGGTCACTCGACAGCGAGACGCGCGTAACGGCAGCTCCGATCGGGGAGCCGCCAATGTACCGCGGCCTAGCTTTGTTCAGGGCCTGCGCAATCACGTCATCGTGACATCGCTCACAGGAGCAAAACTCCGGATGCTTCGCCCGCAGCTGCGCGTATACCTCGAGAACCAGTTCTTCCAGCGCGTTCTTCATCCGGCCATCGGCAACGGTGTCCGCTCGCGTGTGTGACATACGGCACCCGTAAAGGTCGAGCCGGTGGTGCCCGTCAGCTCGACGGTGAAATAACGCCCGATCATCGAGTCGTCGCCCGGCAGCAGCACTGTCTTGAAGTCGCGGGTACGCGCCTGCAGCAGCTCGCCACGCCTCGCTCCCTTCTCGACCAGCACTTCGCGTCGAGCGCCGAGGAGGGTCATGTTCCGCTCCCTGGCACCCCGCCGGACTGTATCGATGAGACGCGCGAGGCGCTCGGTCGCCACCTCATCGGGCACGGTCATTTCGACCGGCATCCGGGTGGCCGGCGTTCCGTCCCGTGGTGAGAACTTGAACGTGAAGGCGTCGTCGAACCCCACCGTGCGCACAACGTCCAGCGTCTCCTCGAAATCGGCGTCCGTTTCGCCCGGGAAGCCGACAATCACGTCCGTCGTCAGCGCGAGGCCCGGAATGGCCGCGCGGAGGCGGTCCACGCACTGGAGGTAGCCCTCGCGCGTGTAGCGGCGGAGCATGCGCTTGAGCACCCTGGTCGACCCGGACTGCATGGGCAGATGCACGTGCTCGCAGACGGCGTCCACCTCGGCCATCGCCTCGATGACCGCCGGCGAGAAGTCGTTAGGGTGCGGGCTCGTGAATCGAACGCGCTGAATCCCCGGGACGGCACCGACCGCGCGGAGCAGTTCCGCGAAGCCTCGCTCCCCGTCGTGGTACGAGTTCACCGTCTGTCCGAGCAGAACGACCTCGGTCATTCCCTCGCTGGCCACCTGCTCGACCTCGCGCACGACGTCCGCGAGCTTCCGGCTGCGCTCGGACCCGCGCGTCGTCGGCACGATGCAGTACGTGCACCGGTAGTCGCACCCGCGCTGCACGGGAATCCACGCTTTCACCTTGTCGAAGCGGCGCGGCGTGAAGTCCTCGTAGTGCTCCTCGAGGTCGAACGTCGTGGCGATGGCGCGCTCGCCGCGTCTCGCGCCCTCGACGAGCGCCGGCAGCGCTCGATAGCCATCGGGTCCAACGACGAGGCTCACGTGCTTTGCCTTCTCGAGCAGCTGCGGCCCGAGCCGCTGCGCCATGCATCCGGTCACACCCATGACCGAGTCGGGCTTCATGTTCCGCTTGAGCTCACCGAGGCGGCCGATCACCCGCTGCTCCGCGTGGTCGCGAATCGCGCACGTGTTGAGCAGAATGACGTCCGCACCGTCGGGGGAATCGACCGCCCGGTAGCCGCTGTCCGTGAGGCGACCGAGCATCAGCTCGGAATCGCTCACGTTCATCTGGCAACCGTAGGTCTCGATATAGACGGTGGGGCGTGTCTCGGGCATCAGCGAATGATGGCCTGGAGCGGAACGCCGAGCAATCGCGATGCATCGCCATGGAGACGCGCCCGCCACCGCGTTCCGCGGGGGATGGACGGATCGACCGCGACCGTGAGGTAGTCCTCCGTCAGCCCTTCCCGGCGGGCGGCTGTGCCCATGACGACGAGGTCACATTCGCCACCGACGCGACTCGCACGGTGCGCCTCGGCGCGTCGATCGGCGATGGCGCGCAGCTCGGCCGCCCGGCTCTCGATAGTCGACGCGGCGACGTGGGCATCGAGTCGCTCCGCCGCTGTGCCCGGCCTCGGCGAGTACGGAAAGACGTGGAGGTAGGTGAACGGAAGCGACTCGACGAGGGCCAGCGTACCGCGATGGTCGTGTTCCGTCTCACCCGGGAACCCGGCGATGATGTCGGCACCGAGCCCAAACACGCTGACGCGCGCGGCAATGCGCTCCACGGCGGCCGCGTATGTCGCCGCCGTGTACCAGTGACGGCCCATTCGCTTGAGCACCCTGTCGGACCCCGACTGAAGCGGCGCATGCAGATGCGGCGCGAGGTGATCGGCTTCGGCGAACAGCTCACGGAGGCGGTCATCGACCTCGGTCGCCTCGAGCGAGCTGAGTCGAAAGCGGACGCGCGGCACGTCCCGAACGAGCCGCTCGACGAGCGCGGACAGCGATGTGTCCGTGTCCACGCCGTAATGCCCGATGTGTATTCCGGTCAGCACGATCTCGGGATGGCGATCGGCGAGACGCTCGGCCTCATTCACCAGCGCGCCGATGTCTCGAGACCGGGCTGCCCCGCGCGCGAGGGTGGTCGCGCAGAACGTACAATGCTCGTCACACCCATCCTGGATGCGCAGCAGCGCGCGTGTGCCGGTTTGGACGTTAGGCGGCACCGCCGGCACCGGGAGACCGATGGCTTCGGCAACACCTGACAGATCTCCGCCCGCCACCACACGGGCCACGGTGGGGAGGGCCGCGATCGTGCCGTCGTCGCGCGCCGCGGCACACCCCATCACCACGGTGCGCAGCGCTGGCGCGCGTCGCGCCGCCCGCCGCACGCTCTGCCGCAGGTCGGCCTCGGCGGCAGCCGTGACGGTGCAGCTGTTGAATACCGCGAGATCTGCCTCGTCAGGCGTCGCGACGATCTCCCCGCCGGATGCCTCGATCATCGCGCGAACCGCTTCGGTGTCGTACTGGTTCGCCCGACACCCGAAGGTGCGGAGATAGGCCTTCACGACGCGATGCCCGCTCCGGCGCTGGCGCGAGCCATCGGCGCCGTCGGCGGGCGCAACGGGAGCAGGATGTGGAACGCGCTCCCGGCGCCCTCGGTGCTCTGCACCCAGATTCGCCCGCCGTGCGCTTCCACGACGAGACGGCAGAACGCCAATCCGAGGCCCGAGCTCCGAACCCGGGGCACGTTAGGCGTCTTCACCCGCTCGAACTTGTGGAAGATGACCTCGTGGTACTGCGGCGGGATGCCCGGGCCGTTGTCGGCCACGGTGAACAGGACGCCGCGCGGGTCGGTCCGGGCCAGTACCCGCAGCTCGATCGCGCTCGATGAGTGAACGAGCGAGTTCTGGATCAGGTTGCCGAACACACGCTTGAGGAGCGCCTTGTCCGCCAGGAACGTCGGCACATCGACGGCGACCTCGATGCTCGTCGCCGCGCGCTCCTGCTGCAGGCGCAGCGACCAGTCGTTCATGATGTCGGCAACGAGCGCCGACGCCACGAGGGGCTCGAGGTCGAGCGAGATCGATGTCTCCTCGATGCGCGCGACCTCCAGCAGGTCCTCGATGAGGTGCAGGAGCTCCTGCGCCTTGTTCTCGGTATCCCGCAACGCGCCCTGCTGCGACAGGCCCACCGGCCCGAGGTCGCCGTCGGCGAGCATCTCGAGGGTCGCGATGATGGACGTGAGCGGCGTCTTGAGATCATGCACGATCATCTTCATCAGATCGTCCCGCACCTTTTCGAGCTCGCGCAGCTTGCGATAGCTATCCTCGAGCGCGTCGGTGGCCGCCTTCAGCTTGAGCAGGCTCCTGACGCGCGCCCCGAGCACCATGCGATTGTGCGGCTTCGTGAGGAAATCATCACCGCCAGCCTCGATCGCCTTGACGCGATCGGTCGTGTCGTTCAGCGCGGTCACGAAGATGACCGGGATGCGCGCCGTCCGCGCGTCGCGCTTGATGCGGCGGCAGACCTCGAACCCGGTGGACCGATCGTCGACGCCGAGCTCGCCAGCAGGCATCGAGACGTCGAGGATCACGAGCTCCGGTCGATGCTCGAAGCACCCCGCCAGCGCCGACGGGCCATCCTGCGCCGACACCGTACGGTAGCCCAGCGTGTGCAACTGGTCGATCAGCAATTCGACGTTGGCCGGAACGTCGTCAGCGATCAGGATCAGCGGCGCGTCGGCGCGGACGGGCTGCGTCATCTCACTACGGCCGGATCGTGAACCCCAAACCGAACGTCCATGACCGCTCCGTGGCATCGACATCACCGGCCGTGCGCGACGCCCGCTCGACGAAGAAGTCCACCTGCGCCCGTCCGCGCGCAAATGGCGCGCCGGTCCCCAGCGTGAACGCCGTCTCGTGCACCTGCTGATTGTCGGCGAGAAACGGAAGGGTCCGCCGCCGAGCGCCGGCGCGGATCGTCAGGTGCTGACCGAAGATCTGAGGCCCCACGGCGTCGACGCCAAACCCGAGATCCCACGAATCCTCTGCCTTGGCGTTCTCGGATCCCAGGCCGTTCAGGTCGGACCAGAGCGTTCTGTCGACGCGGAATGCCGCGGTCAGCCCGGGCACGTCCCACCGAACGCCGGCGCCGAATCTCGACGGCGCGTTTGCCTTCGCCAGCAGTGTATCCGCCTCCCTGAGATCGAGCTTGCCGCCAATGCGTCCCGATGCGCCCAGCGTGACCGTTCGGATCGGTCGCCAGAGGAGCCCGGCGGAATACCCGTACCCCCAGTAGTTCACGGTCGACGTATCGCGGAGCGGCGCGAACGTGAGCGAGTCGTCGAACTCGCGAGCCATCGTTAGGCGATTCTCGCCCGGGAAGAGGTGGACCGCGCCCCCGATGATGAGATTGTCGCGCAGCGCCCACGAGCCCGCGAAGCGCACGTCGTTCAACGCGCCCTCCGACTGGAACGACTGCGTGAACGACACCGTCTCCCCCTCGAACGACGTGCTCCCGCGAAGCTCCGTGCCCCACGTCCGATCCAACAGCGTCGAATACGACACACCAAGGACCCCACGCGACCCGATCGGGACCGCCGCGACGAACAGCGGGAACCGGTATACCTGCATCGAGCCGGTCTGACCGCCCGACTCGAGCGACCGCCTCTCCTGCTCCGACTGGAGGTACAGCCCACCGCGCCGCAAGAGCGCCAGGGCAGCCGGGTTGATCGGAGACAGCGCATCGGTTTCGCCCGTCGCTCCACCGAGCGACCGGGAGAAGACACTCAGCTGCCCGGGTGGATAGCCGAACCCCTGCGCGCCGAGCGTGCCCTGCGCATTCGATCGCGACGAGACGGCCATCGCGCAGCCGATGCCGAGCGCAACGAACCATCGCCGCATCATGGAACTCCGAACCGAACCTGGTCGATGTAGGTGAGCCGCAGTCGCGGCCGCTGCGACGGGTCGGCATCCGTCGAATAGAAGAGCACCGCCGGCGCCGACGCCCCCTCCGTGGACGAGCGCAGCACGATGGCGCGCTGCAGGGTCGTCGGACCAACGGCCTTCCACTCGCGCAGCGCACCCACGATCTCGATCGCGCGCACCCCGCCGTCGGATGGTTTGAGTCGCAATGAATCGATCTCCAGGTTCGGACTGTTCAGGATCCCCGCCGACCGCGCCACGTCCGTCAGCCCGACCGCCGCCCGGACGACCTGCGGATATATGGTCAGCGAGTCTCCCGCGTCGACCGAGCTTGCCGGCACCTGCGTCAACAACAGCGTTGCGCGGACGACGGTCGCGGAATCGATCAGCCGCTCGGGAATGTCGAAGCGCAGATACGTCCGCTGTGCCGGGAGACCGCCCACGCCCAGTAGACTACCCGCGCCGCTCGACAGCGTCTTCGCAACCAGCTGATAGTCGGTCAGGTCGTTCTTGAGCGTCGGGTTGTCGGTCGGCGTGAGCGACGTGGCGCTGTTGATGATCGAGTGTACCGCCGTGTCGGGCGACGGGTCGTAGGTGAGCGTCGGGGCGCCGCCCCCTTCGCGCGAGAAGATGCGAATCTGCGCCGACGCAGCGCTCGCGACCTTGAACCCGATCCGAAACCGCCGGGGAGCGTCGCCCCGAAGCTTCGCGAGCACCTTGTCGTTGTCCAGCGGGACACGCAGCGTGTCTTTCAGGTCCGCCACCGCGTAGGTCTTCGAGCCGATCAACCGGTCCGGTCGGAACAGCGAAAGCGCGGTCGACACCGCGGTGTCGACCGCGGTGGTGTCCACGTCATAGAGCTCGATCGTCACCGGCTGCGTCGCCTTCGTACCAGTCGTGTCGAGCAGGAGGTTCACGCCAGCGCTGTCGACCGTGTAAATGGCGCTGTCCGTACCGCCGCGCGTGAAATTCTGCACGAGCGTGTCGAAGCGCATCACGGCCCGCGCGTCGAGCGTGTCACCGCGCGATGCGACGAGGAGACGAGACTCCGTACCAATCGCCGGGTACCCGAGCACCGTCGTGTCCACCGAAACGAAAGCATCGAGCACGGTGTCGCGCGAGTCCACGCGCTGCTCCGGGCAGAGCGACGGGCACCCAGCGGTGCCGTCCAGACTTTCGCTGCAGGCGACGACGGCGCTCACCAGCGTTGCGAGCACCGCTACGCCCAAGAACCGATTACGCAAGCCGTACACTCCGTCCTTCCACGTCAAAGCTGTCAACGATTCCCATGATCACGGCGTCGACCGGCCGATCCTTCGTCGCCGCCGTTAGGCGCGCCGAGCTGCCGGTCGCGTAGAGGATGACTTCGCCCAACCCGGCGCCAACGCTGTCCACGGCGACGACGTAGCCCCCCTCCCGACCGAGGTCGGTCGTGAGGTTCTCGACGATCAACAGCTTGAGCGACCCGAGCGACGGGTCCTTCCGCGTCGACACGACGGTTCCCACGATGCGTCCGAGCTTCATGGATGATGACTCAGCGCTGCCGGGGTGAACGGATGCGGGAACAGCGCGGCAAGACGCCACTGCGCCTCGCCACCATGCGTGGTGCAGCTCACGATCGCGAGGTCGGGCGCAAACTCGACCAGCGCCTGCCGACACATTCCACACGGCGGCGTCGGCTCGTCAGCCTCGGTGACGACGACGAGGAGATCGAACCGCCGCACACCACCCGCCACCGCCGCCGCGAGCGCCGCGCGCTCTGCACAGATACCAGCAGGGTACGCCGAGTTCTCGACATTGCACCCGGCGAACACGCTGCCGTCAGCTCCCACGAGAACGGCGCCGACGCGGAAATCCGAGTACGGAGCATACGCGCGCTCCATGGCCGCGAGTGCAGCCGCCCGTGCCGATTCGAGCGATGGCGCGCCCGCGCGAGCGGGACGCGTCATTGAGTCACGAGCTCGGAGAGAAACGACCTTCCGCGGCCCCGAAACGAAATCCCGAACCACTCCGCGACCGTGGCACCGAGATCGGAGAACGTCGAGCGCCGGCCGAGATCCACGGCGCGCACCCGAGGACCGGCCACGAGCAACGGCACGCACTCGCGTGCGTGATCGGTCGACGCCGTCGTGGGGTCGTTGCCGTGATCGGCCGTAATGAAAAACAGATCGTCCTCGCGCAGCGTGGAGAGCATGGATGGCAGAGCCCGGTCGAACTCGCGCAGTGCTCCATAGAACCCCGCAGCGTCGTTTCGGTGCCCAAAAAGCTGGTCGAAATCTACTAGGTTGACGAATAGGAACCCACTAGTCCGCGACCGCAGCCATTCACCTATGGCTTCGATACCCGCCGCGTTCGTCGGCGTGTGCGTCGATCGTATCGCACGACGCGCGAACAAGTCATCGACCTTCCCGATCCCCGTCCGCGCGATCCCGGCCGACTCCAACGCGTCCAGCAGTGTCTCACCCGGCGGCTCGATCGAAATGTCCCGACGATGGGCGGACACGCGCTCGAAACGACCCGGCTCGCCAACGAACGGCCGCGCGATCACGCGCGACACGTTGTGCGGCTCAACCAGCAGCCCGCGCGCGACGTCACACGCGGCGTACATCTCGTCGAGCGGCACGACCCCTTCGTGCGCCGCGACCTGAAACACCGAGTCGGCAGAGGTATATACGATCCACGCACCCGAGCGCATGTGCTCCGCGCCGAACGCGCCGATGATCGCAGTACCACTGCCCACCACGTTGCCGATCACCGGCCGGTGGGTCCGCCGGGCGAATTCATCGATCAGGTCGCGCGGGAAGCCGTGGGGATACGTCGGAAACGGTCGTGCGAGGTGGAGTCCCGTGATCTCCCAATGACCGGTCGTGCTGTCCTTCCCGGCGGACTTGGGCTCCATGACTCCCCATGCGCCTGTGGGCTCTCGTGAGGCGCTCACGCCATCGATCGGCTCGATTCGGCCGAGGCCGAGCGACTCGAGCGTGGGGAGATCGAACCCGCCAACGGCGCGTGACGTGTTTCCGAGCGTATCGCTCCCGACGTCACCATACGCGGCAGCGTCAGGCGCTTCGCCAGCACCAACCCCGTCGAGAACCACGATAGCGGCCCGCCGATCGGTGCTCGCGCTGGCCCCGTCGCTCATCGCCGAGCGGCGGAAACGGATTCTGCGGCTGGCACCGCGGTCTCGACGGTCTCGTCCACATAGAGACGCGGAACCCTGAGCTTGAGACCGACCAACAGCTCGTAGCTGAGGACCTGCGCAGTCGACGCCACCTCGTCGACCGTGAGCACCGCGTCACCATCGCGACCGATCAGAGTTGCCACGTCACCGATCTCGCAACGAGCGTCAGTCACATCGACCATGGTCATGTCCATCGTGACGATTCCCACGACGGGAACACGCTGCCCATGCAGCAGCACCGTCCCGCGGTTGCTCAATGCGCGGCGGTAGCCGTCAGCGTAACCGATACCGAGCGTCGCAATGCGGCGCGTACCGCGTGCGCGCCACGTGGCTCCGTAGCTCACGGTGTCGCCATCGCTCACGGTCCTCAGGTCGATGACCCGCGCGCGCAGATGTGCCACCGGCTCGGGAAACATGGTCGCACCATCGCCGCCTCCCACGCCGTAAAGGAAGACACCCGGCCTGGCGAGGTCCCATGGCGACGCCTCGCCTCGCTCGATGGCCGGGCTGTTCTCGGCATGCAGATATCGCGGGCGATTGGGCAGCGACTCGACCGCGCAGCGAAAGCGACGCTGCTGCTCGACCTGCGAATCATCGTTCAGGTCTGCCGAGTGGAAGTGTGTGTAGGCTCCCTCGGGAACGACCTGCCGGAGGGCGTCCTGGATCGCACCGATTTCAGTCCACGGAATTCCGGCGCGGTTCATCCCGGTGTCGATCGACAGATGCCACGCGCCACCGCCGGTGCGCCCCCACTCGGCGATGGCCACGGCGCTGCCGAGCGACGGCCTCAGGCTGGCTCCTCGAATGGCCTGGTACTCATCAGGCAGCACTGGGGAGAGCACGAGAATCGGACGCGACACGCCCGCGTCACGGAGCTCGATGCCCTCGGCCACGGTGGCGACGCCGAAGCCCCACGGGTCGAGCGGCTCGAGCGCACCAGCCACCCGCACGGCGCCGAGCCCGTATCCGTCCGCCTTGATGACGGCGAGAAGCGGGACCCGGGCGCGGCTCGCGAGGGCCGCCCCATTTCGTCGCAGCGCGCCCAAGTCGACTTCGACCCAGGCGCGCGGAAAGGCAGGTGTCGGTTGACGTGACATTCGGAGAGCGGGTATGATACCCGGCCTGAGGAGGCTATGCAAGACAAATCAACGCTTGAAGATACGCTCGCATTAATGCGAGATCTTCGGGCGCGGTGCGAGTGGGACGCCAACCAGACCCACGATTCGCTCCGCCCCTATCTGATCGAAGAGGCGCACGAGCTGGACGAGGCGATTCGCGAGGGCAATGACGCCCAGATGCGCGAGGAGCTGGGCGACGTACTGCTCCAGGTACTGTTCCACTCGGTTGTCGCCGAACAGCGCGGCGCATTCGACATTGGCGACGTCGCGCACGGGCTGATCACAAAGATGCGCCGCCGCCACCCTCACCTGTACGAGGGTGGCGAGCGTCAGCCGTGGGAGCAGATGAAGGCTCGGAAGCGGTCGTCGATCGAGGAGGGACTGCCACCGAATCTGCCTTCCCTGCACCGCGCACACCGGCTGCAGGACCGTGCGGCTGGTGTGGGGTTCGACTGGCCCGATGTCGACGGCCCGGCCGCGAAGGTGGAGGAGGAGCTCGGCGAGGTGCGCGTTCAGCTTCACGATCATCCGATCGAGCGGACGCCGCAGGGCGCGCCGGTGCATGACGCGCGGCACGCTGCACTGGAGGCTGAGCTAGGCGATCTGCTCTTCGCGGTCGTGAACCTGTGCCGAAAGGCCGGCGTTCACGCGTCGCTCGCGCTCGATCGAGCGAACGCGAAGTTCACTCGGCGATTCGCGGAGGTGGAGCGCATCGCTGCGGAGCGAGGGCTGGTCGTTGGCGAAGCGTCGCTGGAGGAGCTCGACGCGATCTGGGACGATGTGAAGCAGCAGGAGAACGGGGACGGGGGACGGCCGACGGGCGACGGCTTGACTGCGTAAACCCTCGGGAAGGTCATGCTCTAATAGAGAAGCGTCCCGAGGGGTTCCGGTTTCGAGCCGTCGCCCGTCGCCCGTCCCTCGTCCCCGTTATGGCTTTAGCCTATGCATCAGTCTTGGAAACGCCGCCGTCTCGCGAATGTGCGGTGTCCCGCAGATCCATGCGACCGTGCGCTCCAGACCGAGCCCGAACCCCGAATGCACGAAGGTGCCGTACCGGCGGAGGTCGAGGTACCACCCGTACGCCTCCAGCGGAAGACCTTCTTCCTTGATGCGCGCGAGGAGCTTGTCGTAGTCATCCTCGCGCTGTGACCCGCCGATGATCTCGCCGTACCCTTCGGGCGCGAGGCAGTCGTCGCAGAGGACCGTGCGCGGGTCGGCCGGATTCTCCTTCATGTAGAAGGCTTTCGCCTCCTTGGGATAGTTCATGACGAATACCGGCCGGTCGTGGTCCTCGACGATGAGCGCCTCGTCCTCGGCGCCGAGGTCCTCGCCCCACTTGATTGCACTGCCCTTGCGCTGCAGAAGGGTGACGGCGTCCCCGTAGTCGAGGCGAACGAAGGGCGGCACGACGTTTTCCAGCTTGGACGTGTCGCGCTCCAGCTCCGCGAGCTCCATTTTCCGTCGGTCGAGACAGCGGCGGACGAGGAACGACACCATGTCTTCCTGCAGTCGCATGTTGTCGTTCGAGTCGAAGAACGCGACCTCGGGCTCGATCATCCAGAACTCGGTGAGGTGGCGGCGCGTCTTCGATTTCTCAGCGCGGAACGTTGGGCCGAACGTGTAGATTCGCCCGAGCGCTGCGGCAGCGGCCTCGCCGTACAGCTGTCCGGTTTGAGCGAGGTACGCGGTGCCCTCCTCGAAGTATTCGGTCGAGAAGAGACCACTGCGTTCTCCGATGGCCGCGGTGAGGATCGGCGTATCCACCCGGATGAACCCGCGCTCGTAGAAGAAGTCCTGGATCGCCTGCTCGATCTCGTGCCGCACTCGGAGGATTGCCTGCTGGCGCGGACTTCGCAGCCACAGGTGGCGGTGGTCCATCAGGAAATCGACGCCGTGCTCCTTCGGCTGAATCGGATAGTCGATCGGGCTGGACCCCAGGATCTCGAGATTCGATACCCCGACCTCCACACCGCCCGGCGCGCGGGCGTCCATGCGGACTTCCCCGGTGATGGAGATGGACGTTTCTTGAGTCAGCTCGGCGAATCGCGACCAGGTTTCTGGAGTGACGGCGTTCTTCACGAGGACAGCCTGAAGCGTGCCCGTACCGTCCCGCATGACGATGAAGGCGACTTTCCCGGACGAGCGCAGGTGCGTCACCCAGCCACGGACGGTGGCGGAGGCGCCCGCGTGGGTATGCAGGTCGACGATTCGAGAGGTGGCTACAGTCACGGTGGTCGGGATGAAAGACGTGCGGGGCGGGCGAGAAACCTATGAGCGCCGAGAATCTTCATCAACGCCACCACGTGCCGGGCTTACCTTTCCTGCAATGCATGTGACCGCGTGGGTCGCTGACACGTGACGCTCCGCTCCCGCCTCGTACTCGCACTCGTCACAATGGCCGCCATTCTCGTGGCGCCGTTGTTCATTGCGTACGACTCGCTGAACGGCATGCGGGCGGCCGTGCGCAACATTCAGGCGCAGGATCTCAACGCGACCATGTTGCTCGCGCGGATTCGCACGGCTGCGGAGGAGCTCCGGCAGGCGGAGCTCCAGTTGGTATACGCCACCGACTCGTCGACGGTCGCATCGCCCGGCGCTCGCGTCACGAACGCGGTGACCGGGCTGCGCACACTTTCCGACTCGCTCGTTGGCTACGGGCTCGAGGGCTCCCGTTCGGAGGTCGCCGCAATCCTCGACCGCATCGACACCGCGCTGGTTGCGGAGCTCGACGCCGTTCGCCACGGCAATGGTGTACGCGCCGACAGCCTATCGAAGCTGCTGCAGCCGGTGATGCTTCGCGTGGACTCGACCGTCGAACGGACGGGGGCGTATCTCCAGACTCGCACCGCGGAGAAAGTGGAGCTGGCCAACGTCCAGGCGGCGAGCGCCCAGCAACTCACTACGACGGCGTTTGCCCTTTCGCTGGTGCTCGCGGGACTGATCGCAATCTGGCTGACCGCGACGATCAGCCGGCCGGTGAGCGATCTGGAGAGCGGCATGCAGGCCGTCGCCGATGGCGACTTCTCGTACCGCCTGTCGATCGAGCCGATGCGCCACGACGAGTTCGGCCGGCTCGCCGAGAGCTATCAGACGATGGCGCAGCAGCTCAAGCAGCTCGATCAGCTCAAGGCGGAGTTCGTGTCGGTCGCGTCGCACGAGCTCAAGACACCGATCAACGTCATCATCGGGTATCTGCAACTCCTCCAGGAGAACGTGTACGGTGAGCTCACGCCGAAGCAGCGCGAGATCTGCCTCACGCTCGCCTCACAGGCGCAGGCGCTGTCACGACTCGTGCGTCAGCTCCTCGACGTGAGCCGGTTCGAGGCGGGCGGTGGCAAGCTCGAGCTCCGATCGATGCGACTGATTCCCTTTCTGGCGGAGCTCGAGTCGACGTTCCGCGTCCTCGCCATTCAGCGGGGGATCCGGTTTCACGTCAATCGCGGATCGCGTCTCCCCGATCATGTCGTGTGGGACGAGGACCGCATGAGCGAGGTCCTCGGCAACCTGCTCTCGAATGCGTTCAAGTTCACGGAGCGCGGCGGCACGGTGGAGCTCACGGCGACGACCGCGAAGGATTCCGTCGAGATGCGAGTCCGCGACACCGGTGCGGGTATTCCCGCGGAGAACGTCCCGTTCATCTTCGAGAAGTTCTTTCAGGCGGATAACCAGGCGTCCGCATCCACGAAGGGGACGGGTCTGGGGCTCGCGATCGCGAAGAGCATCGTGAACGCGCACGGCGGGTCGATCAGTGTCGAGAGCAAAGTGGGGTCGGGTACGATGTTCGCCATCTCGCTGCCGATCAGGGCGAGTGGCGGGCGTCACCACGCGCTGGACTCCCAGCCCGTCGCCGAGCCCGGGACGCAGCGGCGCGTGGACCGCCTGCCGGAGCTGTCGGCGTCGTGAACGTTAGGCGGCTCGCTGCCGTGGTGCTCGTGCTCGCGAGCTGCCACCATCGCCGTCCCGCGGCGCCCGCACTCGTCGCCGATACGGTGGCGCCAGCGGTGCCTTCGCCGCCGCCGGAGCGGCCGTGGCCACGCACGCTGGCGCTGGTGCAGGCCGCGGCGGACTCCGGACGGTTCTCCACGGCGGACAGCATCCTCGCGGCGTTCGAGCGCGCCGAGCGCGACTCCCCCGACATCGCCGAGAGCGCGTTCTGGCGAGCGATGCTTCGCGCAGACCCGCGCAATCCCGCATTCCATCCGGAGGAAGCGCGCCGAGGCATCGAGGCGTATCTGGCTGCGCCAAGTGCGCACCGACGCACGGAGGCCAACGTGATGTTGCGGTTGCTCGAGCTGTCGGACTCACTGCGCGCCGTGCAGGCTGCGCAACGATCCGCGGCCGACACGCGCGATCACGCGCAGGAGGAGGAGATCCAGAAGCTGCGCGAGGATCTTCAGCGTACGCAGGCGGAGCTGGAGCGGATCAAGCGGCGACTGGGGCCGCCGAAACCATGACGGCCGGAATGAGGGATGAGGGATGAGGGATGAGGGATGAGGGCGCCGTTAGCTTCATCCCCCATCCCTCATCCCCCATCCCCCATCCCTCATCCCTCGGCTCATCCCACTCTGAAAAGCTCGAGACTCCTCTCGTACCGCTCGCCCAACACGCGCCGCATTGGCGCGTGCTCCGGCTGCTCGAGCTCCGGATCCTTTTCCAGCACGGCGGTCGCCGCCTCGTGTGCGACGTCGCTCAGGCGCTCATCGCGCAGCGGGTCCGCAATCCGGAACGTCGCGATGCCGCTCTGACGCTCGCCGAACAGGTCACCCATGCCGCGCAAGCGAAGGTCGGCCCGCGCGATCTCGAAGCCATCATCCGTGCCCACGAATACCGACAGCCGCTCGGCCGCCTCCGGGCTGACGTCGCCTAACAAGATGCAGTACGAGGCATCGGCGCCGCGGCCAACCCGGCCGCGGAGCTGATGGAGCTGTGACAGGCCGAAGCGCTCGGGATGCTCCACCAGCATCACCGTCGCGTTCGCAACGTCGATGCCCACCTCGATGACCGTGGTCGCCACGAGCACGTCGATCTCGCCGTCGCGAAACTGCCGCATGATGGCGTCGCGCTCGTCCGACGGAATGCGGCCGTGCAGCAGGGCGACGCGCCGTTTCGCGAAGGGGCCGGCGGCCAGCGTGGAATACATCGTCGTCGCCGCCTTCATGTCGGTTTTCTCCGACTCGTCGATCACCGGGTACACGACGTACGCCTGGCGTCCCTGCTCTACCTCGCGGTCGATGAACTGCAGCACGCGCTCGCGGGCGGACTCCGGGCGGAGCGCGGTCGTCACCGGCAATCGACCCGGCGGACGCTCATCGAGCACGCTCACGTCGAGATCTCCGTAGAGCGTCAGCGCGAGCGACCGGGGGATGGGTGTCGCGCTCAGCAACAGCACGTCGGGGCGGTCGCCCTTCGCGCCGAGTGCCTTGCGCTGCTCCACACCGAACCGGTGCTGCTCATCCACGGCCACGAATCCCAGGCGGGCAAACGCCGTCCGCTCCTGCACGAGGGCGTGCGTGCCGATCGCGAGGAGCGGCTCCCCCGACCGCAAACGGGCGTCCGCCTCGCGCCGCTCCTTCCCCGTCAGGCTCCCGGTGATGAGCACGGGGGTGATGCCTAACGGCTCGAGCAGGCGCCTAACGGTACCCGTATGCTGCTCGGCCAGCAGCTCGGTGGGAGCCATCAGCGCCGCCTGATACCCGTTCTCGATCGCCAGCAGCGCCGCGAACAGCGCCACGATCGTCTTGCCGCTGCCCACGTCTCCCTGCAGCAGCCGATGCATGCGGTGCGGGCTGACCATGTCCATCACGATCTCGCGAACGGCTCGCGTCTGGGCTCCGGTGAGTGGGAATGGCAGCGATGCCTTCAGCTTCGACGTCAGGTCGCGGCGATTCTCGAACGCGATCCCCTCCCGCTTCTCACGCGCCAGAATGTGCGCGCGCCTTCGAAGCAGGTGGACGAACAGGAGCTCCTCGAACGCGAGTCGCTCGCGCCCGCGAGCCGCCTCGGCGAGCGATTGCGGCCGGTGGACCATCCGGAGCGATTCCGCGAGCGGCAGAACGTCGGCGCCTCGCAGCAAGTCCCGGGGGAGATACTCCTCGACGAGCGCGATGAGCCCGTCGAGGTGCGCGTCGATCAGTCCGCGGATCACCTTGAACGACAGGCCTTCCGTGGCAGGGTAGACCGCGAGGACGCGACCGCCCTCGGCTCCTTCCTCTTCGTCGCCGAGGTTGACGTACTCGCGCGGCTGGAGCTGGCGGCCGTGAAAGAACCGCACGGTGCCGCTGATCAGCAGGACATCGCCCTTCGAGATCGATCGGTCGAGGAACGGCTGGCCAGGCCATGACACCTCGATCATCCCCGTCGCGTCCTGCACGACCGCCTGGAAGATCCGCAGCCCCTTCCGCGTCGGAATGACGCCCTTCGAGATCACGCGCCCAACGATCGTCGCGTCCATCCCGGTCTCGATCGACGAGATCGGCGAGATGGTGCTGGCGTCCTCGTAGCGGTGCGGGATGTGGAAGAGGAGGTCCCCGGCAGTGAAGACGCCGAGGCGCTTGAGCGCCTCGGCGCGGACGGGCCCGACACCTTTGAGGAATTTGGCCGGGGTGGAGAGCGTGATCGGCCCCGGTCGCGCGCCCGTCGCCGCGCCCGCGTTCATCCCTCGAGCAGCTCCGCCGAGAACTTGCGCGGGTCGAACGGCTCGAGGTCACCGACCTTCTCACCCACGCCGATGAACTTGACGGGCACATCGATGGCCTCGTGGACTGCCACGACGATGCCCCCGCGCGCCGTCCCATCCACTTTCGTGACCACGAGTCCGCTGATCGGTACCGCCGCCGAGAAGGTCTTCGCCTGCTGCACGGCGTTCTGACCGATGGTGCCGTCGAGAACGAGCAGCGTTTCGTGAGGCGCGTCGGCGCGCCGTTTCTTGATCACGCGAACGATCTTCTTGAGCTCTTCCATCAGGTTGTCGCTCGTGTGCAGGCGGCCGGCCGTGTCGATGATGACGACGTCGGCGTCGCGATTGTGCGCGGCGTCGATCGCGTCGAACGCGACCGCCGCGGCGTCGCCGCCGGGCTTTCCGCCCACGAACTCCGCGCCTGTACGGTCCGCCCAGAGCTTGAGCTGATCGATCGCACCGGCCCGAAACGTGTCCCCAGCCGCGACGACCACCTTCTTCTTCTCAGCGCGAAACCTCGCGGCGAGCTTGCCGATGAACGTCGTCTTTCCTGCGCCGTTGACCCCGATGACGAGAATGATCATCGGCTTGTCGGCGGGCACGAACATCGTGGGGTCGCTGTATCCCGCGCGCAGCGCGTTCTCGACACCCTGACGAAGCGCTTCGTGGAACTCCTCCTCGGTGCGGATCTGTCCACGCTGCGCGAGCGTCTCCACCTCGCCAATGAGGCGCATGGACGTAGCGACCCCGAAATCAGCCTCGAGCAGCAATTCCTCGAGCTGCTCGAGCGAACCCTCTTTCACGCCACCGCGGGCGATGACGCCGACGTCGGTGAGCGCAATGTCTTTTATCCGCTGCCAGAGCGATTTCTTCTCGCCGGCGCGCTGTACGAGTCTGGCCATTTTTGAAAGCTAAACAGTGGCGACTGGCGACTGGCGACTGGCGACTGGCGACTGGCGACTGGCGACTGGCGACTGGCGACTGGGAACTGGGAACTGGGAACTGGGAACTGGGAACTGGGAACTGGGAACTGAGGCCCCCTACCGGGACGACGGCGATTCCTCGCCTCAGCGCCTGCGGCCCTCCGCTCGGAATGACGCGCCGTTTCGCCGTCGCCCGTCGCCCGTCCCCCGTCCCCGGCAGTCGCAGTCGCCAGTCACTCGTCCACTTCAAATACCGGCAGCGCT
>DASUGD010000346.1:0-2321 GCA_036274195.1 Gemmatimonadaceae bacterium | reverse complement strand
CTCTGACCCCATTTTACCGGTCCCTCTTGACCTTGAACTTGCTCCACATGACGATCGTGGTGCACGACGAGGAGCCCGCCTGCTGAAACTGCACGGGCGTGGAAGACCCCGTGTACACCTCGATGGCCGCGACGTCGGAGGGCGGCATGAGTCGATCGACGTCGCCCGCATAGAGCGACTTGTACGGCGCTCCGTCGACGACGTAGTTCACGCACCCACCGGTCGCATCCCGGGCGCTCTCGACGATGTAGTCGTTCCCGGAGGGCGTGATGCGGAGAGACGGGATCGTCCGGAACAGATCCGTCATTCGCGTCGCCTGGCGATCGTTGATCTCGTCCGGGCCCATGAAGTAGCCGAACCCTGTCTTTTTCCGGTCCGAGAACCCGACCTGATCGAGGCCGTCCTTCGAGGCCTCGGCGTGGACGGCAACCGGATCGAGCACGCGCGCCGGCTTGGACATCGTCACCGTTACCTGCCTCGGCGCCTTGGCGGTAAGCTCGACGGCCACCTCCACTGGCTCGAAGCCGAGCTGGCGAACCACGAGAGCCTGTGTACCGCTCGGCAAATCCGAGAACCCGAACGATCCGTCCTCGCGGCTCAGTGTTGCGGCGCCAGTCCCGCTCACGTCAACGCGCGCGTTGGCAACCGGCGCGCCGGCCGCATTGACCACCCTGCCTGTCAGACGCGCGGGACCTCGGAGCCGCTTGGCTGTGTCGCCCTGGGCAACGGCTTTCCGACCACCCGTCGTGTCGGCCGGTGCCTCCTCGACCACCGTCGTGCCAATCCGCAGGCTCTGAAAGCCCAGCGGGTTCGCTTCGTCCATCTTCACGTGAACTTCAGCCGTCTTCCTGCCGCTAAACTCCGCCTGGACGTTGCCGTCGACGTCGCCGGGCAGACCGCAGATGCGGTACGTGCCATCGGCGCCGACGGTTCCTTTCCGGACGACGTCTCGTTTCCGAAGCGTCGTTAGGTCCAGCTCCTTCCAGGTGAGTGACACCGTGGCGCCGACCAGGGGCGTGTCGTTGTCGGCATCGAGCACCTTTCCTACGAGCGCCGACGGTCCTCGGCGCCGCCACGCGGGGGCGCATGACATCGAGAGGACCGTCTCGACCGATGGAATCGCCAACTCCACGGCCAGTGGTGGCCCGGCCTGAAACGGCACTGCCTTCGTATTGATGGCGACGCCCAGCGTGTCGAGCAGAGGATGGATGAGCGAGAGGCTGTGCTCTCCTGGCGGAATGTTGTCGATCTGAAAGTGCCCGTTCGCGTCGGTCGTGCCCTGGAGCTTCGTGTCGTTGATCTTCACGACCGCCCCGGCGAGCGGCACTCCGCCGTGAATGCTGTCGATGACGCTCCCGGTGACGCTGGCCATGGTGCCCTGCTGAGCGGCGGCAGAGCGAGGGGCGGTGGAACCGGCAGCCAGGCCGATGACGGCAAGACAGATTACGGTCGAGAAGCGCATGCAGCGGCGTTCGAAGAGGTTACCGGATCAGGGGTTGAGCCTCCATAGTATGCCCTGCTGCACACACCCATGGAAGCCGTCGAGAAGCCAGTCACCATACACCAGGCGAGGTGTCGGGTGCCCGACAATTCCGCGAGGTCGCTCACGGTTGAGCAGTCGCGCGCATGACGTCGCTGCTGTTGGCTGCGGCCCTGTTGCTTCAGATCACGCCCGCACAAGCGGAGCGGCTGCGATGGGTGCCAAACCCCAGGGCTGTGAACAGTACCTGGGTGGCCGATCCGTCGCATCACCTCGAGCCGGCGACTGTTGACTCGATCAACTCGCTTCTGTCGAGGCTGTCGCGGGAAACGGGGACGGAGATCGCCGTGGTCGTGATCGACTCCACCTCCGGTTTCGAGCCGTTCGACGTCGCCCTCGCGCTGCATCGCATGTGGGGCGTGGGACAGCGAGGTCGCGACAACGGGATCGTGGTGCTCTGGGTTCCGACGCAGCGCGCGCTACAGGTCAGTGTGGGTTACGGCCTGGAGGGTGTGCTGCCGGACTCACGCGTGGGACGGATACGCGACCAGGTGATCTTTCCTGCTTTTCGCCGCAACGAGCTCGACGCGGGGATGCTGTCGGGCGTCGAGGCGATCGCGGCAGCCGCGCGCGAGGAAAAGGATGCTCGCGGCTCGACGATGTCGACGACGAACCCGCCGCCTAACGGGCGTCCGATCGTCGAGGCCGAGCCGGGTCGCAGGGCAGGCCGACGAACGGGAGTCGTGTTCGGCGCGATGGGCGGGCTCCTCGCGCTGGCGGGCGGAGCGGGTGGCGTCGCGGCGTACCGCCGCCGACGGTCGCGTCAGTGCCCGAACGGACA
>DASUGD010000345.1:0-3181 GCA_036274195.1 Gemmatimonadaceae bacterium | reverse complement strand
TCCCACGCCGCGGCGTGGGAATGATGAAATTCGACTCTGACCCCAATCTAAGTCTCGCTACTCGGAGCGCAGCGCCGTCACCGGATCCACGCGTGACGCGCGCCAGGCGGGCACCGCGGACGCCACGACGGATGTCGCCGTGAGCAGCGCGACCACGCCGACGTACGTGAGTGGGTCCACATGCGACACGCCGAACAGCTGCGTGGCCAGGAGCCGCGTCGCGAGCAGGGCGGCGCCGATGCCGACTACGACGCCAATCGTCGTGAGCCGCAACCCCTGCCGCAGAACCAGGGTCATGATGGCGCTCCGTGACGCGCCTAACGCCGACCGCACGCCGATCTCGCGCCACCGCTCCACGACGCTGCCCGCCAGTACCCCGTACAATCCCGCCGCGGCGAGCAGAAGCGCGGCGAGGCCGAACGCCTCGAACAGCCGCAGCGCGAATCGGCGGCTGGCCGCCGACCCGGTCAGCAGTGCGTCCATCGTCGCTACGCGCACGACTGGTTGATCCTTGTCCACCGCCCACACCGCGGAGCGCACCGCGGACGTCAGCGACGCGGCATCGGAGCGCGCCTGAACGACTAGCGACATCGGATTGTCCTCGAACTTCCACTGGCTCGCCGCCATGTAGACCGCGTCGGTCTCACCGAGCGCGAGGGATTCCTGCCGTATGTCACCGACGACACCGATGACCGTGTACGGGCCTGCCGGACCGACGCGAAGCTGGCGCCCGATTGGATCGAGGCCGGGCAAGCGCCGCCTCGCCATCGACTCGCTGATGACGGCCACCAGCGGCGCGCCCGCGCGGTCGCGCGCGTCGAGCAGTCGCCCCCGCCGGAGTGGAATGCCCATTGTCGCGAAGTAGTCCCCCAACACCGCGTAGCGGAACGTCCCCCGCGTGGAACCCGGGTCGTTAGGTACCGCAGGCTCGAAGAAGACGCCATACACGTCGGCATCACCGCTCAGCGGGAGCTGGCTCGTCATGGCGGCGTTCGTGACACCGGGCACGCGCCTGACGTTGTCGAGCGCCTGCTCGAAGAATCGGCCGGTCGCGCCTTCCGGATCGAACCGATGCCCCGTTGCCTGGATCTGCATCGTCAGCACGTTCGACGCGTTGAAGCCGACGTCCACGGCGAAGAGCCGTTCGACGCTCCGAAGCAGGAGGCCCGAGCTCACGAGCAGGACGAGGGCGATCGCGACTTCGCTACTCACGAGCACCGCGCGAGTGTGGCCGAGCCCGCCGACGGTTCGCCGCGACGCCTGCTGAAGGTCATCGCCCGGATTCACGCGCATCGCCTGGATTGCCGGCGCCAGGCCGGACGCAACACCGACGAGCGTCGTGACGACGAGCGCGAAGGCGAACATGGTCCCGTCGATCCCGATCGCGGCTACGCGCGGCAGCTCGGACGGGCTGAGCAGGACCAGAGCCCGAAGCCCGAGCACCGCCACGACGAGACCGAGCGTGCCGCCGATCGCTGCGAGCAGGAGCGTTTCCGTCAGCAGCTGTCGCACGACGCGACCGCGCGCGGCGCCGAGCGCCGCTCTCAACGAGATCTCGCCGCGTCGCCGTGTGCCGCGAGCGAGCAGGAGGTTCGTGACGTTCACGCTCGCGATCACGAGGACGAGCGCGACCGCGGCCAGGATGGCGAGCAGCGCCGACCGCACGCCGCGCGTCAGCTCGCCGCGAAGTGACGTGGCATCGAATCGCGTCATCGGGTCGTAGGTCTCCGGCCGCTGCTCGGCCAAGATCGCGCGGCCGATCGCGTCCACTTCGCGCGTCGCGCGTTCAATGCTCACGCCGGGAGACAGGCGACCGATGGTGCGCAGGTGATGTCCCCACGCGCGTCCCTGCGAGAGATCGTACTGGAGCGGCGCCCAGAGCAGCGCCTGCGGCGCCAGGACGTTGTCGAAGCCGGCCGGCATGATGCCGATGACCATGTAGCTGTCGTCATCGAGCGTGACCGTCTTGCCGACGATGGCGCGGTCGGCCTGAAAGTGTCGACGCCAGACTGCGTCGCTCAGTATGACGACCCGGGGGCCGTTCAGCCGGTCGTCGGACCCGTCGAAATCGCGACCCATCACCGGCGCAACGCCTAACGCGCGGAAATACCCGACCGTGACGCGCTGGCCCTCGAGTCGTTCCGGCTCGCCGCGTCCGGTGATGGTCGGCTGCCACGCGCGGAAGACCGCGATCGCGTCGAAGGACCGCGCGCGCGTGGCGAACGCGTGGTACATGCCGAACGTGCCGCCGTTCGGCACGCCATCGGTCCCGATCTCCCGGATCGCGACGATGCGCTCGGGGTGCGGGTAGGGGAGGGGATCGAACAGGATGGCGTTGACGACGCTGAAGATCGCGGTCGTCGCGCCGATTCCGAGTGCGAGCGTGAGCGTCGTGACGAACGTGAACCCGGGCGACGCGCGGAGGCGTCGCGAGGCGTAGCGCAGGTCGGCGACGGTCGAGTCGACGAGGTTCTCCCATCCGTACCCGCGAACCTGCTCGCGGACGTTGGTGGCGTTGCCGATCTCGAGCCGCGCCATGCGCGTGGCCTCCGCGCGCGACACGCCACGATGTTCGTGTTCGGCGGCAGCCTGCGCGAGGTAGTGCTGGACTTCCTCGTCGATCTCCCGATCGGTAGCGGAACGATTCGTGAGCGCGCGGAGCCCGCGGGTGAGTTGGCGGACGAGGTGCATGTCTCCTCACGCCTCGGCTTTGAGGAGCCGGGCGACCGCGGACACGCGGCGGTTCCAGTCGGCGGTCTCCTCGTCGAGCTGCTTTCGGCCGGCGCGCGTGAGCGTGTAATACTTCGCGCGTCTGGCGTTCTCGGTGTCGCGCCACTCGGCGTCGAGCCAGCCGGCGCGCTCGAGCCGCTGGAGGGCGGTGAGGAGCGATCCGGGGTTGACCTTGAAGACGCCGCGCGAGATCTGCTCGATGCGGCGGGCGATGCCGAACCCGTGGAGGGGCTGGAGGCTCAGCGTCTTGAGGATGAGCATATCCAGCGTACCCTGAATGACATCTGTGTTGTCGTCCATGATGGACGATAGGCTATGCTCCTCTTGATTGTCAAGATGTGAGCATCAAGACGAGAGGCGCAAAGCCTGAACGGCGCAGGGCAGAAGGGCGCGAAATCCCGAACGGCGCGAAATCCCGAACGGCGCGAAATCCCGAACGGCGCGAAATCCC
>DASUGD010000344.1:0-28411 GCA_036274195.1 Gemmatimonadaceae bacterium | reverse complement strand
GGAACGTCGCCTGGAAATCGACTGGCAGCAGCAGGAGGGCGAGCGGTTCATCGTTAGGCTCGCGCTCGAGGGGATCGACCGGCGCGGCCTCTACGCCGACATCGCCGGCGCGGTCTCCGGGGCGGGGACCGACATCAAGAGCATGGACCTCAAGACCGTCGATGGCCGCGTCAGCGGGTCCGCGCTCGTCGAGGTGGAGAACCTCGCACACCTCCAGAAGATCATCAAGGCCACCCGCCGCGTGAAGGGCATTACCGAAGTCGCACGGCGCGAGCGAATCTCGACGGACAACGACAACGGCTAGGCGGCTTCCGCCGCCCGAACAAACTCCGACGCGGCGCATTATATTGCGGCCATGCCTCGCGCCGAGTTTGTGCTCCAGTCGCCGTTTCAGCCGGCGGGCGATCAGCCGAAGGCCATCGCGGAGCTGAGCGCCGGTCTGGAGCGCGGAGATCGATTCCAGACGCTGCTTGGCGTCACCGGGTCGGGAAAGACCATGACGATGGCCCACGTGATCAGGAACCTGGGCCTCCCGACACTCGTCCTCTCGCACAACAAGACGCTCGCCGCACAACTCTACGGAGAGCTCAAGAGCTTTTTCCCGACAAACGCCGTCGAGTACTTCATCTCGTACTATGACTACTACCAGCCCGAGGCGTATGTGCCCTCGAGCGATACGTACATCGAGAAGGACGCGTCGATCAACGAGGATATCGACCGCCTGCGGCTGCGCGCGACGTCGAGCCTCATGGAGCGTGAGGACGTGGTCATCGTCTCCACCGTCTCCGCGATCTACGGCCTCGGCGACCCGATCGAGTATCGGGAGCGGATGGTCAGTCTGCAGAAAGGACAGACGATTCCGCGGAATGACATCCTGCGTGCGCTCGTGGGCATCCAGTACAGCCGCAACGACGTGGCGTTCGAGCGGGGCACGTTCCGCGTCCGCGGCGATACGGTCGAGATCCTGCCCGCGTACGAGGAGCAGGGCGTGCGCGTCGAGTTGTGGGGCGACGAGATCGAGCGCATCTCCAAGATCAATCCGCTGACCGGCGAGACGATCGCCGTGCTGGAGCGCGCGGCGATCTATCCGGCGAAGCACTTCATCACGTCGCGCCCGACGCTCGAGCGGGCGGTCGGCCAGATCCGCCAGGAGCTGAGCGAGCGGCTCGAGGTGCTGCGGCGTGATGGAAAGCTGCTCGAGGCCCAGCGACTCGAGTCGCGCACGCACTTCGACATCGAGATGATGCTGGAGATCGGCACGTGCGCGGGCATCGAGAACTACTCGCGGCATCTCTCGGGGCGCGCTGCCGGCGAACGGCCGGCGGTGCTGTTCGATTACTTCCCCGAAGACTTTCTCGTGATCGTGGACGAGTCGCACGTGACGCTTCCACAGGTTCGCGGGATGTACAACGGCGACCGGGCGCGAAAGCTCACGCTGGTGGACTACGGGTTCCGCCTGCCCAGCGCCCTCGACAACCGGCCGCTCGTGTTCGATGAGTTCCTCGCGCTCACTCCCCGCGCCGTGATGGTGAGCGCGACCCCGGCAGAGCTCGAGCTGCAGCTGTCCGAGGGCGTGGTGGTCGAGCAGATCATCCGTCCGACGGGCCTGCTCGATCCGGAGATCGAAGTGCGTCCGGTGCGCGGCCAGGTGGACGACCTGCTGAACGAGATTCGCATCCGTGAGCGGCGCGGCGAGCGTGTCCTGGTCACCACGCTCACGAAGCGCATGGCCGAGGACCTGACGGACTACCTCCAGCAGATGGGTGTCCGTGTCAGGTACATGCACTCGGACATCGACGCCATCGAGCGCATGGAGATCGTGCGTGGTCTGCGGCTCGGCGAGTTCGACGTGCTCGTCGGCATCAACCTGCTGCGCGAAGGCCTCGACATGCCGGAGGTATCCCTGGTCGCGATCCTCGACGCCGACCAGGAGGGCTTCCTGCGCAGCGACCGCTCGCTGATCCAGACGGTCGGCCGTGCCGCGCGCCACGTTGGCGGGCGGGCGATCTTCTACGCGGACCGGGTCACCGGCTCGATGCAGCGATGCATCGAAGAGACCGGGCGGCGTCGCGAGATGCAGCGGGAGCATAACGAGGCACACGGCATCGTCCCCCGCGGCGTCGAAAAGAGCGTCGAGCAGGTGCGGTTCATCACGCGCGTTGCCGACGCCCGCGCGGAGCGCGAGGGCCGCGAGCGGGAAGCACGGAAGGTCGCGGAAGCGGCCGCGTCGTACGGCGAGGAGGATCGCGCCACGCTGATCGAGCGTCTCGAGCGCGAGATGCGCGACGCGGCGGCGGACCTGGACTTCGAGACGGCAGCCCGGCTTCGCGATCAGCTCTTCGAGCTGAAAGCGAAGGGTGCGGGCAACGTGGCGCGATCGCGCGGTGCCTTCGCCGACATTCGCGCTCATACCTGACCGCCACGCACGCTCGTGCAACCGTTCCACCATCTCGTTCCGGCGCAGGCGGTGCGCGGGCGTGTCGCGATGACGCGCGACGAGCTCGTCGCGTGGGGTGAGGCACTGGGGCGGGCCGCCGCGCCACCGCTCATCATCACACTCGCCGGCGACTTGGGGGCCGGAAAGACGACCCTCGCGCAGGCCATCTGCGCGGGATATGGCGTGACAGAGCCGGTGACGAGTCCGACGTTCGCGATCGTGCACCGGTATGACGCGCCGCGATCGCCGGTGTACCACCTGGATCTCTACCGCATCCAGCGGCCCTCCGAGCTCGTCAACATCGGGTGGGACGAAATCTCGACGTCGCACGCGCTCGTCATCGTCGAGTGGCCGGAGCGGGCGGGTGACCTCATTCCCCCCGGACACGTGCCGATCGACCTCGAGCACGACCAGGCCGATCCGGATCGCCGCGTCCTGCTCGCCGGCTGATGATCACGCTCGCGCTCGAGGCATCGACGTATACGGGCAGCGTGGCCGTCGTTCGCGACGGCGACGTGCTCGCCGCGCGCGAGACGGCGATGCGCGGCGTCCACGAGGAGCGTCTCATGCCCGCGGTCGCGGAGGCGCTGGCCGACGCCGGCGTCGTGCCTAACGCGATCGACCGCGTCGCGTGCGGCGAAGGGCCAGGTAGCTTCACGAGCCTGCGGATCGCCGGCGCGATCGCGAAGGGACTGGCGTTGAGCGCCAACGCGCCGCTCTATCCGGTGTCGTCGCTGTTGTTGATCGTGGCGGGTGCGGAGCCGGTCGTGCCGCCGGGCCGCTACGTGGCCGTCCTCGACGCCATGCGCGGAGACGTGTTCGCCCGTGTGTTCTCCGTCACCGATCGCGCGATCACGCCCGAATCCTCCACGACGCTCCTGGCGCGTGCCGCGCTCGCGGACTTCGCGCGCGAGCACGCCGCGCGGCCCGTCGGCCCGGCGGAGCAGATGGTCGTCGGGCCGCACGCGCGAGGGGTGGCGACGCTCGGCAGTCTCGTCGCCTGGCCGGCCGCGGCGGACCTGGCAACCTGGGAGCCTAACTACGGACGCCTCGCCGAGGCGCAGGTGAAATGGGAGGCCGCGCATGGGCGCGCGCTGACTGCCAGATGACCGACACGAGCGCGCGCGCGAGTCCGGCATTGCCGCGTCGCGAGTTCGTGATCCGAGGAGCCCGGCGCGATGACGTCGACGACATTGCGGCGATCGAGCGACGAGCGTTCAGCGACCCGTGGTCTGCCAGCTCGTTTCGCGCGCTGTTCGGGAACCCACTGGTGCACTTCGCGGTCGCCGAAGACGCGATCAGCGGGCGTGTGCTCGGGTACGTAGTGTCCTGGTATGTGGTGGACGAAGGCGAGATCGCGAACCTTGCGGTGGCCAACGACGTTCGGCGCGCTGGCGTTGGTGCGCGTCTGCTCGACCACGCGCTCGACGTCGCGAGGGCGAGGCGCGCCCGGGTCGTGTTTCTCGAAGTCCGCGAGTCCAACGCTGGCGCGAGGGCCCTGTACGCGTCACGCGGCTTCGAGGTGGCCGGCAGGCGCCCCAGGTATTACCGTAAACCCATCGAAGACGCGCTGGTGCTGCGTCGCACATTGTGACCTGCCTTGCAGCGCCGTTCACCCCTCGCAACCAAACTGCTTGACGCGCACCGATTTGTTTGCGGGCGTGTCGGCTCTGACCCCTACTTTCCGCGGCGAGCACTTCATCACTCGCCAGGAGGAACTGTGAGCCGAAGCTTGAACAAGGTGACATTGATCGGGAACCTCGGGGCCGATCCCGAGGTCCGGTCCACCACCGGCGGCAACCGCGTTGCAACCTTTTCGCTCGCCACCAGTCGTTCTTGGAACAACCAGTCGGGCGACCGTCAGGAGAAGACGGAGTGGCACCGCTGCGTTGTCTGGAACACCAAGGGTTCGCAGCTCGCGGACATCGTCGAGAAGTACGTCAAGAAGGGCGACAAGATTTACGTCGAGGGGCGCATCGAGTACCGGCAGTGGACAGACAAGGATGGCCAGACCCGGTACAGCACGGAGATCAATGTCCGTGAGCTGATCATGCTGGGCGGCGGCCGCGGCGGCGGCGACAGTCACGACTCCGAGGGAGGTTCCGGAATGACTCGCAGCCGCGCACCCGAGCGCGCAAAGAGCGCGGCGGGCGCAGCCGGCGAGGACTTCGAGGACTTTCCCGGAGCGTTGAATGATGAGGATGACGATCTTCCGTTCTAGCCATCTGGCAGTCGTACTCGTGGGGGCCGTGATGGCCCCCACATTCGCCATGGCCCAACAATCACCGATGGACCTTGGTGTCGGCTCGCCGTGGCAGTCAGGTCCGGCGCAAGCCCCGACGACGGTTCGACCGGGAGAGTATTACGCCGCGCCGTGGGTCGAGCAGCTGGGCGGTCCGGCCAACGCCGGGATGATTGTTGGAACCGGCGATGTGCCAAGCATCCCGCTCACGGAGGAGGAGCGGCCGCTGCAGTCGTACGAGCGCGTGTTCGTGACCTTGCCGGCAGGCATGTCGGCAGCTCCCGGCGCTCGCTACGTGACGGCCCGCCCGGGGCCGCTGCTCCAGGGGTTCGGGCAGGTGATGGTGCCGACGGGCGTCGTCGTCGTGCAGCGCGCCCAGCCGGGCCAGGCGGCCGAGGCGCGTGTCGTTGCCCGGTTTGAACCGGTCCAGATCGGTGATCAGCTAGTGGCCATGGACCCGTCGCCTGCCGGTGCCGGCCGGCCCGCCGCCGTCAGCGACGGCGCCGAGACCGTCGTCCTGTGGATGAAGAGCGAGCCCGTGCTGCCGTCCCTGCAGTCGTACGTGGTCGTGGCCGCCGCGCCCGGAATGAAAGCGGGCGATCAGATCAGCTTCTATCGTCCACATCGCACGTCCCAGTGGGGCGTCGTGCTGCCGGAGACCGAGATCGGCGTCGCGCAGATCGTGCGCGTCACCCCGCAGGGCGCGACCGCCCTCATTGTCGATCAAGCCCACGGCGCCATAGAACAGGGCACGCACGCACGCGTGAGCGCCAAGATGCCCTGAACCCCAGGGCCCGGTTATCTTAGGGCGACCGTGACGTCTGCGATCGCCCGCATCAGAGGATCGATCGCGCAGCGGCGCCGCGGCTTCGGCCTCGGCGCCGTTTGCACATTAGTGGGTTCGCGCGTCTCAAGAGTGACCGGACGCACGCCCGACTGGTGCCGCACGACTCAAGGTTCACTCGTTCGCGTCCGAACACCTCACGCCTGCCCAATCGAATGACTCGCCATCTCGCAACGCTCGAGGTCCGCTGACGTGCCGCGCGCTCTCGTCACCGGCGGCGCCGGCTTCATAGGCTCTCACGTGGCCGACCTGTACCTGGAGAACGGCTACGACGTCACGATCCTCGACAACTTTGCGTCGGGGCGGCGCGAGAACGTTCCGGAGCGTGCGCGCCTCGTAGAGTTGGACCTCACGAGCGCCGAGGCCGCGAGCCTCGTCCGCGACGGGAAGTTCGACGTCGTCTCGCATCTTGGCGCGCAGATCGACGTTCGAAAGAGTGTCGCGAACCCGACGTTCGACGCGACCGTAAACGTCGTCGGCACGCTGAACCTCGTCGAAGCCGTGCGCGCATCAGGCCATCCGACGCGGTTCATCTTCTCATCCACGGGCGGCGCCCTGTATGGCGACTTCGTGACGCCACCGAACGTGGAGGAGTATCCGAAGGACCCCGAGTCACCGTACGGCATCGCGAAGCTGAGCGCCGAGCTCTATCTCGCGTACTACGCGCGCGTGCACCGCGTGGACACGGTGGCGCTTCGTTATGCGAATGTGTACGGACCTCGTCAGGATCCACACGGCGAGGCCGGCGTCGTCGCCATATTCTGCAACCGAATCCTAACGAGGCAACCACTCACCGTGTTCGGCGATGGATCGCAGACGCGCGATTACGTGTTCGTGAAAGACGTGGCGCGGGCCAACCTCGCCGCGGCGACGCGAACGCTGCCCGCACCCGGCCGGCTCGACGCGCGCGGGTTCAACATCGGCACGGGCGTCGAGACGTCGGTCACCGACCTCGCGGCGGCCCTGCAGCGCAGCGCCGGCTCCGACGTTCCCGTGCATTTCGCACCGGCGCGGCCGGGCGAGCAGCAGCGGTCCGCCGTCAGCATCGAGAAAGCCAGGCGTGAGCTCGGGTGGACACCACGCGTCGAGCTCCACGACGGGCTCGAGGAAACATTCTCGTTTTTCGCCGCGCGGTTCGGGCGGGAGCGTCAGCCGACGTGATCGTGATCGCCTACCTACAGATCGGCAGGGCCGTTCCCACGACGCCGTGGGAGATGATCACGAACGCCACGCTCGTGACGAAGATCGTCCTGGGCGTGCTCGCGGTCCTTTCGCTGCTCAGCTGGGCGGTGATGTTCGGTAAGTGGGTCGAGTTCCGGCGCGTGCGCAGCGCGGCCAACGCGTTCATCCGGAGCTTCGATCGCGCGCAGTCGCTCGAGGAGGTGGCGACGCTCGCCAAGCACGCCAAGGCTAGTCCGTTCACCCGCGTGTTCAACCGCGCGGTGCAATTTCTGTCGCAGACGAAGCCCGCGCTGGCGGCTTCGCCCGAGCGGACGGCACGGCTCAGTGGCTCGCAGGTGGAAGCATTGCGCCTCGTGCTCGACGCGGAAACGAACGCGGAACGGGATTCGCTCTCGCGCCTCGTTCCCACGCTCGCGACGATCGGCTCGGTGAGCCCGCTCATCGGCCTGCTCGGCACCGTGCTCGGCGTGATCTCGGCCTTTACCGGCATCGCGACGCAGGGTTCAGGGAACATTGCGGCGGTAGCGCCGGGTATTGGAGAAGCGCTGATGGCCACCGCGGCCGCTCTGGCCGTGGCGATTCCGGCCGTGTTCGGGTACAACATCTTCGCGAACCGCGTGAATCGGCTGGACAGTGAGCTCGAGGGCTTCGGCTCGGAGCTCATTGCGCTGATGGTTCGCGAAGGGAGGATCTAGCAGGCATGGCGCACCGTCGTCGCGGGGAACGCACGCCGCTCAACGCGGAGATCAACGTCGTGAGTCTCATCGACGTGATGATGCTCCTCATGGTGATCTTCATGATCACCGCGCCGATCATGCAGGGTGGCGTGGATGTGAAGCTGCCGACGGCGGACGCGAAACCGCTCGATCCGAAGGGCGGGATGGTCGTCACCGTGAACAGGCAGGGCCGCATTTTCGTCGATGAATCGGAGATGAGCTTCGAGGCGTTCCGCGCATCGTTCAAGGCGCTGGCGAGCAAGCGCGCGGCGCAGGGCGTGTATCTCCGAGGTGATGAGGGCGCGAACTACGGCTCGGTCGTGCGCGTGCTCGCAGTGATGCGTCAGGCGGGTGTGGGCGACATCGGTCTCGTCGCGGAGCCGATGGAGGGGAAGTAGTGATTCGCCCTCAGAGTGGCGCGCGGTTAGGCGGACCGCTCGGCGTTTCTGCGCTGCTACACGCGTCGCTGATCGCCGCGGCGATCTTCGCGCGTCCGGCGCCGCCCAAAGCGCTTCCGCCGGTTTACAAGGTGAACCTGATTGCCGCGCCTCCGGGCCCGCGTGCGATTGGCCAGGTGACACCGGAGCCTGCACCAGCTCCCCCGCCAACGCCGGTAACGCCACCGCCGCGTGCGGAAACGAATCCGCGAGACATGCCGGCCCCCGCGAAGCCGAAGCCCACGCCGCGAAAGCCAACGGCACCCGCCACGCCAACGGTCGCAAAAAAGGCGGCGCCGAAAAGCGAGCCGCTCCCGAAGGCCGGAGGTGGACCAACGGGCGGCGCGGGAGCCGACGTCGCCAACGTGAAGATCGAAGGCGTCGAATTCACGGACGGGGCCTATCTCAACAACATCGTCAGGCAGATCGCGGTGCGCTTCAATCCGCGGAACCCCGGCGCGCTGCGCGCGGAGGTGTTCTTCATCATCCGGCGCGATGGATCCATCGGTGAGTTCAGGTTTCTCACCAAGTCCGGCGTGTACGCCTTCGACCTCGAGGCACAAGGCGCGGTCGAGGCGGCGGGATCGGCCAAGGCATTCGGTCCGCTGCCGGCGAATTATGTGAATGACTTCCTTCCCCTTATTTTCAGCTTCGATCCGTCATTGATTCGCTGATGAGCCGACTGCTTCGCGCGGCACTACTCGTTGCCGCGATCACGACCATCCCGATCATGGGCGCGGCAGCGCAGGACACGCTGCGGCTCGTGCTGCGTTATGACCCCAACACGAAACCGGGGGTGCTCGTGCTGCGCATCCCGGGCGTGAACGGCGACTCGCTGCGTGCGATTCTCCAGCGCGACTTCGACAACGGCGATCGCATCAACGTGGTTGCCGCCGACGAGACGGGGTTCCCTGACGCGCCCATCGCCGGGAAGAACGGCAACTATCCACTCTACGCGAAGCTCGGGGCGGTGGCGCTCGTGCAGGCGACGCCAACGGCCACTGGTCTGCACGTCGCGGTGCACGACGTCGCACAGCAGAAGGTCGCGCGCGTGAAGGACTTCATGATCGACGGCTCGCCGAACTCACGCGAGTGGCGCATGTCGGTGCATAACGTGTCCGACGAGCTCGAGGCGTGGATCACCGGCGTGCGCGGGATTGCGGCCACGCGCGTCGCATACGTGCAGGGGTTGCGGAACGGCCGATTGTACGTGATCGACAGCGACGGAGCTTTTCCGACGCCCGTCGGCGACGAGGCCGGGGTGATGTCACCCAGCTGGCACCCCAAGGGAACGCACCTCGCCTATTCCCTGGTCGGTGCACACGGTTGTTGCCAGATCTATGTGCTCGATCTCACATCGGGCGGGGCACGACGGATCGAGGCCGTCGGCGGCGGGTTGAACAGCACACCGGTCTTCGCGCCGGACGGTGTCGTCATAGTCTACACGCACGGCGAGGAGTCCGGCACGGATCTCTTCGCAACGACGGTGTTCGAGCGCGGGCCGGCGCGGCGCATCACCGTGGGTCGCGGGTCGGACAACACGAGTCCGACGTTCAGCCCCGATGGTCGCCGGCTCGCCTTCACATCGGGTCGCCTCGGGCACCCGGAGATATATATTAGCGACGCGGACGGGACGAATCCGCAGCCGTTGACCTACAGTGTCGGCGATCAGAACTATCGCTCGAACCCGGATTGGTCGCCGGACGGAAGGCTGATCGCGTACCAGTCGCAGCAGACCGATGGGTCGTTCCAGTTGAATACGATCTCACTGCGCGACCGAAGCGTGAAGCAGCTGACGAGTGACGGGAGCAACGAGGACGCATCGTGGGCGCCCGACAGTCGTCACATCATTTTCTCGTCGACGCGGACGGGATCCAAGCAGCTGTTCGTCATCGACTCGGAGTCGGGGCGGTGGCGACAGTTGACGCGAAACGGGGGTGTGCGTCTTCCTGCATGGTCGCCCCCACTAACGCGGTAGACCAGTTCGTTTCCTTCCTCCCACTGGAATTCGGAGAGATCATGCATCGTGCTTCTCGAACCGTCTCGTTGTCGGTCATCGCTCTCGTCGCGCTTGGTGCCTGCAAGAAGAAGCCGGAGGTAGCGCCGGCGCCGGTGGAACAGCCTGCTCCCGCACCGCAGCCGGCCCCGCCGCCTCCACCGTCGGAGCCCACGTGTGATGCCGCGTGTGTGGAGGCCCGTAACAACGCGGCCAAGGCCGAAGCGATCAGAGCCGCAACTGCCGCGTTGACCGCGACGATCTACTTCGATTACGATCGTTCGGATATCACGGACGACTCGCGCGCGAAGCTCGATGCCAAGGTTCCCGTGCTCACCCAGAACACGGGCGTTCGGATCCGGATCGCGGGCCACACCGACAGTCGCGGCTCGGATGAGTACAACCTCGCGCTTGGCCAACGGCGCGCGGCGGCGGCGAAGCGGTATCTCACCGATCGCGGCGTCGACGGAAGTCGGATCGAGATCGTAAGCTTCGGTGAGGAACGTCCAACGTGCACCGATGAGTCTGAAGGCTGCTGGTCGCGCAACCGGCGCGATGAGTTCGAGATCACGGGCGGCCAGATTACCGCGGTGCAAACTTCCAGCAGGTAGCGAATGATTCGTTTCGCTCTTCGGCTCACACCCGTCGCGCTCGCGCTGGCGACGGGTGCGTGTTTCGCCACCCGGAATGACGTCCGCATTCTCCAGGACGACATCACGAAGTTCCGGGCATCCCAGCAGACAGCCGACTCCGCGCGCGCAGCTCAGTTGGCCGAGGTGGCCGCCACGCTGGGCCAGGTCAACGATTCGCTGCGCGCGACGAGCGCGCGCATGGTGCGATGGCAGGCGAATGCGCAGGGCGATATTCGGAACATCCAGGAGCAGCTGGTGCAGATTCAGGAGCTGACGGGGGCGAGTCAGCAGCGACTGCTCGACCTGCGTCGGGATCTCGAGGAGAAGAGCGCCCCGCCGCCCGCGCCGGTCCCCGGCGTGGCCGGCGTCCCCGGCGACACGACGCGAGCGGCCGCGGCCGGTGGGCAGCCCGGCCCCGCGACGCTGTATAAGCTCGCGTTCGACCAGATGAGCCGCGGGAGTCACAGCACGGCGCGCAGCGGCTTTCAAACGTTGCTCGACCAATACCCCACCTCCGATCTGGCTCCCGACGCGCAGTACTACATCGGCGAGACGTTACAGGCGGAAGGGAACACCTCCGGCGCCGACTCGGTATTCTCGTTGGTCGTTTCGAAGTACCCGAGCGCACCGCGCGCCGCCACGGCGCTCTACAAGCACGGGCTCTTTCTGCAGAAGGCCAAGCGCGATCGTGAAGCCCGCCAGGCGTTCCAGGCCGTCATCGACAAGTATCCGCGCTCCGATGAAGCGTCGCTCGCCCGTGAGCAACTCCGACCGGGTAGCGAATAGTCGCGGCGCCGGGAGAGTGTGATGGCCTCGGCCAACGAAAGCGCGGAGATGCCGTTCCTCGATCACCTCGAGGAACTCCGATGGCGAATCATCTGGTCACTCCTCGCCGTGGTGCTCGGTGTCGTCGCCGCGTTCATCGTCCTGCAGCGGTTCGACATCTTCAAGTTTCTCGAAGGGCCGATCCTCCCGTATCTCCACGGGAACAAGCTCAAGTACACGCATCCGGCGGACCCGTTCTCGGTTCTGATCTCGGCGTCGGTGACGATCGGGATCGTGCTCGCGCTGCCGATCATTCTGTATCAGGTCTGGGCCTTCCTGGCGCCGGCGCTCTACCGACACGAGAAGCGTGTCGTTCTGCCGGTGATCTTCGGCGCGATCCTACTCTTCGTGTCGGGTGTGGCGCTCTCGTTCTACGTGGTGCTGCCGCTCGCGATCGGCTGGCTCATGCAGATCGCGGCGAACACCGACGCCCTCGAGCCGATGATCACGTACCGCGAGTACTTCAGCTTCGCGGTCAACATGTCGCTCGCGTTCGGGCTGTGTTTCGAGCTGCCGATCGTCATCCTGCTGCTGGCGACGCTCGGCATCGTGACACCGGAATTCCTGCGACGGTATCGGCGGCACGCGCTGGTGCTGTGCGTCGTCGCGGGTGCGCTGCTGTCGCCCGGCGATCTGGTGTGGACGACGCTGCTGCTCGCCGCACCGTTGTACCTGCTCTACGAGCTCAGCGTCGTGCTGGCGGTGATCGTCTATCGCCGCCGGCGAAAGCGTGAGGCGCAGCGCGCCGCCGAGGAGGATGCCGAAGCGAAGGCGAACGAGCGGGAGCCGCAGCGCCTGGCGACGGAGCCCTGGGAAGGGGACGTGTCATCGAGCGCGTCGCGCGGGTCGTGAGCGCTCCTCGGCGCGTGATCGTTAGGCGCGCAGGGCTCGCGGTCGGGATGCTGGCCGTGGTCGCCGGGGCGGTCGCACTGCCCGTGGATGTAAACGCTCAGGTGCGCGACACGACGGCGCGACGCGACACTACACGCGCACGAGGCGATACGCTCCGCGCTCCCGGGGACACGAGCAAAGCGCGTCGCGATAGCCTGAACTCCGACAGCACTGCCAAGGTGAGGGTCGAGTGGGCGGAGCCCGACTCCGTCATGAACGAGCTGCTCAAGCGGGAAGGCTATACGCCCACGAAATACCAGGGGCAGCGCGTCGAGCTCCAGGCGAAGGATCGGACGATCAAGCTGGAGGGCATGGCGGCGGTCGGCCGACCTGATGCCGTTCTCATTGGCGATACCGTCGTCTACAACGACTCGCTCGACGTCGTGACGGCCGTGGCGAAAGACACCGGCGAGGTCGTGCTCCAGGATCCGACGGGGTCGCAAGACGACATTCGCGCGAGGCGCATCCAGTACGACGTGGCCTCGCGCCGTGGCAAGGCGTACGGCGTGACAACCTCGGTCAACAGTGGCCAGGTATGGGTCGTCCACGGCAAGGTGACGGGCTTCAAGAACGACACGACGGCCGCCAAGAAGAACGCGTTCTACGCCCGGGATGGGTGGATCACCAGCTGCACGGACACGACGCCGCACTATCACTTCGCGTCCAAGGAGATGAAGGTCATCTCGAAGGACGTGATGGTCGCGCGGCCCGCTGTGCTGTACATCGGTGATGTGCCGGTTTTCTGGCTGCCGTTCGTGTTCCAGGATCTCCGCTCCGGGCGGCGCAGCGGGGTCATTCCGCCGCGGTTCGGCGTCAGCGACATCGTCCGCAACAGCCCGGACTACCGCCGCACGATCGAGGACCTCGGCTACTACTTCGCGATCAGCGACTACTACGACGCCCAGGTCGCGATGGACTGGCGAAGCAGCGCCGGGGCGACTCCGGGCGACCCGGGCTGGACGCGCTACAAGGGCAGCTTCGACTATCGATGGCTCAACCGCTTCCTGAGCGGCGGAATCGATGTGTCGTTCCTGACGCAGAGCGACGGACTCAAGAACCAGACGTACTCCTGGAGTCACGACCAGCAGTTCTCGCAGAAGAGCCGCCTGACGATGAACCTGAACTACGCGTCGAGCACGACTCTTCAGCGACAGAACACGTTCAACCCGTACAACGCGCTCGCGACCATCGATTCCCGACTGAACTACCAGCAGCAGATCGGCGCGTTCCAGCTGGGCATTGGCGGGTCGCGAAAGCAGTATCCCGGACGCGAACAGGTCGACCAGGACTTTCCCAGCCTGAACCTCGCGAGCAAGCCGATCAACTTTGCCAGCTGGCTGACGTGGACGCCGAGTTTCCAGGCGAGCAGCCATCAATCGCTGCACATCGACCAGACCGGGGCCTCTCTCTACGCCTACCGCCCGAACCTGAACGGCATTGGCGTCGACAGCGTCAAGCTCGATCAGAGCACGCGACAGACCAGCGCGAGCTTCGATACGCCGATCAAGATCGGCGGGTTCACGTGGACGAATTCGTTCCGGTTCTCGGATAACCTCAACGACTTCCCGTTCACGAAAACGGTGTTCGACCCGGCGGATTCGTCGAAGAAGCAGACGATCACGTACGACCGGGACTTCCTGACGACCGTCGATTGGACGACCGGGATCAATCTCCCGAGCTTCTTCCAGTCCACGTGGAAGCTCACGCCCTCCGTCACGTTCGAGAATGTCGACCCGCACGCGTTCATGCTTCGCAGCGAGTTCTCGAACGGCGCATTCGTCAGGCAGGCCAAGCGGCCGCGCTGGGGACTGTCCGCGTCGCCGACGTTTTTCGGGTTGTTCCCGGGCTTCGGACCCATCGAGCGATTCCGCCACTCGATCTCACCGGTCATCTCCTACAGCTACGCCGGGGAAGCCACGGTGAGTGACGACTTCCTCCGGGCCACGAACCAGACGCGTCAGGGGTACATCGCCGCGCGGGCGCAGAACATCGTGAGCCTAACGCTGGCGACGAACATCGAGGGCAAGCTGCGCGGCAAGAGCGATACGGTGAGCGACGAGTCCAAGAAGCGCGTGAAGCTGCTGTCGCTGAACTTTACGTCACTTCAGTACGACATCCTGCGTGCGCGTCGCACGGGCAAGTCGGGGTTCGTCACGCCGAGGTTTGGATACACCGCGCGGTCCGACCTGCTGCCCGGATTCGACATCGGCGTGGACTACTCGCTGTTCGAGGGCGATCCGCTGACGAGCGATACCGCGCGGTTCAAGCCGTTCCGCGAATCCGTGCGCGGATCGCTATCGCTGAACCGGCAGTCCAGTATCGTGGTTGGTCTCGCCAAACTGTTCGGCTACGACCTCAACGCGGCGCAGACGCCGACCCCAACGGCGGCGGCGGCGACGAGCGACTCATCCGAGCGGCGCTCGCTGGCGCGTCAGAAGATCGCCGGGAGCGTGAACACGGCGACGAGAATGCGCGAGCAGTTCAGCAGAGTCGGCTCGGGGTGGCAGGTGGACCTGACGTACAGCCAACAGCAGTTCCGGCCGAACCCGAATGCCATCGTCGTCAATCCGCAGCAGCAGTGCGCGTACCTGCAGAACGTCGACCCGTTCGCGTACGACCAGTGCATCCAGCAGCACACGTCGACGCCGGGGGTGCAGGATCCCTATGCGCCGACGACCGGTGGCAGCCAGGTCTATCAGAGCCCTCCGACGCAGAACATTCAGGGCTCGACGCGCTTCAGCATAACGCCGAAGTGGGCGATGCAGTGGACCACCAACTACGACTTCGTGCGACACGAGTTCGGCATGCACACCGTGTCGCTCCGGCGGGAGTTGCACGACTGGGACGCGATCTTTGCATTCACGCAATCCCCCAACGGCAACTTTGCGTTCAACTTCTTCATTGCGCTGCGCGCGCAGCCGGACCTGAAGTTCAATTACGACCGGCGCAGCTACGGGCGAACGCCCGGGGGATTTCAGTAAGCCGTCCCGGGCGCGGTTGTCATTCCTCGCTGCGCTCGGAATGACATTGGGCGCTTGCCTTGCGCGCAGCGCGTCCCGACATTCCGCGCTATGAATGCCTCTGTCATTCTCGACGGGCGGTCACTCACCATTGTCGATGTGGAGGCTGTCGCGCGTGGCGGTCGCACCGTGTCGCTGGCGGACGACGCCCGCGACCAAATGCTCCGGGCGCACCATCACGTCGACCGCATCGTGCGGGATCGTGAAGTCGTGTACGGTGTGACCACGGGGTTTGGCAAGCTTTCCGAGGTGGCCATACCGCCGGAGCGGCTCGCGGACTTGCAGGTCAATCTGGTGCGGAGTCACGCATCCGGCGTGGGGCAGATCCTGACGCGTGAGGCCACGCGCGCCATGATGTTGCTGCGGGCGAACGTGCTCGCGAAGGGCTACTCGGGCGCACGGCCGCAGTTGCCGGAGCTGCTGGTGAGCATGCTCAACGCGGGGCTGTGGCCGCCGATTCCAGAGCAGGGAAGCGTCGGTGCGAGTGGCGACCTCGCGCCGCTCGCGCATCTGGGGCTGGCGATGATCGGCGAGGGTGAGCTGTACGACGACACGACGCGTGGTCCCGCACCCGACATGTTGCGCCGCCACGGGCTTGCGCCGCTCGCGCTCGGCCCAAAGGAGGGCATAACGCTCATCAACGGCACACAGGCGCACACCGCGATCGCCGCCCTCGCGGTGTCGGACGCGCGACGCCTCTGGGGAGCTGCGCACGTCGCCGGGGCAATGTCGCTCGAAGCGTTGTTAGGTACGCCAGTCGCGTTCGATGCGCGCATTCACGAGGCGCGCGGGCAGGCCGGCCAACAGCGGTCGGCCGCGCTGCTGCGAGAGCTGCTTGCGGACAGCGAAATCCGCGAATCGCATCGCCACGGCGATCCGCGTGTTCAGGACGCGTACGCACTGCGCTGCATGCCGCAGGTGCATGGCCCCGTCGCCGATGCCATCGAGTTCGCCGGGTCGCTCGTGGGTCGTGAACTGAACGCGGCGACGGACAACCCGCTGGTGTTCGAAAACGGCGAGCTGCTGAGCGGCGGGAACTTTCACGGACAGGCCGTCGCGCTCGCGCTCGATGTGCTCGCGATCGCGCTCACCAACCTCGCGACCATCGCCGAGCGCCGCATCGATCGCCTCGTGCACCCGGATCTCAATCAGGGGTTGCCACCCTTCCTGACGCGCGACGCAGGCGTTTGCTCGGGCTTCATGATGGCGCAGGTGACCGCGGCGGCGCTGGCGAGCGAATGCAAAGTGCTGTCCCACCCGGCGAGCGTGGATACTATCCCCACGGACGGCAGTAAGGAGGACGTCGTGCCGATGGCCATGGGTGCCGCCTGGAAGCTGCAGCGGGTGGTGCGCAATGTGCAGCACGTCATCGGCATTGAGCTCATGTGCGCGGCGCAGGGGGTGGAGTACCGGAGGCCGCTGCGCGCGGCGCGTGCTGTCGAGGAAGCCATTGTGGTGGTCCGCGAGCTCGTTCGACCCCTCGAGCAGGATCGAGTGCTCGCGCCAGATATTGCCGCGCTCGCCCGCGCCGTCGCGGCGGGCCGTTTCACCGATGTCCCCATGGCCATCGCATGACTGCTACGTCCGTCGCTACGCGATCCACCGAGTCTGCGCCTCACGGCCCACGAGTCGTTAGGGCGCCTCGCGGTACCGCGCTGTCGTGCAAGGGGTGGCAGCAGGAAGCGGCCCTCCGCATGCTCATGAACAACCTCGACCCCGAGGTTGCCGAGCGACCCGAGGATCTCGTCGTGTACGGCGGGACCGGCCGCGCCGCTCGGTCGTGGGAGGCGTTCGACGCGATCGTCGCGACCCTGCGTCGCCTGGAACCCGACGAGACGCTGCTCGTGCAGAGCGGAAAGCCCGTGGCGGTCTTCCGCACGCAGCCCACTGCGCCTCGCGTGCTCATCGCGAACAGCAACCTCGTCGGGCGGTGGGCAACGTGGGAGAAGTTCCGCGAACTGGAACGTCTCGGTCTCACGATGTACGGGCAGATGACCGCGGGGTCATGGATCTACATCGGCAGCCAGGGCATTCTGCAGGGCACGTACGAGACATTCGGTGCCGTCGCGCAGCGGCACTTCGGCGGAACGCTGGCTGGCCGTTTCGTGCTCACCGCGGGGCTCGGCGGGATGGGCGGAGCGCAGCCGCTCGCGGCGACGCTCAACGGTGCCGCGTTCCTCGGCGTGGACGTCGACGAATCGCGAATCGACAAGCGGCTTGCCACCCGGTACCTCGATCGGAAGACATCCGACCTCGAGGAGGCGCTGGCGTGGGTCCGCGAAGCGGTGGCGGCCGCGCGTCCCTTGTCGGTCGGCCTCGTCGGAAACGCCGCCGCGGTGCTTCCCGAGCTCGTGCGGCGTGGCGTGACCCCCGACGTCCTCACCGACCAGACGAGCGCGCACGACACGCTCAACGGGTACGTACCTAACGCGCTCACGCTGGCGGACGCCGCGCAACTGCGACGATCCGCGCCCGAGGAGTACATCCGGCGCGCGACGGAGTCCATCGTCTCGCACGTGAACGCGATGCTCGAGATGCAGCGCCGCGGTGCCATCACGTTCGACTACGGAAACAACATCCGCACCGTGGCGTTCGACGCGGGTGTGCGGGACGCGTTCGCTTTCCCGGGCTTCGTGCCAGAGTACATCCGCCCGCTCTTCTGTGAAGGGAAGGGGCCGTTCCGCTGGGTGGCACTCTCCGGCGACCCCGATGACATCTACCGCACCGATGAGCTGGTGCTCGAGCTGTTCCCCGAGAATACGCACCTGCGCCGATGGATCACGATGGCGCGTGAGACGGTGCAGTTCCAGGGCTTGCCGGCGCGCATCTGCTGGCTGGGACAGGGTGAGCGGGCGCGATTCGGCGTCGCGCTCAACGACCTCGTGGCGCGCGGCGAGCTCTCGGCGCCGATCGTCATCGGCCGCGACCACCTCGATACCGGAAGCGTAGCGTCGCCGTTTCGCGAAACCGAGGCGATGAAAGACGGGAGCGACGCCATCGCCGATTGGGCAATCCTCAATGCGCTCGTGAACGTCGCCAGCGGGGCGAGCTGGGTCTCCTTCCATCACGGCGGGGGCGTCGGCATCGGCAACTCGCTGCACGCGGGACAGGTGATCGTCGCCGATGGCACACCCGAGATGCGCGTTAGGCTCGAACGGGTGTTGACGAACGATCCTGGCATTGGCGTCGCGCGCCACGCCGACGCGGGCTACGAACGCGCGATCGAGACCGCCGCGCGCGAAGGGATACAGTTGCCCATGGCCGGTGATGCGCCAGGCGCCGACGGGAATCGGAACGGAACATGAAGTGACCTCGTCGAGCGCGATCGAGCTGTTCGGGTACGAAGTCGTCGGTTCCCGGTTCCCCCGTTCCCCGTTCCCGTCATCCCATGCTTTCCGCTCGATTCAAACCCTATCACGTCCCCCTCTTTCTCGCGAAGTACGCCTGGCTCACGGCCCGCCGCCGTCCGATCCTCGTGCACTTCGAGGTCACCATGCGGTGCAACGCGCGCTGCGGCTTCTGCGACTACTGGAAGACACCGGCGGACACGAAGGATCACGAACTGAAGAGCTTCGCCGACGCCGCGCGCTTCTTCAACCCGATGATAGTGACGTTCACCGGCGGTGAGCCGACGCTTCGCCGGGATCTCGAGGACCTCGTGTCCGCCGTCCACCGGGCCATTCGCATCAAGTACATCACGATGATCACGCACGGCGGAACGCTGACGCCCGAGCGCGCGTGGTCACTGTGGGAGGCCGGCATCAATCAGTTCAGCATTTCGCTGGACTACCTCGACGGGCGCCATGACGAGGCGCGCGGGATCCCGGGCCTGACCGCGAAGATCTTCCGCAACGCTGCGATCATGCGCGACCGCGGGATCGACAACATCCGGTTCAATGTGGTGATCAAGGACAACAATTTCGACCAGGTGATACCGATTGCCGAGAAAGCAGCGGAGATGAAATGCGGCGTGAACCTCAGCGTGTACACCGACGCCAAGAACGGAAACAAGTCGCACCTCGTGCGCGAGGAACAGTTCCGCGCGATCGACGACCTGGTGCGAGAGATACTGGCGTTCAAGCGTCGCAAACGTGGGGTGATCACGAACTCGGATTACTACCTGGAGCAGATTCCGCGTTATGTTCGCGGTGAGATGACGGAGCCGTGTCGTTCGGGACTTCGAACCATTCACATTGATCCCACCGGTCACGTGAAGCGCTGCCCGGACTTTCCCGTCGACTTCCATTGGACGCAGTTCCGCGAGTACAAGCCGATCGACTGCAACGCGTGCTACTATGGGTGCCGCGGTGAGGCACAGGCTCCGCTCAGGTTGTCCCGCGTTAGGGACGTGATGGCGTGACCGACCGGGAGACCTCCCGGCTATTGTTCATCAACGCCTCGCAGGTGGTGACGTGCGCCGGCCCGGCGCGCGCGCGTCGCGGGCGTGAGATGAACGACGCCGGGATTGTGACCGGCGTCGCCGTCGCGGTCCACGGCGAGCGGATCGTCGATGTCGGGCCGCAGGCCGACATGGAACAGCGATATCGCGATGCGGCACGCGTGGATTGCACCAACCGCGTGCTCACGCCGGGACTCGTCGACTCGCACACCCATGCCATCTTCGGCAAGCCGCGCTTCGAGGAACAGGAGCTTCGAGCGTCAGGTCTCGACTACATGGAGATCGCTCGGCGCGGGGGCGGGATCCATTCGTCGGTGCGTGACCTTCGTGCCAGGTCGGAAGGCGAGCTGATCGACCTCGCGATTCCGCGCCTGCGGCGGCTCGGTGCCCACGGGGTCACCACCGTCGAAGTGAAGTCCGGGTACGGGCTTACTCCCGACGACGAGCTCAAGTCGCTCCGTGTCATTCGGAAACTGGGTGAACTTCTGCGCATGCGCGTCGTGCCAACATGGCTTGGCGCACACGAAATCCCCCTCGAATTCCGCGAGATGCACGACGGACGTTCCGAATACGTCCGCTTGCTCGTCTCTACGATGCTCCCCGCCGTCTCGTCGGGGAGGCTTGCCCGTTTCGCGGATGTCTTCTGCGAACCGGGTGTGTTCACGATCGACGAGTCGAGAACGATTCTCACTGCCGCGCGGTCCGCCGGGTTGGGGCTCAAGCTCCACGCCGACGAGCTCCGGGCGTCAGGCGGAGCCGAGCTCGCCGCGGAGATCGGGGCCACGTCAGCCGACCATCTCGCAGCCATCTCCGATACCGGAATCCGCGTGCTCGCCGCCTCCACTACCGTTGCCACGCTGCTTCCCGGAACGATGCTCTTCCTCGGGAAGGAAAAACAGGCGCCCGCCCGGGCGCTCGTGGATGCCGGCGCCGCAGTCGCGTTGGCGACCGACTTCAATCCCGGCACGTCGCCGACGACGAACTTTCCACTCGTCATGACCCTCGGGGTGAGTCAGCTTCGATTGAGCGTCGCGGAATCCGTCATCGCATCGACGGTGAACGGCGCAGCCGCACTCTCGCTCGCGGGCGAGGTGGGGCAGCTCGCGCCGGGCTTTTCCGCGGACCTTGCGCTGTTCGCTGCCGAGGATGTCCGCGAGCTGCCCTATTGGTACGGCGACAACCGATGCGTCGCCACCTGGGTTCAGGGGCGACTCTGTCACCAGTCGACCGGCGATACCCTCCCGGACCATCACGGCCACGCCCTCGTGCAAGGCATTGACCGAATGAGTTCCACGCGCTGATGTCCAACGCAGCGAAGCTGAAGAAGAAAGCGATCGAACTGGAACAGAAGAAACAGTTCGACAAGGCCGTCGCCCTCTACGTGCAGTTCCTTCAGGAGAGCGACGGGGCGATCGACGACGCGGATATCTCGCTGTACAACCGGGTCGGCGACCTGATGCTGCGAACGGGGAGCTCCTCGGACGCGCTGGCCTACTTCGAGAAGGCCGTCGATCTCTACGCCGAGCGCGGATTCCACAACAACGCGATAGCGCTCTGCAACCGCGTGCTGCGGCAGGCCCCCGGACGGGCGTCGATCTACTACAAGCTCGGGAAGATCAGCGCCACGAAAGGCTTCAAGAGCGATGCGAAGAAGAACTTCCTCGAGTACGCCGACCGCATGCAGAAGGCGGGGCAGATCGACGAAGCGTTCCGTGCGCTGAAGGAGTTTGCCGACCTCTGCCCGGATCAGGATGACATTCGGCTGATGCTCGCCGAGCAGCTGACGAAGGAGAACCGGCAGGACGAGGCCCTCGAGCAGCTGCAGAAACTGCACGACAAGCTGGATAGCGAAGGCCGCATGGCCGAGGCCCGCGCGACGGTCGATCGGATGAAGTCGATCGATCCGGAAGCGGTTCCACGCGTGTCCGGCTCGTACCGCCCTCAGAAGTCGTCGGATCTCATCTTCCTCGACACGTCGTACGAGGAAAGTGGCCGGGCGCCAAAGTCGGCACCTCCGCCGGTGGCAAGCCCGGCTCCATCAGCGGCACCAACGCCGGCTTCGAGAGCGCCGACACCGCGCGCCGTCCCGACGCCGTCTGGTCACCAGGTGAGCGATCCGGACCTCGTGCTGATCACGCTCGACGATCAGACTCACGCGCCAGTACCGCCGGCACTGGACACCATCCCGGTCGAAGCGCTCGACCTGGCGGAGCCTAACGAGGAAGCGGCGCTTACGATTCCGCTGCTCGACATTGGACAGGAGCTGCCGAGCGCCGACGAAATCGGAGGGTTCGACGTCGATGCGTCGGCAACGGCGGCCCAGCACGTCTCGAATGGCCCGCTCGACTTCGCGCTCGCCGCCGAACCGGCAGCGGCCACGGCGGGCAGCGACGTCGCCGCGCTCGAAATGTCCCAGCCGACCGAAGCGTCCCGCGTTCCGGATCCCGAGCCGACACACGCCGCACTCACGACGGAGACACCCGCGCCCGTCGCGGGCCCGTCCCTCGCGGTGGACTATGGCGACCTCGCTGCCGACTTCACGGCGCCGCCGGAGCCCGACGGTGGCGATCTGTTCGACTTTCGGTCGCCGCCTAGGAGTGATGGCGACGTCGTGGACGCCACTCCGCTCCTCTCGCTCGACCCGGACGTCGCCTTCCCGTCGTTCGATCTGGGCGACATGGCACTGCCATCCGCCGACGACGTGACCTCGGGCGGAAGTCTGGCATCCGCGTTAGGCGCCGACGCGACGCTCAGTGGCGGGCTGGACGCACTCGTCCTGGATGACGCGAGCGCGACCGGGGACGACATGATTTTTGGCGGGATCGAGCCGGAGGGCGCGTCGGACACCGCCCCGTTCAACCGCGATGACCGGCTCGACTTCGACTCGCCACCAACGCCGGTTGCTGGCGCAACGGCGGAGATGGTTGCCGCGCCGGTGACGTATCCGTCCTCGCGCGACGAGGAGCCCGTCGAGCGTCCGATCGATGATCCAATCAAGGCACCAGCCTTCGCGGAACGGGCGGCCGCGCCGACACCGGCAAACACCGCCATCAGCGGCATTCAGGCGGCCGATGAGGAGGTTGCAGAAACGGCATCCGTCGAGCCGGCGCAACCGGCGTCGCCCGTTGTCCGGCCCACGACCCAGCCGGAACCACCGGTCGAGCACCGCGCGGAATGGGAGATTCAACGCGCCGACGCCGAGCGCATGCTGGAATCAGGCGAGCGGGCCAACGGTGTCCAAAAGCTCGACCAGGTGGCCGCGGAGCTGGAGCGCATCGGTGATCTGGAACGCGCGCTAACGATCGTCGACGAGCTCATTCGCCTCTCCCCCGATTCGACCCGGCACCACCAGAAGCGGGTCGAGCTGGCATTTCGGTCCAACGATCGGGTGAAACTGATCGAGGCGTACCTCGAGCTTGGCGATGCGCTGTTCCGCTCGGGCGAAGAGCGAAAGGCGCGTGCGGTGTACCAGCGCGTCCTGGAGCTCGCGCCAGACGACGCGCGTGCGCAGGCTGCCGTGGAATCCGTGTCGTCGATGTCGCCGCCCAAGGGCTCGGGCGCGATTGCAGCGATTCCCGCTCCGACGACCGCGCCAGTCGTCGTCCGTCCGCCAGCTGCGCCGGCAGCCTCGCGCGATTCGCACCGCGCAGTGCACGCGCCTCCCGCCGCGGCGCGCGCCTCGAACGGGCTCGGCGCGCCGGCGCCGTCGCACAAGCCGTCGCCACTCGATCGCAGTGCGGCAACGAACGGTGACTTCATCGACCTTGGCGACTGGCTTCGATCGGGCGAGAGCCCCAAGTCCACGCGCATGGTGACCGAGGAGAAACCTCCCACCGGCGACGAAGAAGCGGACTTTCAGGAGATGCTCAAGCGGTTCAAGCAGGGCGTCGCCGACAACGTCGACGAGGAGGACTACGAGAGCCACTACGATCTTGGCGTCGCGTACAAGGAGATGGGCCTCATCGACGAGGCGGTCGGCGAGTTTCAGAAGGCCCTGCGCGGCCACTCGAACCGCGTGCGCGCCTACGAGGCCCTCGGCCAATGCTTCTTCGAGAAGAATCAGTACCAGGTCGCAACGTCCGTTCTGTCCCGAGCCGTAGCGGTCGGCGAGGGAGATGACCATCATCTCGTCGGCGTGCTTTACCTTCTAGGCAGGGCGCACGAGGCATTGAGCAGGAACCGAGACGCCCTCGATTATTATCAACGGGTATTTGCCGTCGACATCGAGTTTCGCGACGTGGCGGACCGAATCAGGGCGATCGAACGGAAGGCGACTTGACCGCACGAGCCAACAGCTCACCATCACTGGCCGACACACTCCGGCAGATTCAGACCCCCGTGCAGGCGGGGCTGCGGGAAGTGATCGACGAGATGTGGCGCATCGTCGCCACCGACAATCCCCTCGTCTCGGACGTCAACGCGCACTTGCTGCTGGCAAAGGGCAAGATGGTTCGGCCCACCCTTTTGCTCCTCGCGAGCAACGTGGATGGGTCGCCCGAGGCGCGCGCTACGACCCTGGGGGCGGTCGCGGAGCTCATCCACCTGGCCACGCTGGTGCACGACGACGCCGTCGACCATTCCGTCATGCGACGCGGACGTCCCACGATCAACGCCCTGTTCAGTCATCAGGTGTCGGTGATCATGGGCGACTTTCTGTATTCGCGAGCGCTGTCGGACCTCGTCCGGCTCGGGGACATGGAGCCGCTGGCGGTGTTCACGAATGCCTCGAACGCGCTCACGCTCGGAGAGATGCGACAACTGGCGGCGCTCGACGCGCTGGCGTTCTCCGAGGACGACTACGACACCCTGATCGAGTCGAAGACGGCGTCGCTGTTCGCGGCGGCGTGCGAGGTCGGGGCGTTGTGCGGTGCGCAACGGTACCGGAAAGCGCTGACGCGATTTGGGCAGCGTCTCGGGATGGCGTTCCAGGTGGCGGACGATCTGCTCGACTATACGGAGGCTCAGGAGACGACGGGGAAGCCAACCGGGCTCGACCTTCGCGAGCACAAGGTGACGCTGCCCTTGATCTTCGCGCTCCGGAAGATGACTGCGCCCGCACGCCGTCGCGTCGAAGCGCTGTTCACGAATCCCGACCCGGACGATGCGCTGATCGCCGAGGTCGTCGACATCGTTCGGGACGAGGGTGGGCTAGAGTACGCCCGCCGCCGGGGCGAGGACTTCGCGCAGCAGGCTGAGGAGGCGCTCGCAGAGCTGCCCGAGAGCGTTTATCGCAATTCGCTCGCGGAGTCGATCGGCTACGTCATGGATCGGCGGTCTTGATGGCGACGCGCAGCTCGTCGCGGCACCGACCCCTGTTCCACGGTGTAGTATTAGCGATCGGCTTCATCGTTGGCGGCTTCATGACGCAGTTCGCCCGGAAATTCCTTCCGGTTGGCGCGGTGAAGGAGTTTCTTACCACGGGCGTGACACCGTCGGTTGGCCCATTGCCCATCGACCTCGTTATCTTGAAATTCGCCATCGGACCGATAGCGTTGGATGTATCACTATTGAGTCTCGTCGGCGTGCTGATCGCCTATCTCATTGCCCGGTCGCTGTTCTAGGAGACGATATGAATTTCGGGAACATGGGGTTCATGGAGATCCTCCTCATCCTCGTTGTCGTGCTCCTGCTCTTTGGCGCGAAGCGCCTGCCGGAGATCGGCTCGTCGATGGGGAAGGGGATTCGGGAGTTCAAGAAGAGCATTACGGACGTCGACCGATCGCTTCGCGAGCCGGCGAGTGATGCACGGTTCGATCGCGACTACGGTTCGGACCGAATCCAGAACCCGGCGCGTGAGACGCAGGCGCAGGAAGAAAGGCCGGAGCCGAAGCGTCTTTTGAGCTGATAGGGAATCGGGAATAGGGAATCGGGAATAGAAATCCCCCGGGATGCCTCGCACGGAGCGAGTGACATCCCGGGGGTTCTGGTTCCCTATTCCCGATTCCCTACGACGTCGTCTGCCTCGCCGCCTCGGCGAGCGATTTTCGCCGATCGTCGATCTTCGCATCGGTGCGCAGTTGCTGCAGGAAAGCCTGGATGCGCTGCTGACGCAGACCTTGCGTGACTTGTTGTCGCTGCGTCGCCTTCTGCGCCTCCCATGCGGCGTGATCCGCATCGACGCGCCGGTCCACCCGGATCACCGCGACGGCGTCACTCGTCCGAACGGGGTTGCTCACTGCACCCACGGGGAGCGAGAACGCGGCACCGATCGCCTCGTTGAGACGGCCCAGGCCAGCAACGAACCCGCCGCGCGTGAAGGTCTCGCTCGTCGTGACCGTGAGTCCACGCGACGACGCCGCCGACTCCAGCGTCGATGACGCCGCCGCCGTGGCAAACTCCTTTGCCTTCGTCATCAGCTGGTCGAGCTTCTTTTCGGCGATGAGCGTTCGCTTGATCTCGTCGCGCGCCTGGGCGAGCGGCGGAAGGCCGCCGGCCTGCAGCGAGTCCAGTCGCGCCAGGACATATCCGTTGTCGGAGTCGAACAAGTCGCTGGTCTCGCCGGGCTTCACACCGGAGAACGCCCACGCGCTCACGCTCGGCACGTACTGCCCGGCAACGGTGAGTGGCTCGCCTTCGATCGCGATGCCGTGCGCCGGCGTCAGCTTGAGCACCTTCGCGGCGCTGTCGAACGGCTGCGGTGTCGTCTGCGCGGCGGCAATCTTCGCGAGCGAGTCCGCGCGCTTGTCGGTGCGGCTCGCCGAGGAATCGCTCTGCTGGTAGCGGAGCAGGATGTGCCTAACGGCAATCGTGTCACCCTTCCGCTCATCGACCTTGATGAGGTGCACGCCGAACTGCGTCTCTACGGGCTCGGAGATCTGTCCAGGGGTGAGGGCGTAGGCTGCGTTTTCGAAGGCGGGAACGTACGCGCCCTTCGCGGTTCGCCCGAGGAACCCGCCGTTGGCACCGGAGACGGTGTCTGCGGACTCGCGCCTTGCGACATCCTCGAACTTCGCGCCCTTCAGGATCTCGTCACGCAGTGCGACCGCGTGCGCCCGAACGGCGGCGGAGTCGGCGGCCGTCACCACGCGCGGGATCGAGAGAATCGACACCACCGCGCGGCCCGGACGTTCGAGCTCCTTCTTGTGCCCGTCGTAGTAGGCGCTGATCTCGGCGTCCGACACGGCGACACTGGAGTCGGGCACCGAAGCCGGGTCGAACGTGACGAAGCTGACCTTGGCCGAATCGTGCTGGTCGCGGTAAGCCTGCCAGAGCTCGTCGTCGGTGACGAACACCTCTGACGCAACCGACTCGTAGAGCTTCGCGCGCGGAATCTCGTTCCGGTAGTAATTCTCCAGCTGGAAGTACAGCCCCTGTTGCCGCGCTGCGGCGCTCTTCAGGAATCGCTGGTATTTCTCGAGGTCGAATCGTCCATCGGTCTGCAGCTCGGGCGACTGCATGAACTGCGGCGGCGGGCTGAACTGCGCCGCTTGCACGATCTCCTCGTCTGTGACGCGGATACCACGACGCTTGTACTCCTGGTCAAGCAGCAGCGACTGAACGAGCTGATTGAAGACGTCGTTGCGGATCTGCTCTTCCTCGTCGAGCGTGAGCGAGCGACCGCGCTGTTCCTGTTCCTGCTGAATTCGTTGCTGAGCGGCCTGTACCCACGTCGTATATGGGATCTCGTCACCGTTGACCTTGGCAACAGCTGTCCCGGTCGTGATCCGGGCACGTCCTAGCAGGCCTGACGTCTCGGTAAACAGGAACACGCCAACGAAGGCGATGACGATGAAGATCCAGATGTATTTAGCGGCGCTCCGCATCGATTGCAGCACGGCGCGTTACTCCTCAAGCGGTATGACGGGAGGGGCGAGCCACGAAAGCGTGGGTCACAAGGAACACGAAAGGTAGGCGGCTGCAGCAGCTAAAATCAAGAGAGAGTGTCACTTCTGATTGACTCACGTCGTCAGAAGGATATACTTTTTGACCGGTCCCGCCGCCCGGATCGCGCGGCGCACGAGAGGGCATGTAATGGCCAGCAGCGCCCGGCTTGACGAGCTGAAGAAAAAATTCGAAGAGAACCCGCGCCGCTACTTCGCCCCGCTGGCGAACGAGCACCGCAAGTCCGGGGACCTCGACCAGGCGATCGCGCTGTGCAGGACACACCTCCCGCAACAGCCCGGTCACATCAGCGGGCACATCGTGCTCGCGCAGGCACTCTTCGAGGCGGGCAGCCTCGATGAGTCACGGGAGATCTTTCACTCGGCGCTCGGACTCGACCCCGAGAACCTGATCGCGCTGCGCTACCTCGGCGACATAGCGAAGGAAGCGCACGATCTCGACACGGCTCGCAGCTGGTACCAGCGCGTGCTGGAGGTCGATCCGCGCAACGAGGAGATCGAGCAGCTCGTTCGCGATCTCGATGCTCTGCCTCCGGCAGTGGAAGCAGCACCCGCCGCCGAAGCTGCCGCGGACATCTCCTCGTTCGCCCCGCCGGCGACGGATCCAGTCGCTCCCCCGGCCGCCGCACCGACGGAACCTGACCCGCGGTTTGCTCCGCTGTCGATCGAGGAGGTCGAGATCGACGCCAGCTTTGGCACGTCGTCGGACGCGCAGCCTAACGAGCCAGCGGCCGAGCCTCACGCCCACACGCCGATGCTCGCGCCGGACGTTGACCCCTTCGACCTCGATCCCTCCGGGTCGGTCGACGCGCTGATCGATCCATCGGCCGCTCGGCCTTCGGAGGAATTCTTCCTCACGGACCTCTCTCTTGCGCACGGCACCGCCGACGGCGCGGAACCCGATGCGTCGCCAGCACAGGGCTGGCCGACGGCACCGGCGATGCACGGC